>JAGXIK010000009.1 GCA_024635715.1 Gillisia sp.
AACATTTGACTCAGAATATTATAAAAATTCTCATTTACCAATGATTGCCGAGGCCTTAGGAGATGCACTAAAAGGAATGGAATTCAATATGGGAATTGGAGGAAGAGCTCCGGGGGAACTTTCGCCATATATAGCAATAGCTCATTTAATATTTGAGTCTGTAGAATCATATCAATCCTCTTTTGGACCTCATGCAAAAAAGTTTGCAGCAGATGTCCCTAACTATACCAATGTTAAAGGAGAACTTCAAATTAGTGAAATTATAAGCTAATTTTGATTCCGAAGAAAACAATATATAAAAAACAACATGAGCGATAAAATCAAAATAGATATAGTATCAGATGTGGTTTGCCCTTGGTGTACCATTGGGTACAAACGATTAGAAAAAGCTATTTCTGAAATGGGAATTCAGGATAAAGTTGAAATTGAATGGCATCCCTTTGAACTTAATCCAAATATGCCGGTAGAAGGTGAGAATGTCCAAGAGCATATTGCAAATAAGTATGGCGCAAGTTTAGAAGATCAAAAACGCTCCCAAAAGAATATGACAGAAGTTGGAGCTGAACTTGGGTTTAAATTTGACTATTTCGAAGAAATGAGAATGGTTAACACTAGAGATGCACATATTTTGCTGGAATATGCAAAGGAAAATGGGAAACAAACAGATTTGAAAATGCGTTTAGTTGAATCATTCTTTAGTGAACGAAAAGATGTTTCCACAAAAGAGACTCTAAAGCTAGCTTTGCAAGAGGTAGGTTTAAATGAAAATGAGGGGATGGCAAGATTAGAAAGTGATGATGCTAGATCTCAGGTTCAATCTAAAGAGGAATACTGGAAAAATTTGGGGGTAAATTCAGTGCCAACAATAGTATTCAATCAAAAAAGCGCGGTTACCGGTGCCCAACCAGTTGCTGTTTTTAAAGAGGTGTTAACTGAATTGTTACAAGAAAAAAACCTATAATGCATTAAAAGCATCCTGAACTCCTTGGTATTAAAGAGAGTTTTAGTTTTATATAAGAAAAAGACCCTTATTTAATCTGGTTAATAATAGTTCAATTTAAAAAGACTCAGCTCCATGTTTATATATAAATATGGAGCTGAGTCTTTTAATTTACTATAAGAAGCATTGTGAAACATAAAAACAAGAGGTACTAAAAAGAATTTATAAATACTTAAATTTGCCTCATAGTTAGAGTCATGAAATACGAGTATCAATTACGTGTAAGCCCAGAACAAGCAGCCAAGAGGGAACTTTTGTTAAGAGAGGTTTCAAAGCATTCGGGAATATCTACAAAAGAAATTCGACATATAGAAATCTTAAAAAGATCTATAGATGCTAGGCAGCAAGCTGTGAAGATCAATTTAAAGGTGGATGTTTATGTGAATGAATCTATGGAGAAAACACCTCTTGTACTTCCGGAATATCCGAATGTAAGCGATAAAGAAGAAGTTTTTATAATTGGCGCTGGACCCGCTGGCCTTTTTGCAGCCCTTAGATGTATAGAATTAGGTAAAAAGCCGGTTATTATTGAAAGAGGGAAAGATGTTCGTAATAGAAGGCGAGACCTTAAGGCATTAAATATAGAGCATATTGTCAATGAAGATTCAAACTATTGTTTTGGAGAGGGTGGAGCCGGAACATATAGCGACGGAAAATTATACACCCGATCTAAAAAAAGAGGAGATGTAAATAGGGTATTAGAATTATTAGTAGCCTTTGGTGCTACCAGTGAAATTTTAATAGATGCTCATCCTCATATTGGAACCAATAAACTGCCAGCAATAATTGCAAGTATCCGTGAAAAGATCATTGAAATGGGAGGCGAGGTGCTTTTTGAAACAAGAGTAACTGATATTCTAATTGAAAATGATGCGATCAAGGGAATAAAGACTTTAAAAGGAGAGCACTTCAATGCGAAAAACATAATCCTTGCCACTGGACATTCTGCAAGGGATATCTTTGAATTACTTCATAGAAAAGGAATTAAAATTGAAGCCAAGCCATTTGCTTTGGGGGTAAGGATAGAACATCCTCAACAATTAATAGATAAGATCCAGTATAAATGTGATGATAGAGGAGAATTTTTACCTCCGTCTCCCTATAGTATTGTTAAGCAAATTGGAGGAAGAGGAATGTACTCTTTTTGTATGTGTCCTGGAGGAGTAATTGCCCCTTGCGCAACAAGTCCGGGAGAAGTGGTAACTAACGGTTGGTCTCCAAGTAAACGTGATCAGCCCACTTCTAATTCTGGAATTGTTGTAGAATTAAGACTAAATGATTTTAAAGCATTTGGAGATTCTCCTCTGGCTGCTATGGAATTTCAGAAAAGTATAGAACAAGCTGCTTGGTTATATGGAGGCGAAACACAACGTGTTCCTGCTCAAAAAATGGTAGATTTTGTTGAAGGTCGAATTTCAACGAGTATGCCCGAAACTTCCTATAAACCAGGGATAACTTCTGTAGATCTAAAAAATGTATTTCCAGAATTCATTCATTCAACCCTTCAGCAAGGTTTTAAAGAATTTGGTAAAGCTATGCGCGGATATTATACCAATGAGGCAATAATACATGCCCCAGAATCTAGGACTTCTTCACCTGTAAGAATCCCAAGAGATCCAAAAACCTTTGAGCATATCCAAATAAAAGGCTTGTTTCCATGTGGAGAAGGAGCTGGCTTTGCAGGTGGAATTATTTCTGCAGCTATAGATGGTGAAAAGTGTGTAGAGAGCTGTATTGCGTTGATGAATTCCTAAATCCCCATTCTTTTAAAGGTTAAAAATTATATAATTATAGCCCATATTTTGAGGCTATTTTTCACTTTTGCCTAACTTCAAAATCATAAGTTTAAAGTAAAAATTAAGGCATTATGGCAATAGTTGGATCAATTATAAAGGGTTTAATAGATTTAAGAGATAAAATTGTTTCTGAACCTAATGCCGATCAAGCCCAATTAGATGTCCTGAAGGGGCTATTGAAAAAAGCAAAAGATACTGCTTTTGGGAAGCATTACAATTTTGAAGAGATTCTGGAAGCTGAGGATATCCGTGCGGCTTATGCAGAGCGTATCCCGAATTTCGATTATAATAAGATCAATGAAGAATGGTGGTACAAAATGCATGAAGGGGAAACAGATGTTGTTTGGCCTGGAACTCCGCCATATTTTGCATTAAGTTCTGGTACAACAGGTAAAACCAGTAAGCGTATCCCCGTTTCTATTGATATGGTGGAAGCAATACGGACCTCAGGGATCAAACAAGTTGGGGCTTTAACTAATTTTAATCTACCAAAAGAATTCTTTGAAAAGGAGATCATGATGCTAGGTAGCTCTACAGATCTACAAAAGGAAGGCGATCATGAAGAAGGGGAGATAAGTGGGATCTCTGCAAGCAAAATCCCATTTTGGTTTAAAGGGTATTATAAGCCGGGTGATGAAATCGCAAAAATTGAAGACTGGGATGAGCGGGTAGAAATGATTGCAGAGAATGCTAAAACTTGGGACATTGGAGCTATTTCCGGAATTCCATCTTGGATAGAATTGATGTTTAAAAAAGTTATTGAGCATCACAATGTAAATAATATCCATGATGTATGGCCAAATTTCCAGGTGTATACTTCTGGTGGAGTAGCATTTGAGCCTTACGAGAAAAGCTTCAATGCATTATTGGCTCATCCAGTGACAGTGATAGACACCTATTTGGCTTCAGAGGGATTTATGGCCTATCAGCAGCGTCCAGAGACTCACTCTATGAAATTGGTTCTGGATAATGGAATTTATTTTGAATTCGTGCCTTTTAAAGCTGAGTATATAAATGAAGATGGTTCTATTACAGATAATGCGCCTGTAGTGCAACTTAAAGATGTAAAAGAAGAGGAAGATTATATTTTACTTATTAGTACGGTGTCTGGAGCATGGAGGTATTTGATAGGTGATACTATTAAATTTACAGATGTTACTAGACATGAAATCAAGATCACAGGAAGAACTAAGTTCTTCTTAAATGTAGTTGGCTCTCAGCTTTCTGTAAATAAAATGAACGATGCTATCCAAGAGCTAGAGAAAAAGTATGATATCGAGATCCCAGAATTCACTTTGGCTGCGGTTCGTATCGATGGTGATTTTCATCATTCTTGGTATTTAGGAACGGAGGCTAAGTTGAACAATGAAGAACTTGCTGAAGCCTTAGACGAGTCTCTTAAAAATGCAAATAAAAATTATAAGGTGGCTAGATCTAAAGCCTTGAAAGGGGTAAAGGTAACTACTATTCCTCCAAATTATTTTTATGAGTGGAATGCATTGAATAAAAAGAAAGGTGGACAAGTAAAAATGGAACGTGTAATGAACGAAGAGAAGTTTGGAGAATGGGAAGAGTTTATTAGTAGCTTATAAATGAAACCCGAACTAATCTTTTAATTCTTCTACTAACAATAGAATTTCTTCGGGAGATAAGTACAACTTTCTAATACGATCTTTATAAACCTTAGAAAGTTGCGCGTGGTTTAGTATGAAATCTTTAGTGGCAATTATATAGTCTCCCATTCCATGACTCACTGCAAATGTATCTGCAGCTCTTTCAGCCTCTTTTATGAATTTATTAGAAGTTAGATAACCTATCCCAAATTGGATAAGGTTAAAACCGCTTCTTTCCTGATAATCCATAATGTGTCCCAGTTCATGACCTATCCAACCAATAAGGACATCTGAAGGTACTTCTGAAATGGAGAATGATTCATTTTCAATATGAAAACTTTCACTTATCATTACAAAATAAGAACGATTCTTTTTGTTTTTAAATAATCCGGTAAACTTTGGTTGCGCCTGCATGAAAGACTTCTTTATCTTTTCCTTGAATCTAAACTCAATGGGAGTATCTTTTAATTCTGGATAATGAGATAGAGCAACAGCAACTTCTTCGGCAATAGATTTTGGAATTATCTTATTTGTAACTTTAAAAGTATCTAGATCTTTCATATTAAGTGTAGAGCTAAAAACACCGATCTGCAAAAAAGAAAGCAATGCAAAAAGAATGAATTTGGCTTTTATATTGAACAAAGGTTTTTTGAATTTAGTTATTTAAAGATAATGTACTAAAATCGTTCCAAGAAAGATTTTAGAAAAGTTTAGAACAAAAAAAAAGCTTCGCACATAGTGCAAAGCTTTAAAATTGTCAAAGTATAGTATACTATAAACGAAGCCTAAGCTTGTTTTACATTTACTGCATTTAATCCTTTTCTTCCTTCTTCAAGATCAAACGTTACTTCGTCGTTTTCTCTAATTTCATCAACAAGACCATTAGCATGTACAAAATATTCTTTGTTTGACTCTTCGTCTGTGATAAATCCAAATCCTTTAGTGTCGTTAAAGAATTTTACGGTACCTCTATTCATTATATATAAATTTAATTTACGCAAATATAGGATTATTTATTGACTAACTAAACTTTAATAGAACTTTTTTAGTTAAATTTTACATTTCTTAAAAATAGGTTAAAGATCTGGAGGCTTGTAATTTACCCATTGAACATCTAAATATTAATTTATTACTAAGTAAGGTTCAGTTTTTGTTAAAGTAAATAAAAACATCATGACTTTTAAACTGGATACTGCGAAATTTGTTGAACAATTCTATTTAAACTGAATTTACCCAAATGAAAATGACCTCCCCCTTTAAAACACCTATATTATTAGCTGTTTTTATTTTAAGTGTCATCGTAAGTACTATCTCCTGTAAGGACAAAGAATCTAAAAATTCAGAAAACAGTTATGAAAAGACTAATCAAAAAGATAGTATCGTTGAGGTTCCTGAAGAAAAGGCAGCACCTCCTTTGGTGATAAACTATAAAATAGATTCTCTTAAAACTTCAGTTGAATTAGATAGTTTTAAAAATAGATATTCTGAAGCTCAACAGAAAGTGATATCTGCTTTGAATAGAATTGAACCTAGACGGGTTAGGATAAGCGAGAATCTTGTAGTTCCTGATACTTTATTTGATGATTTATATAATTATTCGCCTTTCCCTAAGAACATGGAATTACTCCGTGATATACCAAAAACGATATTGATCTCTCAACGTATACAAGGATTTGCGCTATATGAAAATGGGAACCTTATAAAATGGGGGCCTGTGAGTTCTGGAAAAAAATCTACACCTACACCAAATGGTTTACATTATGGAAACTATAAAGCGAAAAAGAAAATTAGCACTGTAGATGAAGCTTGGATCTTACCATATTATTTTAATTTCATGAATTTTGAAGGAGTAGGAGTGCACCAATATGCCTTACCTGGTTATCCTGCCAGTCATGCTTGTGTGAGATTATATATGGAGGATGCACAATATATTTATGACTGGGCGAAACAATGGAAATTGAATTCTTCTGGTCGAAAAGTTTTGAGAAAAGGAACTCCATTTATGGTATTTGGCAAATACGATTATGAGAATGAATCTCCATGGTTACAATTGGCCACAGACAGGTTAAATAATAACCTGATAGACGAAGAGATGAATACCTTAAAGAATTACGTTGCTAATTACAACGAATATATCAAAACGATAGATTCTAATGATTTGGAAAGGGAATTGTCTTTAGATGAAGGGACAATAGTTACTTATAATTAGAGGAGACCTCGGATAAATAAAAAAGATTCACATTTAATACAAACCATTTTTTATTTCTAAGTTCTTAAGGAGCCCCAATTCTGCAATAGTTCGGAGTACTCCATTTTCATTATTATCGAAGCTTGTCATAAACTTACTGGCACTTTTAATATCAGGATGTGCATTTTTCATAGCATAACTAAATTTAGCATTCTGCATCATTTCCAGATCGTTTAAATAATCGCCAAAAACCAGGGTTTCTTCAGGAGTAATATTCAGCTCTTTCTGTATCCCTATAATAGCATTCCCTTTATTTGCTGTAAGTGAAGTGATATCTATAAAAACACTTGCTGCGATGGCTACCTTAAAATCATTTTTATAATCGTTAAAATGGTGAAAGGTATTTTCTTCTACACCATTAAAATTGCAGAGTGTTACTTTTAAGACGGTATCATCCACCTTGGTAAGATCTTCTACAATTTCTAATCTTTCGTAATATTTATTGATCTCTTTATAAAAGTTTTCATTTTCAGTTTCAATATAAGCCGCGTTCTTGCCACACAATATCAATTGAGTATGTTCAAGGTTTCTGCCAATTTCAATAAATTTATTGGCATCTTCTCTCTTTAAAGGATTTAGATAAACCTCTTTACCTTTATAAACTACGTAGGTACCGTTTTCAGCGAAAAATAGCATACGGTCTTTAATCCTTTCAAATTTACTTTCCAGATTATAAAACTGTCTTCCACTGGCCACAGAGAACATAATTCCCTTATTGGACAGTTCCTTTTCAATATCCCAAAAATCTGGATGTATTTGATGCTCATCATTGAGCAAAGTTCCATCCATATCGGTAACAATCAATTTTATCATAGTAGGCTTTAAAAGCCTCAAATATAGTCTTTATGACTGCGGTTAAAGTTAAGATTAGATCAATTCTAACTCTTTAGAGATAGACAATAATAATATCAATTAAAAAAGCGCTCCAGGATAAACGGGAAGCGCTTTGTATTATTGAAAAGCAAAGATAGGAGCTATCGGGGCGGGGATTAAACCCTCAGTGAAGGATTAATTTTTAAAATAGAATAGCATCTACTATTGTACCAGCCAGTGCAAGTATAACCGCCAGCCAGATCGAGGTTATAAAACCAATAGTTTTAAAATCTTTGCTTACTTGATCTGCAAGTTCAATAATAATAGCATACGCAATTACTCTAGTTATAAATCCTAATCCTAAGAAATAGAATATGCCAAGAGTTGCAATATTTAGCAATGAGGTTAGTAGCCAGCTTAAAAGAAAACTGAATACCCCAATAATTAAAGCGACGATTAAGGCAGATTTAAAGCCTTTTAACTCAACCTTGCTCATGTATTTTGCAGCAAGTAGTAAAACTCCCGCATCTATAATAATATGTAGTAACCATTGTAACATGCAGCTTGGGTTTTAGTTATAAGCAAGATCTATTACAGTAATAATATATATATTGACATTCAATAGCGATTTACAGGATTTTCCTCACCCATATTTTTAGGCGTTTGGTTTGTTAGAATTTCCCACATTGCTTTAAGGTTAGCAAGTTTTTCACGTCTTATCAAATTATTTTCGGTCTCATAATATTTGTCCTTGGCAGGAAAGCCTATATAATTTAAGCCTAAGCTTTCAGCTATAAATAGAGTCCTCGGAAGATGGAAATCTTGAGTAACTACAATAGCATTTGGAATTTTATAAATATCGTGTGACCTATACATGCTATCATACGTATCCAATCCTGCAGGATCTGTAAAAATTAAATTCTCTGGGACATCTCTTTCCAGTAAATAATTTTTCATAGCACTCACCTCATCGTAATCATTTCGTCTATTGTCACCACTTAAAAGAAACTGCTTTGCCCGCCCCGATCTATAAATATCTATTGCAGTATCTACACGATCTCTTAATATAGGTGATAGTTTCCCGTCTGAATGTACACTGGCACCAAGAACGATAACAGTATTAGATACTGGGAGATCAGATATTTTTGAATAAATTTCATCTGAAGTAGTTTCGATTATGTAGAAACTAAGTCCCCAAATAAAAGAGATCCCTCCTCCTAATACAATTAGTATGTAAATTATATATTTCTTAAGCCTGTTCATCTATATAGTTTGTAGAATGTGATGATAACGGGTGCTTGACAAATGTAGTATTTTTATCATTGATTGATTTGTATATTGCTGGACCATAATTCTGTAAAATAAGAATAACAGCTATAGTTACTCTTCTTGCAAATAGTTATGCTTAAATTTGTATCCTTAATTTGAACGGAAGTAATGAATAATATTGAAGCCTTAAAGTGGAGGTATGCCACTAAAAAATTTGATGAAAACAGAATTCTTTCAGAAGATAAAATAGAGATCCTGAAGCATGCCTTTAATTTAACTGCAACTTCTTATGGTTTGCAGCCTATTAAAATGGTAATTGTTCGTAATAAGGAGCTTCAATCTAAACTCGTGAAATATTCAATGAACCAGCAGCAGGTTGGGTCTGCATCTCATGTATTGGTGCTATGTATAGAACGGGAAATAGATAAAGACTTTATAGAGAATTACTTTAACTATGTTCAAAAGATTCGTGCTACGCCTAACGAAATCCTTTCACCTTTCAAAGATTTCTTAATAGACGATTTTAAGAATAAACATATAGACGAAATAACTTCTTGGGCCACTAATCAGGCATTTTTAGCTTTGGGAACTTTGCTTACAGTTTCCGCAACCGAAGCTATAGATGCGTGCCCAATGGAAGGTTTTGAACCCGAAAAATACGATGAGATCCTTGGATTAGATAAGTTAAATCTTAAATCGGTATTGGTATTACCTGTTGGATTTAGAGCAAAAGATGATATGTTTTCTGAATTTAAAAAGGTGCGAAGACCTATTTCAGATGTAATTATTGAGCTGGAATAATAGCTTAATAATTTACATATTCCATGATCTCTAATCCATAACCAATCATTCCCACTCGCTTGGCTTGTTTCGAGTTAGATAATAATTTAATTTTGTGAATATCAAGATCGTGCAGAATTTGTGCACCAATTCCAAAATCCTTGTAATCCATTACTACTGGAGGTGCTTTTACTTCTCCTTTTTTCTGACGCTCCTTTAATTCTGAAAGTCTACTTAGCAAATTAAGTGATTGGTTTGCAGGATTAATAAAGACTATTGCTCCACGCCCTTCATCATTTATGGCCTTGAACATATCGTCCAATTTCTTATCGGCATTATTGGTAAGAGTTCCTAATATGTCGTTATTGATAAGTGTAGAATTTACTCTAACCATGATTTCTTCATTGGTTTTCCAAAAACCTTTTGTAAGTGCAATATGAACCTGATTATTGGTGGTTTGTTTGTAAGCTCTCATTCTAAAAGTTCCAAACCTGGTTTGAATATCGAAATCCTCTTTTTTCTCTATCAAGGAATCATGTTGCATTCTATAAGCTATAAGATCTTCTATAGAAACCAACTTAAGATCGAATTTATTGGCCACTTCAATTAACTGAGGTAATCTAGCCATGGTTCCATCTTCATTCATGATCTCTACAATCACTCCAGCGGGTTGAAACCCTGCTAATCTTGCAAAATCTATAGCAGCCTCGGTATGTCCAGTTCTTCTTAATACACCACCTTCTTTAGCTTTCAATGGAAAAACATGTCCAGGTCTACTAAGATCTATTGGTTTAGTGTTTGGGTCTATTAATGCTTTAATCGTTTTTGCTCTATCGGCTGCAGAAATTCCGGTAGTAACTCCATTTCCTTTAAGATCTACAGAAATTGTAAAAGCAGTCTCTAATGGATCGGTGTTATTACCAACCATCATGTCTAACTTCAATTCTTTACAATGCTCCTCTGTAATAGGAGCGCAAATAAGACCACGCCCGTGGGTGGCCATGAAATTGATCATTTCTGGTGTTACAGCTTCTGCTGCAGCAAGAAAATCCCCTTCATTCTCTCTATCTATATCATCTACAACAATAATGACCTTACCAGCCCGGATGTCATCTATGGCTTCCTGGATAGAATGTAATTTCACTTGTTGTTTGTTTTGGGTTGCTTGCGGCATAATAATAGTTTCTTTTTCAGGCTGCAAAGATATTTAATCTATTTTGTTTCCGTCTTACTCCTGAAGAGTTTTTTAATAAGCTTATTGATTGGCGCCATAAAATTCCCGAAAGCCAATAGGCCTTGATCAGTCGTTGCTCTGTAAGTAAAAAAGATTCCTAAGGGTAACATGATCAAAGTTGATAGCCAAGATGCTAGAAACGGACTCATACTTCCATCTTCTGCGCTGTTTTTTGCAAAAATCCCTATAAAATGATAAGTTAGGAAAATTAAAATGGCAACTACCATAGGAAGTCCCATTCCACCTTTTCTTATTATGGCTCCAAGAGGGGCTCCCACAAAGAATAAAATGATGCAGGCAACACCTAACACATATTTTTCGTGAAGGGCTATCTCAAATTTATTAAGTTGTCTCGTGCTATTCTGGAATTCCTGTTTTTTTATATTAACGCTGGAAAGGGCAGCATTTACAGTTCCTAAGGAAAGATCTACAATTTGTAATGCATCCTTATTATCATATAATTCTAGAATAGACTCATCAAAATTGGTAACGGAATCTTTAGCCTTGTAATTAGATGCAAAATAACTAGCACCAGTGCGGCTATAAATAACATCGGCAAACTTATTTAATTCTTGGTTGTAGGAAGTAGAGAAAGAATCTATACTCTGTGAAAGCTCTCCAATCTTCAACATGTTTTGAGAGTTTCTATAATTCTCGTCATCCATGTCTACATTATTAAAATTAGAAATATCTATATTAATTATATATTCCTGGAAATAACTCTTTGTGAAAGGTTTATTGTCCCGTTTAGAGGGATCTTTCTGCGGAATTTCATCATAATAATTACCGTCTTTCAGAATAAGGGAAAGTACCTCAGAATCTGTGCTTCCTACTAATTCTCCTTCAGTAGCTTTTATGACCGTGAGATTTTCATTTCTTGGAGATTTTTGATGAATGATCACATTCTTTAGATACTGGTCGTTGTCCCCAGTTTTTTCATCAACTTTAATATTAAAATCTTGAATGTCGTTAAAAACACCTTCAGAAATTGCCATTGTAGGCTTAAGCTGCGCAATGTTCTTTCTTAAATTGATAGATTTAAATTCTGCAGCGGGAATCACATTATTTGAAAAGAAAAAAGCAACAAGGCTTATAAAAATAATAAAAACCGTAAGACTTCGCATGGCTCTTTGCAGGGAAATTCCTGCTGATTTCATGGCGGCGAATTCGTAATTTTCTGCAAAACTTCCAAAGGTCATTATAGAAGTAAGCAGAATGGTTAGGGGTAGAACAAGCGGTACTAGTTTTGGAGAAAAATAAAGCAGGAATTTTAATATAATTCCTGCATCTATATCTTTTCCGGCGAGTTCACCTATGTACAGCCAAATGGTTTGAAGTACAAAAATGAACATCAAGATGATAAAAACAACTAAAAATGTTTTTAAATAACTTACAAATATGTACCGGTCTAGTATTCTCAATTTAGTCTAATCTATTGATATAAAAATCTTTATATCGTCCTTCATTAAAGCTGAATAAATTTTTCGCTAATGGCTGATTGGTTTTAAAACTTTTTACAGTAATAGTGATCTTTGTTCCATTATCCTGCGTTTGAATTAAGTTGTAGATATGTTTGGTCTGGCTATCTATGCCTAATAAAATATTTTTCACATCGGCATTACTATCCATAGGAGTTAACTTAATATACTGGATCTGTCTACCTTTTAAATCCTGAGAAATATCCCATTTGTAAGTGTATCCTTCTTCGTAAAAAGAAAACATTTTAGAAGGTGTAATATTATTAGCATCTTCTTCTACATAATCAGATATATTGATCTCTTGATCCTCAGGGATGATGGTGTAAATTTTCTTACCATCGAATAACTGAGTAGTACCCATCAAATTCAATAAATACTTATCTCCATTAATACTAACATCACCACGTGTTTCCTGACTTACGCTCTCTGCAGTGTTTTCCAGAGAGTATTTAAAGTCAATCACCATATTATCATAGGCTTTTACCTTAGAAGATACCTCGCTTAATAATTTTTTTGCTTTTGTAGATTCCTGAGCATTCATAGCGAAAACGCTGAACAAGGCAATCATTACAATACTTAATCTTTTCATCTTTAGTTTTTTAATTTTGTGTCTCAATTGTTTAATAGTTGGTCTAAAGAGACGAGATCTGTCACTAAAACTTGGCGGGCTTTACTTCCTTCAAAAGGACCCACAATACCGGCGGCTTCTAATTGATCTACAATTCTTCCGGCGCGGTTATATCCTAATTTCAATTTTCGTTGTAGTAAAGAGGCAGAACCTTGTTGTGCAATCACTATAACTTCTGCAGCTTCCCGGAACAATTTATCTCGCTCGCTTACATCTATATCAAGTCCTGTGCCACTCTCAGGATCTTCATATTCAGGGAGTATATGAGCATCAGGATATGCTTTCTGAGAACCGATGAATTCGGTGATTTTATCTACCTCGGGAGTATCCACAAATGCACATTGAATACGCACCAATTCATTCCCTTGAGTAAATAACATATCTCCACGACCAATTAACTGATCGGCTCCTGCGGAATCCAAAATTGTTCTTGAATCTATTTTAGAAGTAACTCTAAATGCAATTCTAGCAGGGAAGTTGGCTTTGATGATTCCTGTTATAACATTTACAGAAGGTCTTTGTGTAGCAATAATTAAGTGGATACCAATGGCACGAGCCAATTGCGCCAGTCTGGCAATTGGAGTTTCCACTTCTTTTCCAGCCGTCATAATAAGATCGGCAAATTCGTCTATCACCAATACGATATAAGGAAGAAACTTATGTCCGTTCTCCGGATTTAGTTTTCTCGCTTTAAATTTTACATTGTATTCTTTAATGTTTCTAACCATTGCATCCTTTAAAAGGTTGTAACGGTCATCCATTTCTATACATAGAGAATTAAGCGTAGCAATTACCTTAGAATTATCGGTGATAATCGCATCCTCGGAGCCTGGAAGTTTTGCTAGGTAATGACGTTCAATTTTATTGAAAAGAGTAAGTTCTACTTTCTTTGGATCTACCAATACAAACTTCACTTCTGCCGGGTGTTTGCAGTAGAGTAGGGAGGTTAGAATTGCGTTTAGACCAACAGATTTTCCTTGTCCCGTAGCACCAGCCATTAGCAGGTGAGGCATTTTGGCAAGATCTACCACAAAGGTCTCATTGGAAATAGATTTTCCTAGTGCCATTGGCAGTTCCATTTCGGCATTTTGGAATTTTGGAGAAGCGATCACAGAACGCATAGAAACGATAGTTGCATTCTTATTAGGCACTTCAATACCAATAGTTCCTTTTCCTGGGATAGGAGCAATAATTCGAATACCTAAGGCCGCAAGAGAAAGTGCGATGTCATCTTCTAAGTTCTTGATCTTGGAGATACGAATTCCCGCTTCGGGAACTATCTCATATAAGGTAACAGTAGGTCCTACTGTGGCTTTTATGTGTGCTATCTCGATCTTATAATTCTTAAGAGTAGAGACAATGGTGTTTTTGTTTTCTTCTAACTCTTCTTGATCTACAGTTATTCCGCCACCTCCTGCGTTATAATCCTTCAGTAGATCTATAGTAGGCCATTTGTAATTTTTAAGCTCTAAGGTTGGGTCGAATTCCCCAAAATCTTTTACTAACTTACTACTAAGTGTATCTTCAACTTCTTCCTCTTCTACAGTTTCCACTTCCATTTTTAAATCTTCCTCTATTGCAACTGGAGTTGGTTTTGGAATATCTTTATTTATTGTAAGTGGAGTAGGAGAAGATTTATCTTCAATATTGGAAGATCCTTTTATCGGTGCAACTTCAGAAACCCAATCTTCTTCTTCGTAAGTTTTATTCGCTGGTGTTGAATTTGTTGAAGTCGTCTCGAAGTCATCTCTTATTTCCTTCTTTTTAGAACTGACAAAGGAACCTATAAGTTCTGGAGTGACCTTTAGTCTAAAAACCAAATATGAAATGAGCATAAAAGTTAGCAACAAAGCTGTTCCAATTAGCCCTATATAATCTTGTAGATAATCATTGATCTCAAAACCAACACGACCTCCCAGCATGGCATTCTTTTCAGCAAAAAAACCGAAGAATACTGCCCACCAGATCATCATTAATAATCCCCAGAACCAAAATTTGAAAAGATTTTTCAGTTTAAAATCGAAGAATAAATAGACTCCTGTAAGTGTTACTAAACTGGCTAATATAAAAGCAGCGAGCCCAAAACCATTGTATATGAAGAAATCACTGATGTTTGCACCAAATTTGCTCATCCAGTTTTTAGCAACAAGTTCACGGTTTCCAAAATCCTGAAGCGTACTTTGATCTGCTTGCCAGTTAAATAAAAATGAAATAAAAGCAATTAGCAAGCCAACTCCCAATAACATTAGGAAGCTGCCTAAAACCACTTTTTGCTGCCTGTTAAGCTTAAATACCGGTTTTTTGATCTTCGAATTTTTAGTTTTTCTGGTTGAGGCTTTTTTCTTGGGCATAAATTCTCAAA
This sequence comes from Gillisia sp., assembly GCA_024635715.1. Classification (GTDB taxonomy): domain Bacteria; phylum Bacteroidota; class Bacteroidia; order Flavobacteriales; family Flavobacteriaceae; genus Gillisia. The sequence continues at coordinate 15,222 of JAGXIK010000009.1, forward strand.
GGAGTTTGGGCAAAAATACAATTTAGCAAGATTCTAAAATAAAGAATCAGGCTTCAATATTAACAATTAGGAACTTTAACTTTTATAAACTCAAATCTAA
>JAGXIK010000078.1 GCA_024635715.1 Gillisia sp.
CCTAGAATTCAGCATTTATTTGCTGACGCAATTTTCTGGCATAATCTTCTTCTAACCAGTCTCTATAGTTTTTAGTGCTTTTACTAATACAATAGGAATATTGTTTTATTCTAGAAGAAATATCGTCCTTTAATTCTTTTGCAAGAATTCGTGCATCAAAAACATCCTCGCTATTCTCTACGCACATTTTCACATGTTGATCCATAGACCATTCTAAAACAGCTTTAGATCTAAGACCTTTTCTAATTACAACATCATATGCAGCTTCTACATCAAAATCTACAATTTCAGATTGCTGAAATTGCTCTCTCATTTCAGGAGGCATTACATATTTAAATTCACGCTCAATTTCCTCATCGCTTAGTAAATTCTCAAAATAAAAATCTGGCGATCTAAAAAGCTGTTTCCAATCTACCGGTGCGCTCCAATGTCCAAATCTTACTACATTATTTCCAAGATCTATTACATTGAATTCAGATTTATTCTTCAAAATTCTAGAACCACGTCCTATCATTTGAAAATAAAGTGTTAGCGACTTAGTTGCCCGGTTTAATATGATGGTTTCTACAGAAGGTTCATCAAATCCCGTAGTAAGAATACTAACAGAAGTTACAATGGCCTCTGGAGTATGTTTAAACCATTTTAAGATATCCTTCCTGTCCTGTTTGCTCGTGGTGTTGTCAAGATGTCTAATAGGAAAACCAGCATTTCTAAAAGTTTCATATACTTCTTTAGAAGTATTGATCCCATTATTAAAAATAAGCGTTTTCTTATTTCTGGATTTATCCAAATAGGCATTCAAGAGTTTTTCCTGCATGCTCATATTGGAGTAAAGCTCTTCAGAAGATTTTACTGTATAATCTCCGTTGATCCCAACCTTAAGTGACTGCAAACCTACATCGTAACTAAACACCTTTGCCTTAGCCAAAAAACCTTTACCTATTAATGAGCCAATAGAATCTCCTACAATAAGTTCTCTATAATTATCCTTCATAGGAAGTTTAATATTAGAACTTAAAGGAGTTGCAGTTACTCCTAGAATAAAACACTTTTCAAAAAATTTAAATAATTTTCTAAATGAATTGTAATGCGCTTCATCTATAATAACCAAACCTATGTCCTGAATTTCCAATTTTTCATCATGTAACCTGTTATTTAGTGTTTCCACCATAGCCACAAAGCACATATATTCTTCTTGATCTGGAAGTTCTTTTACTTTACTGTTAATTATTTTATTAAGTACTCCGAACTCCGAAAGCATTTTGGAGGTCTGCTTGCACAACTCAATTCTATGAGTTAGGATTAAGACTTTTTTATTAGTACGTTGGATAAATTCTCTAACGATAGAAGAAAATATAACCGTTTTACCTCCGCCGGTTGGAAGTTGGTATAATAAATTATAATGCTCAGGATGGGAATCTATAACATTAAAAATCTTATCTATATCTACCTGTTGGTAGTCGTAAAGTACTTTATCATTTTTTTTTTCTTCAAGTCCAAATGTTTCAACAGCCATATTTTTGATTTCAGCAAGTTTGCAAAAATAGCAGATTTTTAGGTTATACTAAAATGTTTAGGCATATTTAAGTTTTATCTTTTTTACTTCCTGAAAATGCGAATATTGATTATTTTTGGAAAGACTTTGAAAACCTAGGGTATTTTATAGATATCCACTCCCCATAAATAATTTCATTCTCACTTAAATATCCTTTTAGATATTATCATTATTCCCCTATCCCCCCTCCTGTAATTAACACTTAAAATTATGGAAAGGAAAAAAAATCATTTGGTAGATTATAGAGAAAAATTGAAAGATTGTGCATTAATAAGAAATATGCATCCAGATTCAATAGATTCTTTTCTGTCGCTTTTCCATAAAGAAACTTGGCCAAAAAATACATGTATTCTTAGTCCGGAAAAATTATCCTACAACTTTTACATTATACTCTCAGGAAGGATAAAAATGTATCAGGTTGATGATTTGAATGGTAAAGAAATCACCTTGTTCTTACTCACCAAATGTGATATTTTTGACCTCTTTTGCCTTTTGGATGGTAATAATCACACAGTATATTATGAATGTTTGGACAAAGCAAAAGTTATTTGCGCACCTATGGAAGATCTTCGCCAATGGTTGGATGAACACCCTGAAAACTATAAACCAATTTTAGCCTATGCAGGTAGGCATTTAAGACTATTAGAAAATTTTGTTTCAGATATCACCTTTGCCGATATTTCAACCAGATTACTTAATCTCTTACTTAGACATATTAATGAAGACTCGCAAAACTTGGAGTTGATTAATGATCTGCCAAATAAGGAAATTGCTAATTTAATAGGATCTACAAGAGCGGTAGTCAATAGGCACCTTCAAGAACTTAAAGAAAATGGATCTATTGAGATCTCTAGAAAAAAAATGGAGATAAAAAATTTAAAAACACTTATTAGTATTGTGGCAGACAAGAAGAAGTATAATCCTTATTAATTTTATCAACCTAAATTTCATTTAAAGACAATAATAATGCGAGTTGTGCTACTTAGGACATAGTAAAATGACTTTATCTCCTGTATTTTTAATGTAGTATTAACCTAAATATTTATATTATGAAAAAGGTGATTTTAATTTTATTCGTATTGTGTGGTTTTGCATCAATGCAAGCACAAGAAGTGATCCAATTGGATGAAGCTAGGTTAAACTTTAATCCAGATGCAGTGATTGTAGATTCTGATCTAAATTCATTCAGATTTATCGTAAAAGAAAACTATACGGGAGAATTTTCACAGAACCCTATAGAATTCATGAAACAAAATTTTAATTTCAAAGGATTTTTATCTGCAATAGTTAACGCAGATGAATTTAATGAGTTTACTGTTACTTTCACCAGTAGAAAAGGTTATTTAGAGGCTGTTTATACCAACGAAGGAGATTTGAAAGGAACTCGTCAAAAATTTGTAGATAAGGCTTTGCCTAGTATTGTAAGAAACCAGCTTTATTTAGAAAATAAAGGTTGGACTATGGTTAGCAATAAATATATAGCCAGCGGTAATAGCGATAGAGTTAACAATGAAGTTTACAAGATTAAACTTGAAAATGGAAACAAATCTCGAAGAGTAAAAATAGTACCTGGTGTTACGATCTTAGGAGTTGCTAGTAACTAATGCGATTTCAATAAGCTAGAAAAGCGATGTCCTTTTTAATTTTTAAAAATGTAAAATTCAAGGAATAACCCTAAAAAGTAGTTCCTTGAATTCTTACGTAAATAGATCTGATGACAAATAACGATCTCCACGGTCACAAACAATACTCACTACAACTCCTTCTTCTAATTCTTCACATAATCTCACCGCTGCACTTGCAGAACCTCCGCTACTCATTCCTGCAAACACCCCTTCATCTTTAGCCAGTCGTTGTGTCATTATTTTTGCTTCAACATCACTCACTTCTATAACTCTGTCTACTTTTTTGGGATTGAATATTTTTGGTAAATATTCTTTAGGCCATTTTCTTATCCCGGGAATTCTAGAATTATCCGTAGGCTGTACACCTACTATTTGAATACCATCATTTTGCTCTTTCAAAAAAGTTGAAGTACCCATAATAGTTCCTGTGGTCCCCATAGAGGAAACAAAGTGAGTTACTTTATTATTGGTATCTCTCCAAATTTCCGGTCCTGTGGTATTATAATGTGCCTTCCAGTTATCGTTATTTGCAAATTGATTAATCATATAATAATCGCCGGTCTTCATTTTCTCTTCTGCATAATCTCTTGCATTTTCTATACCTCCATCTGCATCAGTTAGAGTAACTTTTGCGCCATAGGCTCTCATCGTTTGTACCCTCTCAATCGTAGAGTTCTCTGGCATTACCAGTTCTATGTCAAGTTTAAAGATTCCAGCTATCATTGCTAGAGCAATTCCTGTGTTACCACTTGTAGCCTCAATAAGCTTAGACTCTTTGTTGATGTCTCCCCGCTCTAAAGCACTTTTTATCATATTATAAGCAGCACGATCCTTCACGCTTCCACCAGGATTTTGCCCTTCTAATTTTAAAAAAAGACTAACCTTAGGGTTTTTGATTAAGGTTTCCGTTTTAACCAATGGCGTATTACCAATTAAACCTAATATTGAATTATTCATTTTTTACTGAATTTTTAATTTTGATTTGAGGATTATGAGATACCATAGAATTAGGTGGCACTGAAGCTGTTAACCAAACGTTCCCTCCAATAATACTATTTGCTCCAATTACCGTCTCCCCTCCTAAAATTGTTGCGTTTGCATAGATGGTCACATTTTCTTCAATTGTAGGATGTCTTTTTATATTTCTAAGATCTCTGTGAACAGAGAGCGCACCTAAAGTTACCCCTTGATAGATTTTTACGTTATTATTAATAATAGTAGTCTCGCCAATAACCACTCCTGTTGCATGATCTATAAAAAAAGGAACACCTATATGAGCTCCGGGATTAATGTCTGTTCCAGTTTGCCTATGCGCACATTCAGACATTAGTCGAGGAACTAGAGGTAATCCAAATTTCTTGAGCTCATGACTTAGTCTATAAATAGCGATTGCATAGAATCCAGGGTAAGCGAGATAAACCTCCTCAATAGAATTCGCTGCTGGGTCATTTCTCATAATTGCATTTGCATCCATATTTAATTTTTCCAAGATCTCTGGTAATTTCTCTAAATAGGACTGCCATATTTCTTTGCAAGGTTTTCCCGGTTCCCAGCAAACAAGATCTACCAATTCTTGAAAATCTAATTCAAGCTGGTCTATATTCTTTTCCACCGGTGTTGCTTCATCAAATAAAGTATAGAATAATTTATATGTGAATGCTTCAGATTTTTCACGAATAGCATACTTCAAATGTGGAAATTGCTTTTGTTCCTGAATTTTTTGAATAATAGTCTCTCTCTTCATACTTTATAGATCCTGTATAGTAAGAATAATGCTTTTTAAAAAGGCGATTTTTTTCATGCCGATTAAGTTCAAAGTTATGGATTTATTAATGAAGAATTATAGATCTATGTTAAGGGAAACTCTTAAAATATTGAGCCAAAAATTTAACTTTTCATGCACGTTAAAAATATATTAAGAGAAAAATACTGTCTTTTATATTTCTGTAAATTAGTGTATTAATCAAACTAAAATATATTATCATGGCACAATCACAAAATCCTCAAAAGGGACCAGCAAAACAAGATCAAAAAAAATCTGAACCAAAAAAGCAGGATCAAAAGAAAACACAACAACCTAAGCATTAACTAGGGGAAAGATTTTAATTGAATTTAGAAGCCACCTTAAAAAGGTGGCTTCTTATTTTGAATATTATCTAGAATCAAGAACCTCTGCACAAGGCTTCGGGCTATGTCCCGAGGGCTTTGAAGGAAAATATTTTTTTAAAAGTCGAAACATCCCGATAGCTATCAAGACTGGAAACTAAACTATCAACGAGCGATTGAATTTTTTATTTCTATTCTTTTTCTAACTCAATTATTGAGACCCTTTTAATTATTTTTTCGCTTAAAGAAAATAACCATTTTAATTGAGAGGTAATTAATTGAGCTTCTTGTAACTGCTCTGTATTGCTAATACCCTGTAATTCATTATTGGATTCTGTCTCTTCAGAAGTACTATTTAATGATTCAAAGCGCTGATCAAAATAATGCTGTGCTTCAATTCTATTGTTGGAATCTAAAGTTTCAGCATATCCCTTTTCAGTAATAAGCCCATTCGCAATATTTAAATTATGTGATATTCCTTCTATATAATCATTAAAATAATTGGAAGCCTTTGTAGTTGGGTGGTTTTGTATATAGGTACCCATAGACGCAATAGAGGAAAGAAATGTATGATTTAATACCACTACTTCATAAAATTTATCCAAATGCATTTGTTTGGATTTTGGTTCTTGAGTCATCCTTTGGAAGGCAGTACTTAAATTTCCACTAGCTAAAAAAGCTCTCTTTCTAGATAATTTATAAGACGTGGGAACGGCTCCTTTCTCTTGATAATACTTTTGTATAGAAAACAGGTATTCTTTATTTGCTTTTAAGCTTTCCCCGATAACTGAATTAATGCTGAAATACTCCCATGAAGGCCAAAGTATTGCATTTCCTATCGCCGCCAAACCAGCTCCTATTATAGTATCTATTATTCTATACTGAATAACATTAAGTACGTCTGGTTTTAAAAGTGCATAAATAAAAACCACACTTAATGTTATAAAGGTTGCAGAAGTCTTGTAATTCCTTTGAACCATAGAGAAGGCTATTACCAAACTCAATATTCCTAAAACAGCATATACTTTAGTGTCCTGAATTAATAATACAATACCTGTGGCAATTACCCCACCAATTAATGTCCCCAAAATACGCTGTTTAGATCGTTCCTTGGTGAGCCCGTAATTAGGACGCATTATAACTATAATTGTAAGCAAAATCCAATAGGCATTTTGTAAAGAAAAATAAGCCCCAATAGTGAAACCAACCATTACAACAAGGGCAAGCCGCAATGAATGTTTGAAAATTGCTGACTTTAAACTAAAATTTTCGCTCAATATATTGAGGTCATATTCTTGTTGGGATATAAAGCGTTGCGCATCTACACTTTTCAAAAAGCTTAAATCCTTAAAATCTTTATTACTTAAGATACGTTCTACCTTAATGATCTTTTCTACTTGTTTACATTGATAATCATATAAATTTTTAAGCAAAATTGAGCCTTCTAAAGATCCAATTTCTTCCAAAGTTGATACATTATCTATATGCTTCTTTATTTTATGTAGATATTCTTCTAGTAAATTAGTATTATTTAATTTTTTGGATTGTAGTAAGGATTCTGAAATATGCTTCATCCTTGAAGCCATTTCAAATGTTAGAGTTTGAAATAATTGTCGCTTTTCTGGGTGTTTAGAAAGAATCTCATCCATCTTTTCATAATCTACCGGATTAGCCATCGCTAATTCTAAAATGTCTATAAGCTGAATAAAGATCAGTAAACGCTTACGCTCAAAATTTGAGCTTCCAGATGATTTTCGAGAAGTAATTAGGATCTCCCGCAATTTTTCATGATTCACATTTAGATCTGCTTGAAGCTCCAAGATTCTTTTTTGTAGTTCCTCTCTATTGGAATTAGAATCCCATAATTTTCCCCGAATTTCCAGATATTTTGAAGTGAGGTCCAAACCTTGGGATAGAAATTGTTCAGTTTCTGCCTTTGGATTAATCTTATGGTAAATCACCGTTAAAAACAAATACCAAATTCCACCCAAACCTATAAAAAGTGCTCGCTCATAAAATTCTAGCACATTAGAAATATTTGCAAAACTAAGTACCAGTGCAAATAATCCTGAAAAACTTATAAGTGAGGCTCTAAACCCATAGACTGCAAAATAAGAGAACGCAAACATGATCACACCTAGAATTGGAATTGTAATCCAATACAATGGATTTAAAAATCCACCAATTAAACTGGCTATAACCGCAAATAAAGCGGATAAGAGAATTCCGAAATTTCTATTTCGAAAACTTCCTGTAACATCGCTTGGAGAACTTAGTAAAGCCCCTAGAGCCAAGGCTAGACCTATTTCAAAATAACCCACATAAATACCAATCCCAATAGGGACAATAATTCCCAAAACTAGAATCATAGCCTTAGTAAAGTCGGTGCTTTTTAAGAAAAGAATAGACTCCTTATAGGATTCTTTAAAATTAATCTTCAAATAATTCAAATTCTAGTTAAAATTTTGAAATACAAAGGTAACGGCAAAAGCTATGGAGAGCGTTAAACTTTTCTGAAAAAACTCCGTTTTTTAAATATGTAAACTAAGTTGGAAATATTATTCGATAATTTTATAAGGACTATCGCAATTCATTTTAAATACTAATTTAAATTTTCAAATAATGAACAAAACAATATATCTTAAGAACAGACCCGAAGGAACACCCTCTCTTAGTGATTTTGAACTTAAGGAAGAGGATACACCTAGTCCAGATGAGGGAGAAATACTCCTAAAAAGTAAATACATTTCTGTAGATCCCTACTTAAGAGGCAGGATGCGGAATAGCGAATCCTACATTGAGCCTTTTAAGATAAATGAACCTATTGAATCTAATATTATATCTGAGGTAGTTTCCTCCAATAATCCAAATTTTAAAGAAGGAGATCATGTGAGTGGCATGCAAAAATGGAAAAAGTTTCAAGTTAGCCAAGGCAAGGGACTAAATAAAGTAGATCCTAACACAGCTCCTTTATCTGCATATCTAGGCATATTAGGTCTAACCGGAATTACAGCCTACTTAGGTTTAGATAAAATAGGAAAATTAAAAGAGGGAGAAACATTATTAGTTTCTGGAGCAGCAGGAGCCGTTGGAAGCATTGTTGGTCAAATTGGAAAGATAAAAGGCTGTAAAGTGGTTGGAATTGCAGGCACGGATGATAAAGTACAAAAGCTTAAAAATGATTTCGGATTTGACGAAGGCATCAATTACAAAACCACAACTAATATAAGTGAAGCTATAAAAAAAGCGTGCCCAAATGGAGTTGATGTTTATTTTGATAATGTTGGGGGTGAAATTCTAGATGCGGCATTAGAGAACATCAATAAGTTTGGCAGGGTCATTAATTGCGGTGCGATTTCACTTTATAATGCTATAGAGACTCCCACAGGACCAAGACATGAAGGAACTTTGATTAAGAAAAGTGTTTTAATGCAAGGTTTTACCATTAGAGATTATGTGAAAGATTTTGGACCTGCAATTAAGCAGTTAGCAACTTGGTTAAAAGCTGACGAAATTAAATATTCAGAAACCATCGTTGAAGGATTTGATAAAACGCCACAGGCATTTTTAGATCTATTTAAGGGAAAAAATAGCGGTAAAATGGTTGTTAAAATATAATAATAAGTATTCGTTCCTTTCAGTAAAATTGAAAGGAACGAATACTCAATTTTGAAAATACTTAATCCCAAATAGAATCTCCAGTCATTTTATTCCATACTGTATTATCATCTAATCTTTTTATTTTGGATTTATTTATAATTTGAAAGACTATGGTTCCTTTTGGCACTTCATAATTATCCTTAAAAGTCACAATGATATTTTTCTTCACAACAGTATATTCTCCACGCCAAATAATATCTGTAAGAATAATTTCGGCTAAACCATTTTCCAAGAAATTTATTTCGGAATGGCAATTAATAAAAAAATCTGTGGGTTGTGCATCTAAACATTCCTTCTCCGTTTTAAAATAAAGATAAATAAATGTTTCATTTTCAATAGAGACCTTATCCTTTGGAAGGTCATTTCTCTCGCAAAAACTTGCCATCAAAAAGAGCGAGTACAAAAATAGTAGCTTTATTTTCATGATTTAACATTTAAGGAAACACGTATTTAAATTACTAAATATCAATGAATTATCCTCAAAATATAGATGAATAAATTCAACTATTATTTGATTAAAAAAATTAATATTCAACCCAAAAAATGATCAAATAAAAATGCTGTGAGAAATGTCAATCTCACAGCATCTTTAATATTTAAATTTTACTATATATTACTCCTTTTGCTCGGTTGGCATAATATAAACATCATTTATATTAGCTCTTTCAGGCTGAGACAAGGCATAATAAATAGCCTCTGCAATATCTTCCGCTTCTAAAGTAGTAAGATCCTTAACCATTGGCATAAGCTCTTTTTTAATTTCTTCATCGGTAATGGTTTCTGTAAGTTCTGTTGAAACAAATCCTGGTTCTATGGAAGTCACCTTAATACCATAAGTTGGAGCTAATTCTTGACGTAATCCTTCAGAAAACATTTTAACTGCAGATTTAGTTGCGCAATAAACCGCACCTCCTGGATAGTATTTTCTAGCTGCACTTGAGGAAATATTTATAATATGCCCACTTTTTTGTTCCATCATGCTTGGCAATACAGCCGCTACCCCATTGAGAACGCCTTTAATATTTACATCGACCATCTTATCCCATTCATCTGTATGTAAATTTTTTATATACGATAATGGCATTAAGCCTGCATTATTAATAATCCCATCTATACTTTTAAATTCTTTCAAAGTGCCTTCAACGATCTTTTTAAAATCTTGCTTTTTTGTTACATCAGCCGTTATTACTAATGCTTTTCCATGATCCTTCTTAGCTTCTATTTTCTTTTTTAGCTCTTTTAATTTATCTTCCCTTCGCGCTGTTAATACTACATTTGCTCCTTCTTTAGAAAGTTTCAAGGCCGTTGCTTCCCCTATTCCACTTGAGGCTCCCGTAATGATAATTGTTTTTCCTTTAATACTCATAATTATTTTTTTATACAAGAAGTTACAAAAAGGAAAGAGCTAATAAGTAATCCATTTGAAGGTTTAGCTTATCTTTAACTATATGATCTAAAGCTTAATAAAAAAAATACCGGCCAAAATAAATTTGGCAGGTATTCTTCTAATTTTCTATTTATGAATTGTTTTTATCCCAGTTCAGAATATTTTAAAATTAAGATTTTGGGGGCATCGATGGGCGTACTTCGATTTTGCTAGGTAAACTTCTAGGATTCATTTTCAATAGGTCTACAACCAGTTCTCCAATATCCTCTTTTTGAATTTTCCACGCATCTTCTTTACTTGGTTCATGGTCATTAAAATGAGTTGCAACAGATCCTGGCATTATGGTACTAACTTTAATTCCGTGCTTTCTTAGATCTAACATGGCGGCTTGGGTAAATCCTGTTACCCCGAATTTACTTGCATTATACGCAGTTCCTCCAGCAAAGAAATTTGTACCTGCTAAACTTGAAATTGTAATAATATATCCTTCAGATTTTTTTAAACCTTCTATACTAGACTTTATGCTATAAAAAACTCCTGTTAAGTTGGTGTCTATGGTTGCTTGCCAATCTTCTATACTCAACTCATCTATTGGAGCAAAATGACCTACACCGGCATTTGCAACCAACACGTCAAGTTGGCCCCAAGTATCAATCACTTTCTTAACTGCTTTTTCTTGACTCTTATATTCTCTAACATCTGCTTCTAAAGCTAAGACCTCACCACTTCCTATATTTTTCAACTCTGTAGCCGCCTTTTCTGCGGAACCTAAATTTCTGCTAGTAATAGCTACCCTCATACCAAGTTTTAACAAAGCTTCTGCTACTCCAAAACCTATACCTTTACTCCCTCCTGTTATTAATGCTACTTTCTGTTTATAATTTTCCATTTTCTGTGTTTTTTAGAATAAGTTTAAAACTACTAAACATAGATTGCTACTAAAAATATTACAGACTAATAAATTGTTAATTCTTAATAGAAATAACGCAAGCTATCTATGAATGAACACTTTAAATAGCGCAATAAAATCTTTTATAAATATTAGCCAAAATGGTTTCAAAAAAACTTTAAAGCAGTAACTTTGCGATCAGCCTTAAAAAGCCTTTAAAATAAGCTATTATAGGGTCATAGAATTTGAAAGTAACACAAAATATATATAAGTTGAAAAATCCAAAAGCTCAAAAACTAATAGATAAAATTCAACGCGATTTAATGCGTAACGGATTAGTTATTAATACACTCGTAGAGGATCTAAAACAATTAAG
>JAGXIK010000079.1 GCA_024635715.1 Gillisia sp.
ACAAGTGCCACCGGCCAGTCGGGTTCCTGGATATTTTCTGTAACTACATCACGATAAAGGTCGTCATAAAGCATGGTACGCGAGTTTAGCACCTGGAAACCGAATTTGTGATCTTTTGAATTTTGATAAGTAATTCCGGCTCCGGTAACAAATGCCAGGGCATTGCTTTGAATATCATTATATTCCAGAACATCCATCGCTTTGAACTCGTATTCATAACCTCCGTAAAACGCATAGGTCTTTCCCAGTACAATATTAAGGGATGGGCTAGCTTTAATGTCTATATATGCCAATTCTATATTGCTTCCCAGTCGATCCAAGGATTGCACATCACCGCCTTTATTAAAACGATTTCTAAAATGAAAGTCCACTCTTTCGTGTACTTTTGCAGAAATTCCAAGAGCTGTGAACCCATTTTCAAACTGTAAGCCGTTGTAATAAAGTTCACTACCCCTAAAGGTATATGCCTGAAACTCCATGCGCATATCGAAGGTGATATTTATATTTTTTAAGAGCTTTTCCTTTTCTATGGAGATAACTGGCTCAGCTAGACTGTCGTTTACCTGCGAGAATCCCATTAGAGGAGTTAATAAAAGCAGGCCTATAAGAATTGATTTTATCATAAAACAATAGCTATTTACGATTCAAATTTTAGCAACATTATGGGCAGAAGTGTCAGCATTCTTAGATGCGTTTAGTTAAATGGTAAAACCTTATTTCTGAAGTACCCATTTAAATTTACTAAATTTTATTGAAATTAGACTAAGCGCGATAATCGGTTCATCATCTATCTGAAGGCTTTTATCACTTTTTCTCGATCTCTACGCTAATGTTTTGAGCAATTTATTTTAGACATAACACCTCTGGTTATGAGTTCCATGTCAGCAATAATATTCTGTAGAAATTCTTTTACAAACATCAGTTCCTAAAACTTTTTTTTGAGCTTCTTGATCTAGTCTTTCCTACTCATTCCAAGTTTCTTTTATTCTAAAGTACTGTGATTTTTAATCTCGTAATCATAGAGGATCTGGAAACCTTATTTTTATAGGAAGTATGATCGATGGAGATCTGTGCTCCGGTTTAATTTCGTAGAGTTTTCGATTTCCTGTCAGTCTATTTTAAAAAAAGAACATGCTCCCTGCCCCATCAAAACGGGGATTAACCACATTATTGAAAATAGACCCAAACCTGTAACGGATCCCAAAACTAGTATAAAAAGAATAATTTGAATCGAGCTGTCTCCTTCTTGTTAGAAGATCTTCATTGGAAATATCTCCTTTAGCTATATTCAGCTGGTCTCGTTGCAGCGCATAATATCCGCTAAAGTTTAGCGACAAACCCTTGTAAAGACGGAGATCTGCATAACCCGAAAATGTGAGCCTGTTCTTGGAAACATCATGAAAATAATGGCCATAGGATGCTGAACCGCTTAATTGCCCCCACTTTTTATTTAAACTTATATCTAGAGAAAGGTTATGCTTAAACCTCAATTCTTCGGTTTCTAAATAAATGGTTTCTTCTATATAATCGAAATATGACGGTCCTATTTTATACATCAAACCAACATAATTGCTGTTTGATTCTGAATAAGGAAAGAAGTTATATTCTATTGCAGGAGAAAGGGTCCAGGAAGATGTATAATTGGAGAAGTCTGATCTGAGAAATTCGAAGTATCCACCAGCAGACCAGTGATCACCAATTGACCAAACTGTTGTATTGTTTGCCCGATAATTTTCGTTTGAAAATTCAAAGGCATCTTCCCCTTCACCATAACGATTCTTGTTCACACTATAGCTAAAAGAGGTCGAAGTTTTAAACTTTTCAGTTATTCTGGCAGCTGAAAATCCTGTGCTGAAACTGTTACTAAAATAGTTCTTATCTCCATTAAGATAACCATTGAGGCGAGCGTTGAAAACCCATAGATTCCACGGATCATCCTGTTGCTCTTCTGTTTCTGTACCGCCACCTCCTTCATTTTCCTTAAATGTTATCTGTACGTTTTTTCCCTGTTCTGTACGTGCAAGGTATTTTACAAGACCTAATTTGAGGGTCTGTACCATTTGTTGCCTCCCTTCATCATCAGTTGCGGTTGCCTGCCTAACAAAAGAGAGCGTATCATTTACCCCCGTAAAAATTTCCCTTCCGGTAAACTGTAATTTATATTCACGGCCTCCACTCCCCGTTACCTGATGATTTGAGAGAATAAAAACATTAGACTGGAAACGGTCATTTACATAATCCACAAAGGGAATTTCACGTTTTATAAAATCCTGATCACAATAAGATTGACAGTCCAGAAAAACGCGAATCTTTTTATTATTGTTTTCTACCTGTGAAAAAGAATTTGAAAGAGAAAATAATGCAAGCGCTAGGAAGATGTATTGTTTCATTAACAAGTTTAAGGGGAGTGATGATTTTTGATTGTATTGCGGTAAATATATTAAAATTGCATTAAAACCACAGACGGTATTGAAATTTATACAGAATCTTCATATTTATATAATTCTTTCAGATAACTGATCTATGATTTTATCTCTAACTTTACTACTCCAGTTTTCTAAAAGTTATTCATTGAGTTTTAAAAGTTTTAATTCCCAAGCTTGGATAAAAAAACTTTCATCAAGGTATTTTCTTTAAAAATGAATCGTAAGAAATTCTTTTACCTTTATTAAGTTTGTCAATACCTTGTTTGATTCCTAAACATCACTTTTCAATGGAATACCCGGTATTAGTCTAATTCTCCTTTATCTTTTAAGAAGTCAAATATTATTTTATCTACTGCTGAAACTGAATTTATATCAGCGTAGTTCAACCATTTTATTTCTTCTATTTCATTATTCGGTTTTGGAGTTCCATTAAAGTCTGCAGTATAACAAGTCATTTTAACTAATATACCTTCTTTCATTCCGTCAGATTGAGCTTTGAAAGTGCCAATATATTTATAGGAGTCTGGTATGATCTCCACACTTAGTTCTTCTTTTATCTCTCTGATCAAAGTTTGTTCATCTGTCTCTCCAGCTTCTCTTTTTCCTCCTGGGAAATAATAGTTGCTCTTCCCTTTGGACCTGGTGCTTAAAACTTGACCACTTTTAATCTTTATCAGAGCTATTTTATCAATTTCCATGTTCTCAGCTATATTTTTAAACTACCTATCTACAACAAATTATATAGTAACAAATATAATTTTTAAGGTTGCTAATTCCCTGAAACACGCTGTAGTTTATTTTCAGTTACAAGATTCGGTTTTCTAGAATTTGCTCTATTTTATTTAAACAATTTAATAATACCAACCACTTATTCTTAACAATAAAAGGGAAATCACAAATACAAGAGCTTAACAAAGCGGAAATTACAGCAGAAATCCTTACCTTTGCATTTAATTAAAGGAAAAGCTGATTTTTGTGAGACTTTCTTAGTCCTTTTGTAACTCAAAATCCATCTAAGCACTTAGATTGGCTATCAAAAGAATAATTATTGGCTTGAAGAGTAATGAAGTTCAATAAAATTTCTTTAACTCCTTTTTTTATTATATGTTTAATTATTAAACCCTTAGGTTGCATTAATTGTAATCATTGAAATAACAAATATGGGAAGACCTTCCACAAAACCAAAAGATTTAAGAGACGGATTCTATATAGAAGTCCGTAATAAAAACCAAAGAACGGCCATAAAAATCCGTAGAGATACCAAGGAGCAACTTATCCTTGCTATAGAAGAGTATCGTAAAAATAAAGAAGTTACAGTTCTTGGAGAATCCAAGAAAGGTAAAATGGTAGAAATTCCTGGCGTAAGCTAGATTGTCCGTTCGTTTTGGGATGTGCATCATAAATTATGTACATCCAAGAAAGAATGCGCATAAAATGGATTCATTATTTAGCTAGAAAGATTATAAATACTCAGTTTTTCTAACTGTTTCTTAAAAAACAGCTCCCTATTTTTAAGTTGTAGTTTCTTTATGAAACTGGAATTTTAAGATCATGGATAATTTAAAAACGATCACTAAACGGGAAGTTAAGTGTATAGTTGAATTCCGAAATTAAGTTTAGAAAATAACTTTCTTATAAAAACAAAAAGCAATATCTAGGATATTGCTTTTTGTTTTCTTTCAAATTAAAGATCCTATCATTTAATCTAAGGTCCCATTTGCAATTTAGGATCTATTACGAATGTTCTAGGTGTCTCTTCATTGATCCTAAAAACCACGCTATAATTTTCTATCCCATCTACCTTTTTGTTTTTAATTTTTGCAGTTACCACTCCTTTCTTACCTTCTTCTATATAAATATCTTCCATGATCTCTGCACCTCCATCTTCTTTTCTAAAGATAGCTAATACGTCTATGCTCAAACTACTAGTTTCATCTTTAGGCACTGCACTCCACTCAATTTTTTTGTTCTTATAAACTTTGGTTAAGAAATTTTTAGAATTTCCAGTACGTGAGGCAGTAGAGTCTCCCACATTTACAAAAAGTACTTTAGATTCCAAATTTTGCTCATTTATTCCATCGGTATCTACCACTAAAACTACTTGTACATCTTTTCGCTCCAGATCATTGATATTAAGTTTAATAGGAATAGCCATGTTATCTATATTCTCATTGTTCCATACAAGATCTTTAGTGTTCTCCATATAATCTTGTGAGATTTGTTTTTCCTTTTTAAAGGAGATCAAAACGAGAAGAATTGCTAAAAAACTGGCAGTTTTAATTGTTCTTCTTAAGAATGTAGTTGTTTTCATAATATTTAATTTTAGTTGGTTTTATTTTTATAAACAGCTATTAAATTTGTTAACTCATTGCAGTGGGTACTCCATTCCTTCTCTTAGCCGAATATTCTTTAATGTTCTCTACAAAATACATAGGAACCATCCCCTTATTTTTAACTTCTATCTTACCTCGTTCTTTACAAGAAAAATCACCTTTGACCAATTTATATGTGTTTTCTGAAATATTTATCTTCCCACTCTCAGAGTATGATTCCATACGAGAGGCCATATTTACTGTATCTCCCCAAATATCGTAAGCAAATTTTTTACTTCCCACCACTCCAGCGATCAAGGAGCCACTGTTAATACCAATTCTAATTTCAAATTGAGCAGCAAGAGCTTGGTGGTCTTTTTTTGATTCTTCTACAAAATCCAAAATTTCCAGTGCAGCATACATGATCTTTTTAGCATGATCTTTCATAGGGAATGGTACTCCTGCTGCACACATATAGGAATCACCAATTGTTTTTATTTTTTCCAAACCATGTTTTTCTATAATTTTATCGAATTTGGTGAAATAGAAATCTACAGTTTTAACAAGTTCTTCTGGAGAGAGACTTTCAGAATATTGGGTAAAGCTTTCAAAATCTGTAAATAAAACACTTACCTCCTCAAATTTTTTTGCCTGTACCTTTCCGGTTTCCATAAGCTCTAATGCCGTTTCTTCTGGGAGAATATTTTTCAACAAATGTTCAGACCTATTCTTTTCTTTTTCTATGATCAATTTAGTACGTCTTATAAAATTGTTTCTCCTGTACAATCCAAATACCAAGAGCATTAATAAGAATAATGCTACTAACACCCCAATAACAATATTTTGTTGATTTTTTTTCTGCTGACTCAGCAGATCTACTTCGGTTTGTTTTTGTGAAATTTCAAAATTGGTGCGTAAATTTGCCATCTCACTTACAGATTCTAAATTCCGCACACTATCACGATACGTGATATAATCTTTATAGTATTGGAAGGATTTTGCAGTATATCCTATTTCTTCATATAGTTCTGAAAGTTTTGCATAGGCATTGGCTATGTAATTCTTGAACCCATATTTCTTTGAGATCTCTAAACTTCTGCTAGCATATTCAAAAGCTTTATCTGTGTCTCCTTTTTCTGAATATACATCTGAGAGAGAAACAAGGAATTCTGCTATGGCGTTATGTGCATTCAACTCTTCTAGTAGAGCGATAGCCGTATTTAAATTCTCTTCAGCCAGATCATCCTTACCCAGACCTGCATTAATTCTACCAAGATTTCCTAAGCAATAAGCTATGCCTAAAGGATAGTCTACTTTTTCAAAAATAAGCTTGGCTTCTTTAGTGAGAATCTCAGCTTTCTCTAAATTCCCTATGCGTATGTATTCATCTCCTACATTAAAAATAGCGCTTCCAAACGACTTTGAATCTTCCTCTTTACGCAACTCATCTATCCCTTTATTATAATATATATCTGCATTAGCAGTATTTCCAATTAAGGAGTATACATTACCTATTTCTATATTGGTATATGCAACTCCCTTGTTATCCGTAATTTTATTTGCATAATTTAGACTCTTGAAATAGGCTTTTAAAGCTTCTTTAAAATCACCTTGTAAACGCAAGCCATTACCTAGTTGGTGATAACCTGCGTATGTCTTTTCATCATCTCCAATAATCTTTGCATTTGTTATTAATAATGTGGAATATTTATATACACTATCTGGATCTACTTCATTCTTAGCAATATTTAAGAGCATTTCTAAATCTGTCTGATTTTCTGATTTAGAGTAATAGACGTCTTTTAAACTATCAGATTGCTCTGGATCTTGGGCGACACAGTGCCAGTAACCAAACAAAACTGTTATAAGAACCAAAAAGGAATGTTGTCTTCTCATCTTTAACAAATAAATTTTTTCCAGTAGCTTGATTGCTTCTATAGCATTTAAAAATTAATTCAAAATTCTAAGAAGCAGCATGTTTTAATTTATGCCAATAAGGCTATTATAGAATCACTAAAAATGTGGGGATGAGTACTTAAAACTACTTAGGATATTTTAAATAAGTTGTTGATTTTTAAGTTTCAGCTTTAAATGCAAATTACAAAACACTTCAACGCTATCAAACATACTGACTATCAAGGTAGTGAAGTTATAAATATTAAAAAAGAGATTTTCGGTGAACAGCTTCAAAAAGCTTCTAAATACACCCTTTTTACTATTAAAATTTAAAAATTAGATATTTATTAACTATTTTTATTACAGAATTTGATAGATACCACCTGTGGAGCAGACACTTATAAAATAAATTAAATTAAATTACAAAGCGGTTATTGTAGTAATTTAGTTACTTTAGAAGTAAATATTCATGTGTTTTAGAAAATATCTAAACTACCCTTCAGTTTAAGTTAATTTTCAAAAGCTCTTAAATAGGTCTTTTACAAACCACATATTGTTTATACTATTTCAATTCTATATCTTGGTTATAAAAAAATTGGGACGCACAACAAAAGATTTGGTTAATGGATAAGTTTCTTCCTATTTATAATAAAGTGATTTCCAATTTGGAGCATAATTTACCTTCTTGGCTGCATTATCACTCTTTAGAACATACACAACGTGTATTAGAAAAAGTTATTTATATAGCAAAAAAGGAAAATGTAGGAGAACATGATCTATTTCTTTTAAAAATTGCTGCCCTATACCATGATATTGGATTTATTATAAATAGAGAAAACCATGAAGAAATAAGTTGCGTGATTGCTTCAAAGGAATTGAAGGAATTTGAGCTGAAAGCAGAAGAAATAAATAAGATCTGTGAGATGATAAAAGCTACTAAGATCCCTCAAAACCCCACCTCTCATCTTGCTGCCATTCTTGCCGATGCCGATTTGGAATATCTTGGTACAGATGATTTCTTGGAATGGAGTGATAAATTATACAGGGAACTATTGCATTATCAGCCAGACCTAAGTGAGGATAAATGGAAGGAAATTCAATATAATTTTATTTCTAATCACCATTACCACACTATCTATTGCAAGCAAAACCGTGAGCCAAAAAAAATAAAAAATTTAAAGTTGTTAAAAAACAAATTGAGAGAAATAAAATAGAATACTCTTTGCTTTATTTAAAGATGTACTCTAGTTTTCTATATAACTTAAATAAAAAATGCAGCACTTTCGTACTGCATTTTTTATTTTACTCTTTAAATGAGCTTTATTTCTTTGGTGGCAAAGCAAATGCAACGGCTTCATGCTCAAAGTGGTTTCTATGTGCACCATCGCAAAAAGGCTTGTTCTCCGAAAGCCCACATCTGCAAAGAGAAATAACATCTCTTCCTGCAAGGTCATACACATTTCCTTCTTTATCTACTATTTCAAAATCTCCCGTAACCTTAAGAGATCCGTTATTGTTTACTTTAAGTGTTGTTTTAGACATAATGTTTATTTAGGTTGATTAAAACTCTAGAGGATTCTATAGTCACTATTAAAAAATCAAAGAAAACGAAAATAGATTAGATTTTCACATCTAGCTTCTTAAATCTTAAGTTCATTAATAATTTCTCATTTTTAGCTTTTGCCATAGATTTCATACGCTGAATAAAAAACTAAATAGAAATATAAACGATTTATAGGAATTGGGACGGTGTTTTTCTATATTCTTAAGCCTACAGAGATGGAAATCTGATGGCTTTCTTGTTTCTATCCATATGAGCTCATGGATTTGGATACCACATTTACGGCGTCTGCGTAGGTTGTTCTTAGAAATCCAGCTCTATTAATTGCTATAACTGCCATCATCTTTTTTCTGGCAATAAGCATTCCTTCTACTTGAGCCAGCTTAAAATTTTAAGCAAAGAAACTTTATAGATTGGTTAGCGAAATACGATAATTATACTCGATTAGATTATTGAACTTTTATACTTTCCTGGATTGGTATTAAAGTCCAAATGTTTTCTGAAGTTCCATCCTCAGAAGTGATAGTTATAGTTTGATATTCTTTACCTAAGGAGTTAAGATTTAATAAAGATCCAGATTCAATGGAACTTTTAGCTCCATAAGGGATATCAAAATCTACTTTAACTTGAAAAAGGTCTGTATTCCTATCAAATTTTAAATAGATCTCATTTTTATCCCAGTTAACAACAGCTCCCGCAATTTCCCTATCTGCCTTTACATTATAGATCCCAGAATTTCCTATGGGAATTCCATCTGCTTTAGGATCTCCTAAAACAGCGATATCTTTAGCATCCATTGAATAATTTCTTAACTGAATAGCATTTACATAGAATTCTGAAGTTTCGTTATCGTTATCTGAAAACAGCAAAAAGCCTTGATCTTGTCCTCCAGCAAAAACATTATATACAGACCATCTTCCTCCAGATATTTCATTCTCTCCAATGAATTTCCCATTAATATATTTCTTAATTGCTTTCTCTGTAACTACGATCCCTAACCTATACCAGGTTTCAGGTTTTAACGGATTGTGATATTCGTTGCTTACTCCTATTCCGTCAGAATCAATGAATAATTCGGCGTCGTTGTCATTATCTGGGTTTGTTTGATATAAACTTATATAGGTATCACTGCTTTCTTGTGGGATATAAATATCCATTATTAGAGAATAGTTATAATGTAGATTTGCTTCTATCCCTGAAGTAAAATTGGTAAAAATGAACAATCCGTTGTTAGGATCGAAAGCCGGGATTTTAGCTACGGGAGCTTCCTTCCCATTTATAGATTTAATATTGAAAGAAGTAGTGGTTCCAAATTTTACTGGTTGATGTGCATACTCTTTATTATAATTTAAAGGACGAAGCTGGCTTCCCACACCTGTACTATATAAATTCCCTTTATCGAAATTCCAGTTTCCAGTAGTCGCTGTAATAGGCTTGGTATCTAAGTTTAATCCTTCGCAAATAGATTTTAATGCAGAGGTTGCAATATCTGATTCTACGCCGTCTACCCCGGCATTTTTCAATTTCTTGATCTCCTCAATATTATTAGAGGTAAACACCCAAACCTTTGCATTATTCTCGTGAACTTTAGCTAGAAAAGTTTTAAATTTTTCATTGGTTTCATCTAAAGCAAACGTATAATAAGTCTCAAAGATCACACAACCTAAAGCTACCATTTCTTGATACCAACCGTCATCATTCACATTTTCCGGCAATCCTCCAAAGTAGATGAATGAAGAATTTGGACAGTAACTTTTAAATTTCTTAGCCTCTTCTATAGAAGCTACAGCCGGGAGCATTCTCTTAGAATCCACATTAGAATTTTGAAGCACCCTACACATGAGTTCATGGTCCGTTTTTTTTGTGTCCAGATATAGATAAGCATCGTATTTTTCGGCTAAAATTAGAGCCTCTTCCAAAGTTGCTATTTTAGTATTGGTAAACTGGCTTCCTTTCCAATCTCCAAAATCCAGTTGTAATAGTTCATCGTATGTGGAAGAAACAACATAACCTTGTCCGCTACTTGCTCTAAACATTGTTGGTTGATCATGATACAAGACATACACATCATCTGAAGTTATATTAATATCGATCTCACAATATTTGACCCCTCTTTTAAATGCTTCTTCTATACTTAAAAGCGTGTTTTCGGGATATATGTCTGAATAACCTCTATGCCCTATTACTTGGAAATCGCAATCGGAATAATTATAAGTGGGAATAGACTCTTGAGAGAATAATAATGCAATTCCAAGAAGAAAATGAATGAAGACTAACAGTCCCTTAGGGATCATAATTACTAATTTTGAACAATAATAATTTTATTAATCCAAATAGGATAATAAGTTGAATTTAATCAGACAAAAGGGCTATTTAATCGATTAAATGCATGTTTGTCCTAAATCAGAACAAACGGAAGAATGAGTGAATTCTCGTTTTAAACTCTAGCTTACAATCCTATAATTAATTGAAGAAATAAAAATTAGTCCTTCTGTTTTTTACCAGCGTTTGATAATCCCGTCCTACTCATTACGCCCCAACTATTTTTCCCTCTTAGAAGATCAAAATTACCCATAACAGCAGACCACATAATAACCGGATGATATATTATTGGCTCCAACATCGCAGTACCTATAAGCCTAAAAATATAACTTGGCTTTTTATACTGTTGAAAAGAATATTCTTCAAAAAATAAAGCAGTCACAGAAAATAATATTGCAAAACTATATACCGCTAAAAAGAAGGACAAAAACACCTGCCAACTTACTTGTCCTAATATAAAGAGGATAATAAAAAATAAAATTCCTGTAAATTCTATAAGAGGTGCAAGCCATTCAAAAAAGAACCAAAATGGAGTGCTTAACATCCCTAGTATTCTATACTTTGGATTAAACATCATTTTTTTATGGATCCATAAAGTTTCTGCAGTTCCTCTGGTCCATCTGTTTCTTTGGCGTTGAAGAACTTTCCATGTTTGTGGCACTTCTGTCCAGCATAAAGGATCTGGCACAAAGCCAACGGTGTATGGTACTTTACGCTCTTGCATCATTCGGCGCATTCTTACCAATAATTCCATATCTTCTCCAACTGTATTGGTATCATAGCCTCCAGCTTCAATTACAATTTGCTTATCGAACATGCCAAAGGCTCCAGAGATAAGCAACAAACCATCTACTCTAGACCAAGCCATTCTTCCCATTAAAAATGCTCTGAAATATTCTAAGACTTGTACTCTTGCAACAAAAGAATCTGGTAATTTAACTTCTATAATTCTTCCATCCTCTATAACGCAAGAATTTGCAACTCTAATAACTCCACCAGAAGCAATCACTTTATTACCGTTATTTAAAAATGGCTTAATTAGTTTAAGCATTGCATCATTTTCTAAAATACAATCTACATCAATGCAACAAATCACACTGTTTTGGCAAATGTTAATCCCCGTATTTAAGGCATCAGCTTTACCTCCATTTTCTTTGTCTACAACAGTAAGATTTTTAAATGCTTTATTCTTGGACTTATAAATACCTTTAATATCCTTTGTTTTCACGAAGTTGTGATAAAGAACATCCTTTTTTTCAAGTTCATATTCTGCTAAAAGTAATTCCATGGAATTATCGCTGCTCCCATCATTTATAATTACAATTTCGAAAGAAGGGTAATTAATAGTTAATAGGGAACGAACATTTTCAACAATATTTAATCCCTCGTTAAAAGCAGGTGCTAAAATGGAAATGGCTGGGAGGTTTAGAGACTGAAGGAGGGCTATATCATCTTCAAAGTTATTCCTGCGTTTATAGTCTCTAATTTCTATAATAGAATAGATTGCGGTAAATAAATAGCCACTAATAATAATTGACCCATAAATCAAAAAAAACCAACTTGCTATTTCAGTAAACTGACTTAAAACTGAACCCATCTATATCTCGAATCTCTTCTCTAGCATGAACTGTGAATATATGAGTTCTTTTTTTTCTGGAAGAAAGCCTAGTTCAATATTATGATATTTTATTCTTAATTCCCAATCTGTGGTAGCTAATTGTTCTCCTATCTTCTTTAGATCCTCATAATTCCCTATTTGTTCTACAGCATCTAAGATCTCTAATTTTATTATTCTGCTATTATCCATAAAGGTAGGAATTAACAATTCTAGCAATCCAATATCTTCCAAATTAGCAAGAGAAGAAATAGCCTCACGCTTTAAAGTGTCGTTTTTAGATTTAAGAAAGGGAATCAATTTTGGAATGTTTTCGAATTGATTATACCTCGCAATCATTCTAATTGAAAATTCCACCACACTAGTTAGATCATGATCTAACCAATTTGAAAAATCTGGCGCGGGACCTTTATAAAAATTCTTCAATGCGTTTTCTATATAAATTTGCTGCCATGTAGTTAAAGGCCTCACTGTTTTATCCAGGAATTTTAAAGGATGTTCTTCTGCCAGCTTAAGAAAATATAGCTGAGATTGTTGTCTAACCTCATTTCGAGACTCGTTTAAATAAGCTTCAATTCTATGGTTAGGAACTTCAATACAGAGTTCTGATAATGCGTTTATTGCTCTAGCAGTTGTAAACCAGCGCCCATCCTCTAGATCTAACAAGGTGAATTCCACCAGGTCTAATTTACTGAATAATGATTCCAAATCTTTTGCAGATTCTCCTTTTAGATTCTCATGAAAATGGAGTATTTCTTTTATAGTAACCTTGATTTCTAAAGAAGTCTTTAAATGATTCTCTTTAAAATTTTTAATCTCTAATTCCTTATCAAAATCTTCATCAAACAAATAGGAATTCAAAAAATCTATTAACAAAGCCTGTTGCTTTCTCTTTTTTTCATTTCTGTAGATCTTAAAAATCCTAATCCAAATAATAGAAATAAAAAAGATGATGGCTAAAGACAGAAAAAAAAGCGCGAAAGCTATATTCAATTTCATAATCCATGGCAAGGACTCTAGGTTCAAATGGAAATTGAATGTATAAAAATTAAGCATGAAAAATGATTGTTTATGAGTAGGGTAATCTAAAAAATCATCAGTAAGTATATTCAATAAGCTCTTAATTCTTATTCAATAAACGTTTTACTCTTAAAGATAATTCGTTTGGGCTAAAAGGTTTTGTTATAAAGTCGTCTACGCCCATGTTAAATGCATCCATGATTATATTTTCCTGGGTTGAAGTAGATAAAACAATTATAGGTGTATTAGGAGTGTTTTTCTTGATGTAACTTATTAATTCATTTCCAGTTACAAATGGCAACATAAGATCTGTCAATATCAAATCGAATTCATTTTCTTTTAATAACTTCATCGCTTCTCTACCATCGTGTGCTACCATCACATTATTGCCATCCTTAGTAAGTTTAAACTCTAAAGATTTAATTACCATTGGGTTATCTTCTATCACCAAAATTTTCTTCATCATTTCAAGTTTAACTCGGGAAAGTCGTTGATTAATTGCTTATTGATGTTTGCAAATTCTAAATTGAGCTCTTCTATAAGTTTAGGTACATCCCTTTCATCAACTGCAGAATCTAATAAGCGGCAAATTCCTTTACCTTTCTCATTCTCGATCATATCAAAGGATGGTTTTATACCATGTGCTATTTCCCGTATTCTAAGATAATCTTTTTGAGTTAAACCTTCATTTAAATTTTTTAATTCAGAATTTACTGAAGCACTAAAAACCTTTAATAATTCCATTATAAACTCTTCATCTCCCCCAGAAAGGTCATTTAAATAATTTAAAGAATAATAATCATTTTTCTCTGGAGCTATTTCTATAGATTTCTCTAAAGTTTCTCTAATCTGCAAGATTGTTGAGGCAGCCACAAAAGGTTTCTTAATAATCCCTTCTGCATATGCTAAAACTCTTCTTTCTTGAACAACAGGGATTTCACCAGTGGTTATTATAACAGGTAAGGCTAGACCTAATTCATTTTTAATATAATCTGCTATTTGATATCCACTTATTGGAGAGGAGTTTTCTTCAATAATGAAAAGATCTGCAGTACTGTTATCATTTAACCATTGAATAGCTTCTATACCATCCTGGCAAACAATTAAAAACCAATTTTCATTGAGGGCAATTTGGGTGAATTTCTCACATTCCGAAGCATCACTTTCAACTAATAAAATAGTAGCATGATCCCGAGGGGAGTTGTGTAGGGTTTTCATAGGGCGCGGTGATTTGGGGAATTACCTTATCCAGATTTTTAAATTAATTCTAATACTATCTGTATTTCTTTTTTAATATCCTTATTTCGGGATAAAAGTACAGATTTATCATGAGTATCTATGTGCTCAAGGCTTAAAGATAAGTATTTTAACACATAAAAGCAGCAATTTAACTAAGATCTCTTAAGGGCTTGTGCTACTTTTCGTACATAGGTGAGATCTTCATCTTCAATTGCTAAATCCAATTTATTTTTGAATATCAATTAAATTAGTTTTTACCATGATCCTTAATTCAGCATAAACTTCCTCATCACCTTCCAGTTTTTCCATTAACTCTTTTTTGTCAAAATGAAGACTGTTTTTAACGATAGGAGCTGTTTCAATTTCTTTTATTTTTAGATGGTGAAAGAAGATATTTTTTAATAATATCACTAATGGTATTAAATACAACTGGTTTGGTAACATAATCATCCATGCCAAATTCCTCACATCTTTCCTTCTCCCCTTTAACTGTTCTAGCTGTAAGTGCTATAATAGGAATGTGCTCTCCCTCCTTTTCAAGTTTTCTGATCTCCTTAGTCGCTTCAAAACCACTTAAAATAGGCATCTGTACATCCATAAAAATAAGGTCTATCACTTCAGAACTAAATATTTCTACAGCTTCTTGACCATCATCTGCTTCTAAGATATTACAAGATGGCAGCGCTTTTTTGATGATCGTTTTGGCTAGAAATTTATTTACGGGATTATCTTCAGCAATAAGAATATTAAATACAATGTCGGTTTCTTCTATTCTATGTACTACATCGTTAAAAGTGGTTTCATTTTGAGGAGCCTTAATGTTTTTCAACATGTTAAATAATTGATCTATTTGAATAGGCTTCGTGATATTAAACTGAACTTTTAGGTCACGACAAGATTGATGGATCTTTTCGTCATCTGCAGAACTATGCAAAAGGATGAGTGGTAGATCTTCTGAAGAAAAATTTAATTTTTTTCTTATATGCCCAATCAATTCTAGGCCATTCATATATGGCATATTATAATCTACAATTGCCAGATCAAAATCGTTAGTATTCTCCAAGGCTTGAAGCGCTTCAATACCATTTGCCACCAACTGAGATTCTATATTCCCTATTGCAAGCATTTCTTTAAGAATTACCCTATTATTTAGGTTATCGTCTATAACAAGTACTTTATTTATTTTTTTAGAATCTTCTTGCAGCGAGTTCTCTCCTTTTTCCGTTTTAAATTTAATTTGAAACGAAAATTCACTTCCAACCTCTAATTCACTGCTTAATTCCAACTTACTATCCATTAGCCCAAGCAGTTTATTACTAATAGTGAGGCCTAAACCTGTTCCTCCATATTTTCGGGTAGTAGATGAATCTTCTTGATCAAAAGCGTTGAAGACCTTTTTAAGATTATTTGGAGCAATCCCAATACCAGTATCACGAATAAGAAAAGTGTAGATCATTTCATCTTCACTTCCTGTAACGGGTACAGCATCAATCTTAAGTTCTACTTCTCCTTTTTCAGTAAATTTTACAGCATTCCCTAAGAGGTTCGTGATTATCTGTCTTATTCTTATGGCATCAGCATAAATAAATCTATTGATATCTGAAGAAATGTTTAGTAATACCTCCAGATCTTTCTCGTGAGCCTGATGTTTTATAATATCTATTGTTTGACCACAAAGATCTAATAGATCGGTTTTTTCAATACTAATTTCTAATTTACCTGCCTCAATTTTAGAAAAATCCAATATGTCATTTATTAGATCTAGTAAGGAATTAGCAGAATTATAAACAGTGCTCATGTATTGTTTTTGACTAGGATTGAGCTCTGTTTTCATTAAAAGATCTGTAAATCCTATTACTCCATTTAATGGAGTTCTAATTTCGTGGCTCATATTTGCCAAAAACTCAGATTTTGATTTATTCGCCAGCTCTGCTTTTAACTTTGCATCTACTAACGAATTTTCCATTTTCTTCCTTATGGTAATATCTTGGATTGTAGAAAGGATACTTTTATTTCCAGCAGCATCCTTCAATTTTACTCCAGAAATTAAAACAGGAAACGAAGAACCTCCTTTTTTAAGGAATACAGTTTCACAGGCTTCTTTAGTTCCCTCATTTAGAAATTTTTCTAGTTTTCCTTGATTTTTCGCAAAACTCTCTTGTGCAACTAAATCCTTGAAATTATGTGATGTAAATTCCTCAAGGTTATATCCAACAGAGCTTAAAAGTGCCTTGTTCGCATTCAAGAATTTCCCAGACTTGGCTTCAATTACCCCAATCCCAATAGGAGACAGTTCATATAATGTTCTAAACTTAGCTTCATTTTCAAGGATTAGTTCTTCGGCTAGTTTTCTCTTGGTAATATCGCTTTGGGTTCCAGTCATTCTATGCGGATTACCAGAAGCGTCCCACTCTATTATCTTTCCTCTATCTAAGATCCATTTATAGGATCCATCCTTACATCGCACTCTTTTTTCTATATTATATTCTTTTGCTCTACCTTCAAAATAATCCTTCAATGCCAGATCTGAGCCCTCTCTATCATCTGGATGAATTCTATTATCCCATTCCTTAATATCTGTTAAAGATTCTTCAGTATTAAAGCCTAACATAATTTTTGCCTGATCAGACATATATTGTTTTCCCTCTGGAATATCCCAGTCCCAAAATCCATCTCCAGATCCTTCTAAGGCAAAATGCAAACGTTGTTCGCTTTCCTTTAGATCGTATTCTATATTCTTAACCAAAGAGATATCTGTAGCAATACCTAAAAAACCAATAAGCTCTCCTGAATTATTCTTAACAGCTGTTGTAACCAATTGTACCGGGAACTTACTCCCATCTTTTCTTATATACGTCCATTCATGAGAATCGAATTTCCCCTGCATTGCATAATAGGTAAGAATTTCAAAATCAGTTAGGTTTTTTGCATCTTTAGAATCAAATTTCGCCAAACGCTTCATAATCTCTTCGGAATCATGAAACAATAAAACCTCTTCATTTTTCACTACTTCTTCAGAAGTGTAACCTAATAAGTTTTCTGCACCTTTATTAAATTTTTTGATAAGCCCATTTAGATCTGTTTCAATAATAGAAACCTGTGTAGTGGCATCCATTAATATTTCTAGATCATTTAAACTGGTTTTTAAAGCTTCCTTAGCTTCTATACTCTCTGTTACGTCATTTATCTGGGCAATAAAATATAGCGGAGCTCCATCTTGATCTCGCAGCAAAGAAACGCTGATTAAACCATGAACAATATTTCCGTTCTTATGGACATATCTCTTTTCAACTTTATAAGTTTTAATTTTATTTGAGAACAAATCCTGAAGATTTTCTAAATCTAGAATTCTATCGTCTGGATGAGTAAATTCAGTGAAATCTTTCTTTAAGAACTCTTTTTGGGTATATCCTAGCAATTTTGAAAGTATCCTGTTTACTTTAAGCCATTTACCTTCCAAGGATATCATCGCCATTCCATTAGGAGAAAATTCGAATGCGCTTTTAAATTGCAATGCATTCTCTGCAGCTCGTTTCTCCAATAATTTTCTTGAAGTAATGTCCTCTACCTGAGATACAATAAGGTCTGTACTTTCAGAATCGGTTCTAATAATTGAAGTATTAACATCACACCATAGAATTTCCTTGCTTCTGTTATAATATCTTAATTCTAGTTTGTAATTATCTATTTCTCCATTTAACAACTTTTCTCTGTAGGCATTTGCCATCCTTAGATCATCTGGATGAATAAGTTGCCGGAATGTTAATTTTGAAATGGCTTCAGCATCAGATTTTTTAAATCCGAAAATCTTATAGGACGCCGGATTAGCCATTAGGATCTTATTTTGGGTATTAACTAAAATAATCCCAATAGGAGAACTCTGGAATACTTGCTCAAACCTATCTTTGTTTATTTGAAATTCTATCTCTCGCTTTCTGTCTTTGTTTATATCTTGAAAAGCGCCATAAATCCTTATGCATTTGCCATCTTTCATTTCGGGTTTTCCAAAAGCTCTAACCCAAATCTCATTTCCTTTTGCAGTGACCAATTCCAATTCTGTATCAAATGGAATTCCCTCGGTTACAGCTTTGGTAAATAATTCTGTAATATGATCTCTACTTTCTCCTTCTTTGTAAAAATTAATTCCTGTATCTATATCTGGAATAAAGTCTTGAGGAACCTCATGAATATCTTTAGTCACCTTTGTCCAGATCAAAGTCTCCTTTTCAAGATCCATTTCCCATCCTCCAGTTCTGGTAAGTTCATTTACTTCTTCAAAAATTTCTGTGAGTTTATTCAAATAATTATTTTTATCTAAAAAGAGTTTATTTTTTTTATGCTCTTTCGTGACATCTGTAAAAATTATTAAGATTTTAGGAGTAGTAGCATTCTCTTCTTTAATAATTTTTGATCTTCCCTCTAATAGAACACTTTCCTCTGCCTTATTTTTAAATTTAAAGAATGATTCAAAATCGATATTTGGTTTTGTATTTTCCTTCAATAGATTAAAGGCATCTACAGCTTCAGAATTTGTTAAAATCCCTTCTAACTCATGAAAATTGCTTTTTTCAGCTTGCTCATAACCCAAGGTTTTCCAAAAAGAATCACTTATCCATAAATTTTCGGGATTGTCCATACTCCCATACCAAATACCATTAACCTTATTTTCACTAATCCATTGAAATATCGTGGGATCGTTCTTGAGAAGATCGTAAAATTCTAATCGAAACTTCGGCTGGGGTATATGCATTTATAGGGTTGAATTATAAGCTGATTTATAAATTTATAAAGATTCGAAAATAAGTATTAACCTTCAAGAATCGATCATTTAAAACTTTTATGTTCATACTTTTTTCAAAGCAATAATTAAAAAGAAAATTGATCATTAAATATGATTCAAGGGGATAATCAATATAATAAAAAAAACTAACCTTAAGGAGGACATTAAAACTCTTTTCTAAGAAAAAAGATATCTTTGTTTTAATGAGAAATCCCAGAATATCTAAGAGGAAGCATTAATATGATAAAACAATATAGAAGGACTTCTAGGGTCATTCTGGTACTATTACAGCTTGCATTTGTTACAGCGATTTTTTATGATGTTCTAAATGAATTTTCTGTTTTAGTATTTATTGGTGTTATTGGTTTCCTTGCTTTATTTAGTTTGGTTAAAATGGCTCATGAATCTCATGAAAAATCTACAAAAAGTTACATCCTTATCTTATTTGTAACTCTCGGAGCCCTATTTACCTTCATAATAAATTTGAAATTAGACACTGGACCTGTTATAGCAGCTGCATTTATAGGAACTCTTGCCTCCTTGACTCCAACTTTTTTTAGAAACAAAGAAAATAAAATAATCAAAGAGATCCCACCTGCAATTTATTGTGGGACATTTGTAGGGATGACCTCTGCAAGTATTGGTGCTGCATATTGGTTTATAATTCTATCCGGCTTTATTGCGGG
>JAGXIK010000080.1 GCA_024635715.1 Gillisia sp.
AAATTTCAGCAATGACTGAGTATAATCTAAACCGGTGCTGGCATCTATCACCCTTACAGCTACATTATAATTATCTGTAGGTAAAAAAGGCAGGAAGATCTCGGGTTTAGAATTTGGAAGACTCCAGCTATCATTTGCATTTAAGCGGTATTGATAGCTTAATTTATGCGGATTAGGATGTGCATTAGTACCAAATTTAAGCAGTACGGTATTTTCATTATACGCTAAATTTAATTTCTCTTTGTCGGCAAATGTGCTTAAGGGAAATTTATTGTTATTTATAAAGATCTCTTCGAGTTTTAATTGAGTTACTAAAAGCTCAGGCTCGCTAATCGCAGCAAGATTAATGCTGTAATAGCCGTTGTTACTTCCAATCAACAAGTTGTTCTCATCTACCTCTGCACTTAATAAAGCTTGTTTTAGTCCCTGTTCTTCATCTAAGAAGATGTAACGCTTGTTCTTATACAGTGTTAAGCCTTTTTCTGTTCCTATTATTAAGTAGCCCTTATATTCCTTTAAAAAGGAAATAGTATTCCCTTGAATCTTAGCCCGCGGTATTTTATTTAAAAGCCTAAAGGAAGCTTCATCATTTAGAATGAATACATCCCCAAATTCACTGGAAATCGCGATATTTTCACCTAAGGTGGTGATATGTCTTAACTTCTTTTCTTTCCAGATCCCATTATGTAAATAGGATTTAAATTCATTATTCTCCCATACATATAGACCCGAAAACACAGATAAAAAATAGGTTTTAAGATCCTTTTGTAAGCTATTTACCACCATGGTAGGGGTTTGGGGGTCTTCTTGTTTAAAATGGGTGTATTTAAAAGTGTCCAGATCACTATATATTCTAAGTCCTCCATAAGGATTTGTTTCTATTA
Organism: Gillisia sp.; assembly: GCA_024635715.1. Classification (GTDB taxonomy): domain Bacteria; phylum Bacteroidota; class Bacteroidia; order Flavobacteriales; family Flavobacteriaceae; genus Gillisia. Next base: position 885 of record JAGXIK010000080.1, read on the forward strand.
GATCCCCGGCTTCCGTAAAATTTATTTCTTCTGAATGCAAGGGTAAATATCTTTCCAATGCTCCTGAAGGTTTTATAGCAAATACACCAATATTGGTATTTACCCAATACTTGTTTTTCGATACTTTAATATCATAAAAACTGATATCCATTGCCTTTGTGCCATAGTCCAGTTCATAAAAAGAATCCTGGTGTTTTGGCAATGGCAATTTGGTTTTTAACACATATTCTTCTTGCCATTTTTTAAGCTGGGCTAAGCTGATTGTACTTTCCTTTTCATTGCCTTTTAAAAGGATGCCATCGTCTAATAATACAGCTGAAGAGTTTTTTGTTCTGGCAAATCCAAGGACGTTCTTTCCTTGAATTTCATTGAATTTTATTTGTGGATTTAGCTTGACCTCAAACAATCCGGCGTCCTTGGTTCCAACATATAATTTTTCGAAGCGGGGATCATAGGCTAAGGAAATTACTTTTTTACTGCTAATATTAAAATCTGATGCTCTGGAAATAAGGCTATTATTTGCAATTTCATAAATACCTCCATTACTATCGTAAATTCCCCAGGCTGCTGCAAAAATTTTATGGTCCTTACTTTTAACATAATCCCAAATAATGGAAACTCCAAGTTTTTTTGATCGAGTGGTATCTATTCCATTTACAAAATCGCCAAGAACACTTTTAGTAAAAAAACCTTTATTGCTGCTGTAAATACTGTCCTTATCTACAAAAACGGAATAATTGTATTCATGATCATTCACTTTTACCAAAGCGGGTTGGTCATTCTTAGGGACAATTTTGAAGACCCCGGTATTGTAGGTGACCACGTAAATTTCATCCCTATATTCAAAAAAGTCCTGAACCCTGAATAGTTCATTATCTGAATGATTATTTAAACAACGTACTTCAAGAGTATTGATGTTTATAATAGAAATCCCATCACTGGTTCCCACATACATATAATTTCCATCAGCAAAGAGTTTGGTTATTTCGTTGTGAACCAATCCCTGTTCTTCTGAAATCACTTTAAAATTAGTGCCGTTATAAATGCTAACTCCTTCACCATAGCTTCCAAACCACAACTTTTTATTTTTATCTTCTGCAATGGCCCAGCAGCTGTTTAAAGCCAATCCGTCCTCTTCAAAAAAGTTTGTAAAAACGTCATTTTCCTTTTTTACAAGCCCATTTTCAGTACCTATCCATAGAATGTTATTGCTGTCTACCAATAAAGACCTAACGGTATTGTTTGGCAATTCGTTGGATGCAGTGAAATTTTTACTCGGATAATTTTGGGTGAAGCCGATTGTAGCCCACAAAAAAAAGAGGAGGAAAAGTTTAATTGTTTTGTAAGATGGCATTTATAAATTCTTCTTCTTTTCGAAAAGAAACAGGAAGCTTCTCTCCATTGGTTAATTCAACTTCCTTATTGATCTTATTGTACCTAACTACATAATTTAAATTAATGACGTAGGTTTTATGAATTCTTATAAAGGAAGTGGCTGGTAGTATTTCTTCCACATATTTTAATGTCTTTGTAACCGTTTTAGTAATGCCTTCAATTTTTTTAATGCAACAATAGTTGCTTTCTGCCTTGCAGTATAAAATTTGATTTGAATGAATTAGTTCAAAACCTTCAAGTGTTGGAAAGGCTATTTTACTAACGTTTTGGTCGTTTACATTCAGATTTTCAAGCAATAAGGATAATTTTTTATGAGCGAAATTCCCTTTATTTCTGTTTTCAAACCTTTTAATGGCTTCAGAGAGATCCAGGTGATTAATAGGCTTCAACAGGTAGTCTAAAGCACTGCGCTTAATTGCTTGAATGGCAAACTGATTGTAGGCAGTGGTAAAAATGACTTCAAATTTGATACACTCAAAACACTTGAATAATTCAAATCCATTCTTTTCAGGCATTTGGATGTCTAAAAACACCAACTCAGGTTCGTGTTCCTTAATGGCACGCACCCCTGCATCTACCGAATTGCATTTTTCCACAATATTAAATTTATTGGGAAAATACCTGTTTAGGGTTTTCTCCAATAAATCTTGTGCATTGATTTCATCGTCAATAATTACTGCTTTTATCATAAAATAAAACTACAATTAAATTGTGAGCTGTTAAACTCAATATTTGGCAGAGGAAACCACAGCTTTTTCTCTGTTCCCATTTCTCTAAATTTCTTGTTTGACACTTTAAATTTTCAGTTAGGGTAATAAAGCGCAACTAGAATTACTTCTCAGGATTTTCGAGAAGTAGTACATCAATATTTGCAAGAATTTCTTCAAATCTGGAGATATCATTGTCTAAGACTATTCTAATTTTTTCCTTCATCCTAAGCATATTGCTGGATCTGGTCTCTTCTCTTTCCAGATAAACTGTTCTAAAATATTTGATCTGATTGGTAATATAATCCCTGTAATCACCAAAAAAATTTGAATCTACCAGTAAGCGATTAAAATGCTCCAGACTGGCTTTATCATTTTTTGCATAATAGCGATTAAGTGCTATCAGATTTACTTTTTCAAGAAACTTATCATTTAGGGTAACAGATAACACCGGGTCTACCACTTTATCCAGATCAAGAGATTCTTTAAATTCCCGAAGGTCTGCGATCGCATATTGCATGGAAGATTTTAATCCCGGAAGCGAAGCTTTAAAGAACCGATGAGCATCTGTAGCCTTGTCTTTTCTTTGTACTTGATAAAGCCAGAAGGCAATTATAAACCCTAGTAAAGTCAATATTACCGCGGTGCCATCCATGAGCATAGACCATTGGTTTGGATCCAAACTCCAATTTTTAAACAGTATATAATATTTGTCTTGCTGCTGTATCAATTACCGAAAGTTAAAGCATTAAATTTTGTTTTTAATATACATATTCTTCACTAATAATCTTCTGTGATCTCAAATTACTTGAATACTTGGTGAAAGCTCGCCTTTAGCTTTCTAAGTTTCATGCTAAAGAAATCATTTTTTTAGCGAAACTCACCAGATATTTACTTTCAAACTTCCTAAGTTTGGCTGCTAAATCTAAATGACATTTTCCTCACTGCTCAAAATAGCTTAAGTCAAATTGAATCTGGCCGTGGTAAAAATCTAAATAATAGGAATTATACCTATTTCACTTCTTTAAACGGTCTCTTTTGCAGCGGTTTATTTCTCAGTTTCCTTGCTTTTCAAGAGTCTTTATTTCTGAATGAATTCCGCAGGCAAATCTCATATCTTGTTTTCATTTAGATCAGCGATCTTTTGTTAATCTTTGAAACCTCCCAAAAGTTATCGGAACGGGGATTAAAAATCGGCATGAGGATTTAAGAAAAACATGACGTAAATTGTATGTGTTAAGAATCTGAAATATTCAAATTGTAAACCTTTTTTAGCAAAACAGATTATGAAATTTGTAGGTAGTCAGTTAGTATTTTATTTGAGAGACAGAGACTTCAAAAGAAACTCTAAGATACTTCTTAGATATCTGGCTCTTTTGGGAATTGTCATCATAATCTATTCTGTTCTTTTCCATATTATAATGGCTCAGGTTGAAGGCCATTATCATTCCTGGATCACTGGATTTTACTGGACACTCACGGTGATGAGTACGCTTGGTTTTGGAGATATCACATTCCAATCTGATATAGGTAGGCTATTCAGTATATTAGTTTTAGTGTCTGGGATTATTATGTTACTGATAGTTTTACCTTTTGCATTTATACGGCATTTTTATGTTCCACTTTTAGAGTCCCAAGACAAAAACAGGGTTCCCCGCCAAGTTCCTCAAGGAACAAAAGATCATATTTTAATATGTTCTTATGATGTTATAGCAAGAGATCTAACAGAACGATTGAAACAAGAGAAGACCCCTTTTTACGTTATCGAAAACGATCTGCCAAAAGCGCTTGAATATCATGATGAGCGTGTTCCCGTAATATTTGGGGAATTGGATAGCCAGGAAACCTATATCCTTGCCAATATCAAGGATGCGAAAATGATTATTGTCAATAGAGATGACATTCTAAACACCAAGATCATTCTCACCATACGGGACATAGCTCCTACCATACCTATAGTTGCTATAGCCACTGATGATGAATCGGTTCATGTACAGCAATTGAGTGGCGCAGATCACGTACTACCTGTAAAAAGATGGCTTGGGGAACAATTGGCCAACAGAGTAAATGCACAACATGCAAAATCTCAACCAATAGGACAATATGAAGATCTATTTATTGCAGAATTGCCCGTACTATATACTCATTTGGCTTCTAAAACTATTAGAGAGGTTGGATTGAGACAAAAATTTGGGGTTAGTATTGTGGCAATTTGGGAGAGAGGCAAACTGAAGCCAGTGCATGGTAATGAAAAACTAAGCTTCGAAAGTGTTTTGGTCATAATTGGAAATAAAGATCAGCTTGAAAGCATTGATGAGCTCTTCTTTGAGCATAATATAAATCCTAATCCAGTTCTGGTGATTGGAGGAGGCAAGGTAGGGCTAGCCGCAGTAAAATTATTACGTAAAAACGATATCTTGGTGAATCTAATTGATAAAGATCCGGAGATATGCAAAAAAGCAAGGCAATTTTGTAATAAGGTATTCGCTGGTCGGGCCTCGGATTACGAACTGCTGAAGAAAGCTGGAGTATTGGAAGCCCCTTCGGTATTGTTATCTACCAATGACGACACTATGAATATTTATCTCGCATCCTATTGCCGTCAATTAAACAAGGAATTGAGAATAGTGAGCCGGATATCAGAAGCTCGAAATATTGATATTATCCATAGGGCAGGAGCTAATTTTGTATTGAGTTATGCTACTTTGGGTTCTGAAGCAGTTTTGTCTATTTCCAAAGGGCAGGAACTAACGGTTCTTGGTGAAGGTATTACCTTATTTATTACCCCGACACCTACTTCCTTAGAAGGTAAATCTTTAGCAGAATCTGGCATAGGTGCTAAAACAGGACTCTCAGTCATTGCCATAAAAGAGAATTCAAAAGTTCTTACATTATTAACAGCAGATACGCTACTTCCCCGGGGAGCCGAAATAGTTATGCTGGGAAATACTGAAATGAGAAATAAATTCAATGAAATATTTTTGGGACAAGGCTAAAAAATAAATAAAATCCAGCATCGCCTTTTTGGCGAGGTCTGAGTTTCCATGATTGCCAGGTATTCCCTTAATGGGATCAACGCAGTTAATCCTCATTCTCCACAAAAAAAGCCTCGTTATCTATTTGATAACGGGGCTTTGTTTTTTTAAGTTGACTACTTAGATTATACTATCTCTTGGTTAATTCTCCTTTTCAATCCGAATTTTCACCGATTTGCTAATGGGTGTGTTACTTCGTTCTGCAAAATGATTATAAGGTACTAAAGGATTGGTTTCTGGAAAATAAGCTGCGATATTGCCAGGTGGAATTTTATAAGGTAGGACTTTGAATTGATAGGCAGTCCTTTTTTTACCATCGTAGGTA
>JAGXIK010000081.1 GCA_024635715.1 Gillisia sp.
TCCTTGTGGAAGTACTGATGTTGTTATTTTAGATGATTCTAGATTAAGTGATGGTGCAACCACCGGAGGAACTTTCTCTGGAACAGGTATCAACTCTGACGGGAATTTTGATCCAACAACAGTTAGCGCTGGAACATACACAATCACCTATTCTGTAGATGATTCTGCCAATTGTGTTACTACTGGAACTAATGCTGAAACTCAATTCGATATTATTGTTAGTGATGGAACTGATTCCGTTGGAACTCCAGTGAATGAAAACCTATGTATCACTGAAGTTTTCACTTTAATTTCAAATCCGTCAGCTGCTATAAGTTACTTCAATGACTTAGTTATTGAATTTAATCCAGCTTTAGATGGTGACTTTACAGTGGAACCAGCCATTTTAGCTACGCAGATTTTTGGATATATTAATAATCCAACCACTCCATCACAATCATTTGTAACTAATTATACATATGTAAGTGATTGCGGATCGGTATCAACCGATATCTCGTTAACAATTAATAACACTATACCTGCAGATCCTGGAACAATTGCTGCTTTCTCACTTTGTGAAAATGAAGAAAAATTTGATTTATTCACTAAATTAACAGAGGATAATCAAGAAGGAGGAACATTCTCAGATGATTCAGGAGTTATTGAAAATGGTCTCTTTGACATTTCTGCGACAGGGGTTTACACGATCACCTATACTGTGAGTGAAGACGACACAGACACATGTCTTTCTGGTTCCGATTTTACTGAATTTGAGTTGACCGTAACAGAAAACACTATTGTAATTGGAAATGTAAATATTGGAATTGTTTGTGAAGCAGATGTGCAAACATTATTTCCTAGTGTAGATGAAATAAGAAAATATCTTATTAGTCTATTAGACCCAGACGTGAGTAAAACTGCTGGAACTTTTAGCCCAACTGCAGCACAATTAGCCCAAATGTATCAGAATGATGCTGATGGTTTCGGAGACTTCAAAACTAAATATACTATAGTAGATGGAACTTGTAGTTCTTCAGTGGAGTTAACAATTAGAATATTACAATCTCTAGATTCTCCTATAGCTGAGAATCCTCAATTGTTCTGCTCTGAAGATAACGCTACTGTGGCAGAGCTAGAAGTTACCGGAACTAACGTAATGTGGTTTGCAAACGCTACCTTAACAACTCCTGTAGCCTTAACAGATTCTTTAGTTGATGGAGATTATTTCGCTGTTTCAGTAAGTGAAGATGAAAATATTTGCGACTCTGCTCCTACATTAGTGCCTGTATCTGTTATTTCAAATGCAGAAGCTCCTGAAGCTGAAGCTACTCAGAACTTCTGTTCTGCTGATAGCCCAACAGTTGGAGATCTTGTAATTACTGGTGATAATATCACTGTGTATGAAGATGCTGAACTTACAGTTGAAGCAAACGGTACAGATGCACTTGTTAATGGTGATTATTATGCAACTTCATTCTGTTCTGCAGAAACAGTATCAATCACCGTAACTATAAATGACCCTGCCGATGCTCCAACAGCTGAAGCAAGTCAATCTTTCTGCCTTATCGATAATCCAACAGTTGGAGATATCGTTGTAACAGGAGATAACATTGTTTTCTATACTGATGCCGACTTAACAGAGGAGGCTGACGCAACAACTGCGTTAGGAAGCGGAATGAGCTACTATGCCGTATCTAACAATGATACTGCAAGTTGTTCTTCAGATTCAGTTATGATCACAGTAACAATCACAGATCCTGCAGCACCAGCACTTTCTATGGAAGGTGACGAATTTTGCAGAAGTGATAATCCTACTGTTCAAGACTTAATTAACAACTTCACTGGTTCTGGTGTTCTAGTATATCCTTCATCTACAGGTGGTTCAGCTATTTCAGCTACAACTGCGCTTCAAAATGGAGTTACTTATTATGGAGCTTCTGTAAATGGAACTACAGGTTGTGAAAGTTCAGAAAGACTTGCGGTTATTGCGAAAGTTGAATTCTGTGGAATCCCAGAAGGCTTCTCTCCAAATGGCGATGGTATCAACGACAGATTTGTGATCCCAGATATCGCTGAAAACTTCCCTAATTACTCTATTGAAATATTCAATAGATGGGGTAATGTTGTATTCAAAGGAAACGCGAGTACTCCAGATTGGGATGGTTTTGCAAATCAGTCAGGGACATTAGGAAATGACGTTTTACCAGTAGGTGTATACTTCTATATCCTGAATTACAACGACGGACAAACAACTCCGGTACAAGGAAAATTATACTTAAGTATATAACTAAAGGATAAACATTAGAAAGAAATGAAAAATCATATAACAAAATTCTTAATTTTCACAGGCATTATCCTTATCTCATTTGAAGGAATGTCTCAGCAAGACCCCCTATACACTCAATACATGTATAACATGAGTGTATTAAACCCTGCTTACGCTACCGATGACCCGGGAATGTTAAAAATGGGTGGTATATATAGATCTCAATGGGTAGGAATTGACGGTGCTCCAAGCACCGCCAATTTCTTTGCCCACACTCCTGTGAGTGAGAGAGTAGAACTTGGAATATCTATAGTGCACGATGAAATTGGTGACTGGGTAAAGGAAAATAACATTACTGCAGATTTTGCATACGTGTTGCCTTTAAATGAAACCAATAAATTGTCTTTAGGTATAAAAGGAGGTTTATCTACTTTTGATGCTAACGTATCAGGATTAATCCTGAACCAATTAGATGATCCAGCTTTTCGTGAGAATATTAACGAAGTGTTTCCAGTAGTTGGAGTTGGAGCTTACTTTTTTGGAGAGAAATACTATGTTGGTCTTTCTGCACCAAATCTTCTTACCTCTAAACATTTAGAAAACGAACAAGGTTTAAGAACTCTTGGAGAAGAGAACATTCACTATTTTGTAACTGGTGGATATGTTTTCGATATCAACGAAGACTTCAAATTAAAGCCTGCGTTCATGGCTCGAGGTGTACAAGGAGCTCCCTTATCTGTAGATATTACTGCAAACGTATTAATGTTTAATAGATTGGAAGCTGGGTTAGGTTACAGATTCGGTGATGCTATCACTGGTCTTGTGAACTTCGCTGTTACTCCACAAATTAAAGTTGGGTATGCATACGACAGAACAACTTCAAACCTTGGAGACTACAACGACGGAACCCACGAATTCCTTGTGTTATTCGATCTAGACCTATTTGGATTGTCTAAAGGATATGATAAATCACCTAGATTCTTCTAAAACCAGAAACAAAATGAAAAAATTATACAGTTTTATATTAATAGCGGTTATTAGTTTCTCAGGATTTTCCCAAAGTTCTGAGATCAAAAAGGCCGATAGATTTTTTGCCCAGCGAGCATTTATGGATGCTACTGATGCATATGAGAATGTAAATAACAAAGATCAAGAAGTTCTTCAAAATCTTGCAGACTCTTACTTTTATACCAACCAAATGCAAAATGCATCTGAGGTATACAAGAACTTGTTCCTTAAGTTTGGTGAAGCAGTTGCTCCTGAATATAAATTTAGATATGCACATGCTTCTATGGCAGTAGGTAACTATAAAGAAGCAGATAAGTATTTTTCAGAATTCTCCGGAACTGAATATGACTTTGAGAAATTCAGAAAAGAACTAGACACTACAGTTTCTCATGTATTTACTTCTAACCAAGTGATGAACAATGCTGCTTCTGCCGATTTTGGAATCTCTTTTTATGGAGATGATAAAGTGACTTTTGCTTCTACAAGAAATGTAGAACGTCCTTTGTATCCTTGGAACAAAAAACCAACATTAGATTTGTACACTGCTACAACAGATGATGAAGGTCAATTAAGCGAGATTGTACTTTTCCCTGGAGACATCAATACAGACTCTCACGAAAGCTCTGCTACTTTTAGCAAAGACGGAATGACAATGTATTTTGACAGAACCAATGACAAGAGAGTAAGAGTAGAAGACGATAAAATTGCTCATATTAGCCTTTACCGTGCAAAAATGGTAGATGGAAAATGGTCAAATATTGAAGTGCTGCCTTTCTCTAGCGATTCTTATTCTGTAGAGCACCCAAGCTTAAGTGCAGATGGCAAGAAGTTATATTTTGCAAGTGATATGCCTGGAACTAATGGATCTTTCGATATCTACATGGTAGATGTTAACGAAGATGGCTCTTTTGGAACTCCACAAAATTTAGGAGCTGGTGTAAACACTGCTCACAGAGAACAGTTCCCTTTTATTAGTGAAGAAGGAATTCTTTACTTCTCTTCAGATGGACATCAAGGTTTTGGTAACTTAGATATCTACAAGTCTGAAGGTGACTTCTCTGAAACTAAAAACTTAGGGGCTACTATCAATAGTGGATTCGATGATTTTGCATACGTTGTAAAAGAAGGAGAAGACACAGGATGGTTTGCATCTAACAGAAGAGGTACAGATAATCTTTACAATTTCTTAAGAGACGATTACACGCCTCCTGTTGTTGAAATTGAAGAAAGAGAAACTAATACCGAAACTGGAAGACAACAATTAAAAGACGTTGGAAACATTTATTTCGACTTTGATAAAGCTACCATCAAGAAAGAATCTGAGGTTACTTTAGATAAAGTTGTTAGTATAATGACGAAATACCCAACATTAAATATTGAAGTAGGATCTCATGCAGATGCTAGAGGAACAGATAGCTATAACATGGCTCTTTCTGAAAGACGTGCTGCTTCAACTTTAGAATACTTAGTGAATCATGGTATTGAAAGAGATCGTTTAACCTCTAAAGGTTACGGTGAATCTATGCCATTGAATGATTGTACTAAACCAACCGGATGTACTAATGCACAATATGCTAAGAACAGACGTAGTGAGTTTACTATCATGAACTAATAGTTCTAACTAACTAACCAAGAAAAAGCCCCAAGAAATTGGGGCTTTTTTATTTTATATTCTTAATGTCTAGTAAAACTTTTCAGATTGTTATTCGCACAATAGTTCAGCTCTTATTTTTTTTTTGAATTTGCGATCGAAACATAATTGTTTAAATAAGTTGTCGATAAAATATTGTTGAAATCTATAGTGTTTTTAAGTTAGTTAATATCAAGTCTTATATCTTGCAGGGAAGCGTTCATTTGACTTTAACTGGACATTACTGATAACTATTTAGTAGGTTTTATTTATTAGGTGGATACCCTTTAAATGCCTTTTGCACCATTGCTCTTAGTTGATTTTCTCGCTCCACCGGAGAGCCATTTCTATCAAATGGAGATTCTACAACCGCCTGCCAGATTAAAGAATCTGTTTTCACATTTATAAGATCGAAGGTTACTCTTAAATAGGTATTAGAACCCCCTAAAGGAATACCACCCGAAACACCTACTCCAACATTTCTGCCAGTACCTCCTACTCCAATACCGATATTATTTCTGCTGGGTTCTTCATAAGAAGTTGAATAAAAATTCAAATAGACATCTGGTGCTTGTGAAGCAGAAAATCCGATTTTATTCATTTCTGAATCTAACACAGCCAACATTCGCTGTTCGTCTAACTGACTTAAATTTGATTTTAGATCTGGATAGATTTGATAGGTAGAAATGGAATTAAAATCCATATTCTGGTCATAGTCATAAATGGCTCTGGGAGCATTACAAGAAGTGACTATAAGTACTAAAAGAAGATATTTAAAATTTTTCATGAGATGATTTTTACTTAAAGTTAAGCAAAAATCATCCCATGAAAAGTTTCACTAATAAATTTAAGATTCTTCGGTATTAAGCATTTCCCAAAGTTTATCCTTGAGTTCCATCAAACCTTGCTGCGCTACAGAGGAAATAAATAGGTAAGGTGCCTTAAGCCCCTTATCTAAGATCACTTTCAACTCGGCTTTCAATTCTTCATCTAACATATCACTTTTAGAAATGGCTATTAGACGATCCTTATCCAACATTTCAGGATTATATCTTCTAAGCTCATCCAAAAGAATCTCATATTGTTTGATAATATCTGGCGCATCTGCAGGAACTAAAAATAACAAGGTAGAGTTACGTTCTATATGACGTAAAAATCTATGTCCAATTCCTTTACCTTCCGCAGCACCTTCGATGATCCCAGGGATATCTGCAACCACAAAAGTTTTAAACTCTCTATATTCTACAATTCCTAAATTAGGCTTGAGAGTAGTAAATTCATAATCTGCTATCTTAGGTTTAGCTGCAGTGATCACAGATAATAAAGTAGATTTTCCTGCATTAGGGAAACCAACCAATCCTACATCTGCCAAAATTTTCAATTCCAAAGTAACATCTACTTCTTGCCCATCTATTCCAGGCTGTGCATATCTTGGAGTTTGGTTAGTAGAAGATTTAAAATTCCAGTTACCTAAACCTCCTTTACCACCCTGTGCTACAATACGCTCTTCTCCATCATCAGTGATCTCGAATAAGATCTCTTCTGTCTCTGTATCTCTAACAACAGTACCCAATGGAACTTCGATATATTGATCTGCTCCATCTGCACCAGAACTTCGCTGTTTAGATCCGTGAGATCCATGCTCTGCCCTTGCATGTCTTTTAAATTTAAGATGAAAAAGTGTCCAAAGATTCTTATTGCCTTTTAGGATAATATGTCCACCACGACCACCATCACCACCATCTGGTCCACCTTTTGTAATATATTTTTCCCGACGTAAATGTGCAGATCCTTGCCCTCCTTTTCCGGAAGCAACATGGATCTTAACGTAATCTACAAAATTCCCTTCTGTCATTTTCTTCTATTTTTTTTGCGATCTTACAATCGGTTGTAGTAATGCTTAACTGTTATTTAATTTATAAAGAATCTATTACTTTACTGATTCTTTCTGTTATTTCTGAAATAGATCCTACTCCATCTACTCCAAAATATTTATCTTCTTTAAGATAAAATTGCTTTAGAATAGCAGTTTCTTCATAATAGATATGAATTCTATTTCTTATAATTGCTTCATCTGCATCATCTTTTCTCCCAGAGGTCTTCCCTCTTTCTAAAAGACGCTCCACTAAAACCTCATCGTCTACTTCTAAGGCAATCATTGCTGAAACTTCCGTATTTTTCTCCTTCATCAACTCGGCAAGAGCTTCTGCCTGGGCAACGGTTCTTGGAAAACCATCAAAAATAAATCCGTTAGCATCCGGGTTTTTATCTACTTCTGCACCCAACATTTTAATAGTAACATCATCTGGAACTAATTGCCCCTTATCCATAAAGGATTTAGCGTGAAGTCCAAGCTCTGTTTCATTTTTAATATTATATCTAAACACATCTCCAGTTGAGATATGTATTAAATTATACTTTTCCTTTAAAAAGTTTGCTTGGGTTCCTTTCCCTGCACCCGGAGGTCCAAATAACACCAAATTTGTCATGTTCTCTTTTTTAAGTTTATAGACTTGAGTTAGATTTCGTCCTAGACCATCATAATCCAATCCGTATCCCACAATAAAATCGTTGGGGATTTCTAATCCTATATAATTTATTTTGAAATTTTTCTGATATGCTTCTGGCTTAAAGAACAAAGATGCAATGCGAACATCTGCAACATTTTCCTTTTCCATTATCTTATAAATGGCCGCCAAAGTGATCCCTGTATCGACGATATCTTCAATTATGATAACATGTCTGTTTTCTAAAGAGAGATTTAATCCAACCAAGGTTTCCACATTTCCTGTAGTTTCTGTACCCTTATAGGACTCTAGCTTCACAAATGCAACCTCACAATCTCCTTCAAAACGCTTAATGATTTCTGAAGCAACCATAAAAGCTCCATTTAGAACAGCCAAAAACACTGGCATTTTTCCCTCAAAATCTTGGTTGATTTTTAGAGCCATTGCATCTATTGCAGTGGTAATTTTTCCTTCAGAAATAAAAGGCTCGAACTTAAGATCGTGTAACTGGATCACTATTATAAAATTTAAAGCAGCAAAGATAGGGATTCTTATCATCCTAACCCCTTAATAAATAAATGCATTTGTGTTACAATCTTTGGACTATTCCATCTTAAAAAATTATTTTTGCCTAAACAACGTAATCACTATGATCAATTATTTTTCTTCAGATTTTAAGTTGGGTATTTTAGGTGGTGGACAACTCGGGAAAATGCTTCTATATGAAACCAGAAAACTTGATATCCAAACCATTGTGATGGATCCAAGTGAAGAGGCTCCTTGCAAAATTTCAGCCAATATTTTTATCCAGGGAGACTTAATGGATTATGATGCTGTTCTCGATTTTGGAAGAAAAGCAGACCTAGTAACCTTCGAGATAGAGTCAGTTAATGTAGAAGCTTTAAAGCAACTAGAAAAGGAAGGTATTAAAGTATTTCCTTCTTCCAGTACTTTAGAGAAAATTAGTGACAAGGTTGTTCAAAAGCAATTTTATTTAGATAATGAAATTTCAACTGCCGCTTTTTCGGCCTTTAATTCTAGGCTAGAATTACTAAAAGCATTTGCAGAAAATCAAGTGTCATTACCTTTTGTTTGGAAAAGCGCTACCGGAGGCTATGATGGAAAAGGTGTAATGATCATAAAATCTCAAGAGGATCTCGATCAAATCCCTGAAGGAAAATGTTTGGCTGAAAAATTGATCCCGTTTAAAAATGAATTGGCAGTTATTGTAGCTCGTAATCCTTCAGGCGAAGTGATTTCCTACCCGGTTGTAGAAATGGAATTTCACCCAGTTGCCAATCAGGTAGAATATGTGATCTGCCCTGCGAGAATAGAAGAATCAATTTCAGCAAAAGCCAGACAGCTAGCAGAAAAGGTATCTGATGCATTTGAACATGTTGGATTGTTAGCTGTTGAAATGTTCTTAACTCAAGATGATGAATTAGTTGTAAATGAAGTTGCACCTAGACCACATAATAGCGGTCATTATAGTATTGAAGCTAGTTACACAAACCAGTTCGAGCAACATTTAAGAGCGATTTTGGATCTGCCATTAGGAAATACGGAAAGCAAAGTTGCAGGAATAATGGTAAATTTATCTGGGGAAGAAAATTATACAGGTCCTCCAATTTATAAGAATATGGAGCAAATCCTGAAAATACCGGGAGTAACTCCGCATATTTATGGTAAAAAAGAAACTCGGCCTTTTAGAAAAATGGGGCATGTTACCATTGTAAATAAAGACATTAAGAAAGCTAGAACTATTGCCGAGGAGGTTAAAAAGACCCTAAAAGTAATTAGCAAAGACTAAATATCAATTTAGATTGACACTATTAAAACATAACTAATGAGTAAAGTAGCAGTAATTATGGGAAGTACTAGTGACATGCCTATAATGCAAGAAGCCATAGACATTTTAAAAGGTTTCGATATCGAGGTAGAAGTAGATATAGTTTCTGCACATCGAACCCCAGAGAAATTATTCGAATTCAGCAAATCTGCACACACTCGCGGGATAAAAGTGATTATAGCAGGGGCAGGTGGTGCAGCGCATTTACCAGGAATGGTCGCTTCATTATCACCGCTTCCGGTTATTGGTGTACCGGTAAAATCGAGTAACTCCATAGATGGATGGGATTCTATTCTATCTATATTACAAATGCCTGGAGGAGTTCCCGTTGCGACAGTGGCGCTAAATGGGGCGAAAAACGCTGGGATCCTTGCTGCCCAAATTTTAGGAAGCTCAGACAAATGCATGTTGGATAAAATATTGATCTATAAAGAAGGTTTAAAACAGAAAGTGATAGAAGGAGCAAAAACTATTAAATAGCAAGAAAGCCACAATAAATGTGGCTTTCTCTGTAGTGCTTCTTCGTTAAAATTATCATTTATTAACCATTCTAAATATATTATTCTAAACTATAAAGACTACTTACTATATTGACTTAAAAAATAAATTTCAAGCATGTAAGTTACATGTTTTTTTTTTAAAAGCAAATACGTTATAAATTAATCATAATAGTATAATCGCTTACTATTTTCAAAAAGAATTTACATAATGAATACTTATAATCCACTTCTTCAAGATTTCGATTTTGCACCATTTTCTGAATTAAAGACCGAACATTTTAAACCAGCGATATTAGAGGCTATAGAATTAGCTAAAAGTGAAATAAAAGAAATTTCAGATTCCACTTCTACTCCTACTTTTAAGAATACAGTTGAGACATTGGAGTTTTCAGGTAAAAAATTGGATAGAATTACAAGTATCTTTTTTAATTTGAATTCAGCCGAAACCAATGATGAGATCCAAAAGATCGCTCAGGAAGTCTCACCTCTTCTTACAGAATTCAAAAATGATATTATTCTAGATGAAAACCTTTTTGGAAGAGTAAAAGCAGTTTTCAATAAAAAGGAAAGTTTAGGCTTAAATGGTGAGCAAATGATGTTGCTTGATAAAAAATATAAAGCATTTTCCAGAAATGGAGCAAATCTGAATTTGGAAGACAAAACTAAATTAAGAGAAATTGACAAGAAATTATCTTCACTCAGCCTTAAATTTGGGGAAAATGTGTTAGCCGAAGCCAATAAATTCGAGCTTCATATAACCAATGAGGCAGATCTTGATGGCCTCCCAGCTCATGTTAAAGAATCTGCTAGCGAAGTTGCAAATTCAAAAAATAAGGAAGGTTGGATCTTCACTTTAGAATATCCTAGCTACATCCCATTTATGAAATATGCCAAGAATAGAGAACTTCGGAAAACAATGGCTCTTGCGTTTGGCGCCAAAGGCTTTCATAATGACGAGTTAGATAATCAGGATAATGTGCTTCAAATTGTTAAACTAAGATTTGAACGCGCAAAATTATTGGGATATAATTCTCATGCAGACTTCGTTTTAGAAGAACGAATGGCAAAAAATCCGGGAACGGTGACTACTTTTTTACAGGAGCTACTGGAAAAAGCTAAACCAGCCGCGAAAAAAGAATTTACTAAACTTGAAAGTTTTGCTAAAGAACTGGAAGGAATACATCAGCTTGAAAAATGGGATGCCGCGTATTTTCAGGAAAAATTGAAACAGAAATTATTCGATCTGGATGACGAAATATTAAAGCCATATTTTCAGCTTAATAATGTGATTGACGGAGTGTTTACGGTTGCTAAAAAACTCTACGACTTAACTTTTACTGAAGTAAAAAATATAGACGTCTATCACGAAGATGTAAAGACATACCAAGTTACCGATAGTGAAGGAAAAGAGGTTGCATTATTCTATGCCGACTTCCATCCAAGAGCCGGAAAAAGAGATGGTGCCTGGATGACTGTATATAAATCTCAAGAAATAATAGATGACAAAAATAGCAGACCTCATATTTCTATAGTTTGCAATTTCACCAAACCAACTAAAAAAACACCTTCCTTATTAACCTTTAATGAAGTGACAACCCTTTTCCACGAATTTGGGCATGCATTACATGGAATGTTAGCTAACACAACATACCCTAGCCTATCTGGAACAAGCGTTTACTGGGATTTTGTAGAATTACCTAGCCAGGTGCTTGAGAACTGGTGTTACGAGCCGGAAGCGCTTCAGCTTTTTGCCAAACATTATGAAACTGGAGAAATCATTCCGCAGGAATTAATAGATAAAATCAAGAAAGCCTCCAACTTCCATGAGGGAATGGCAACCTTACGTCAAATAAGTTTTGGAATGTTAGACATGAGCTACCATGCAGTAGACCCTTCAGAAATCACTAGTATAAAGGAACATGAAGATGAAGCCTTTGCTCCTACAAAGCTTTATCCAGAAGTGAAAGAAAACTGTATGAGCACCTCATTTTCTCATATTTTTCAAGGAGGATATTCATCTGGATATTATTCCTATAAATGGGCAGAAGTATTGGATGCCGATGCCTTTGAATATTTTAAAGAAAAAGGAATCTTTAATCCAGAAGTAGCCAAAAAGTTTCAAGAAACAGTACTTTCATTAGGAGGAACAGAAGAACCAATGACCTTATACAAACGTTTTAGAGGAAAAGAGCCGCAACCAGATGCGTTACTTAAAAGGGCTGGATTACTAGAAAAGCAATAAAAATCCATATTAACCAAGATATATCTTATCTTTCAATTAATAGTTTGGTGTCAAACTTTTCTTAATTTTGAAGAAATAATGCTATTTACCTATGTCCACAAACAAAATAGATCCAAATAAATGGGTAGATAAATACTCCGATTATCTCTTCAATTTTACGATTGTTCGAGTGAATGATCGGGAGGTAGCCAATGATCTTATTTCTGAAACATTTTTGGCAGGGTTAAAATCTATGAAAAATTTTAAAGGCGAGGCTACCGAGCGTACTTGGTTGATCTCTATTTTAAAAAGAAAGATCATAGATCATTATAGGAAAAGCAATTCTAAGAAAGGAAAGGCTGAGATAAAAATCCAGTATAACGATGATTCTAATGAAGGAGATTGGTTAGAAGAAAACGCCCCGGACAGATTTGACAAGACGGCGGAAGATTTAATGGAGAACGAAGAGTTAGGAATGGCCATCTTAGAATGTATGGAGCTTTTAAACGAAAAGCAGGCTAAGATTTTTAAAATGAAAACTATAGAGGGCTTTGATACTGAAGCTATTTGTAATGAGTTTAATATTACCCCGTCTAATCTCTGGGTTATAATACATAGAGCGCGAACAACCTTAGCTCAATGTTTAGAAAAAAACTGGTTTTAATATGAATTACAAAAAAACACTTTTAATAGATTGCTCTGAAGCTGCTTATTGCTGTGATAAAAAGCAATACAAGGAAGCTTCTGTTCCCGAAAAATTAAAAATGCTCTTGCATCTTGTCTTTTGCAAGAGATGTAGAAAATACTCTTCAAATAATAATCGTCTTACAGAATTGATCGAGAAATCTAATATCAAAACCTGTACAGAAGATGAGAAAAAAGTATGGCAAGAAGGAATTAAAAAAGAGCTTACGGATATATAAAATACATTCCTAAAAGCAATAAACACCACAAAATGGGCACTCCCTCCACCCAAAGTGAAGAGTAATATTTAGTTTGTCTTATTCTGGAATTAATTATTAGATTACTCAGAAGGACACTAATTAGGATTAACGAAATCACGCTTGTTATATCAGACTCTACTTTTATAAACTCCAGAAGAATAATGGTTAATAAAGTTAGAACTCCAATAATTTTAGTATTACGAACTCCAAATATTTGAGCTACAGTTTTCAAATTAGCCATATCGAACTTAAGATCTCTAATTTCAAAAGGAAGAGTTAATGCGAAAACGAAGAGAAATCTTTGAGTAAATTCAAGAAGCACATCCCATTGCATCAGTTCAATTTTCCCAATTAATGGCAACAAAACTGTTACGCCACTCCA
>JAGXIK010000082.1 GCA_024635715.1 Gillisia sp.
TAAATTAGAAAGTTCATTTAATTCCAATTCAAAAGAACTTGGATTCACTTTCCATACCTTAATCTTAATGCCTTTGCTTTCTAAGTCTTTCCAGCACGAAACATTGGCTTCATGATCTGTATTAGTTATAATAATCTCGTCCCCGGCTTTCCAGCTATGGCTAATACAAATACTCAGGATCCTTAACAGCATTGTAGAGGAAGGCCCAATAATGACTTCTTTAGGATTGGAAACATTTAGATATTCTGCTATCTTCTCTGTTGAATTTGACAAGGCCTTCCCGGCATTCGCTGAAACTTCATAGGAGGCACCTAATTGTACATTATAGTTCAAAAAATATTCAGAAATACAGTTGATGCTATTACCCAAAATTTGCGAGCCTCCCGCATTATCCATAAATGTATAGCCCTTTTTAAGTGAAGGGAATTGTTCCCGTATAAATTCTAAATCCATAATAAAGTTTTCTTAGTTATAGTTTCCCATAAATCAAAAATAGGAAGTTTAAAAATGTGATTTGTGTTTTCTTACTTATTATACACAAAATGTCCCGATGAGAATTATTAATCCAAAAAAAGATATATTTGAACAACTTAGAATTAATTAAACCCACTTTTTATGAAAAGTAAATTTTTATTCATTGCATCCTTTTGTTTCTCGAGCATTCTTTTTGCTCAGGATCAGGATGTTGTTATTCAAAATATTGTAAAGGAAGCTTCAGAGAATTCTCAACTGGAAAAGTTAGGTCATGAGCTCTTAGATGTTGTTGGACCGCGCTTAGTTGGTACTCCAGAGATGAAACAAGCACATGATTGGGCGGTGAATAAATATAAAGAATGGGATATTCCTGCAGAAAATCAGCAATGGGGAGAATGGCGAGGCTGGAAACGTGGAATTACCCATATAGACTTAATAGAACCTAGAATAAGATCTCTTTCTGGAATGCAACTGGCTTGGAGTCCGAGCTCGGGTAAAAAACCTATTGTTGCCGAAGTTGTTATTTTACCAGAAGCCAAAGATTCTACCAATTTTGCAAAATTATTATCTGGAGTTAAAGGGAAATTAGTAATGATTTCTATGCCTCAAATCACTGGTAGACCAGATGAGAATTGGGAAGAATTTGCTACCGATTCTTCATTCGCTAAAATGAAAGAGGTAAGAAAAGCACAATCTGAGGCATGGTCAGATAGAATGACTAAGACTGGATATACCAACAGAAACATTACTGAAGCTTTGGAAAAAGCAGGAGCTGCCGGAATTATTACCTTAAACTGGTCCAGAGGATTTGGAGCAAACAAGATATTTTCTGCTTCCACTAAAAAAATTCCAACCATAGAGCTTTCTTTAGAAGATTATGGAATGGTTTATAGACTGGCTGAGTATGGAGATAAACCTAAATTAAGACTGGTTGCAGAATCTGAAGAATTGGGTGTAGTTCCTACTTTTAATACCATAGCAACCATTAAAGGAACTGAAAAACCTGAGGAATATGTAATCCTTTCAGCACATTTTGATTCATGGGATGGAGCAACAGGAGCCACAGATAATGGAACTGGTACTATGGTGATGATGGAAGCAATGAGAATTCTTAAAAAAATGTATCCAAATCCAAAACGTACTATAATTGCAGGGCATTGGGGCAGTGAAGAGCAAGGATTAAATGGGTCCAGAGCCTTTGTGAAGGATCATCCGGAAATCGTAGACAATGTTCAGGCATTATTTAATCAGGATAATGGAACCGGGAGAGTGGTAAATCTTTCAGGTGGAGGATTCTTAAACTCTTACGATTATTTAGGTAGATGGCTGGAAGCAGTTCCAGAAGAAATTACTGATGAAATTGAAACCACTTTCCCTGGAATACCAGGTGGTGGTGGATCGGATTATGCTTCTTTTCTTGCGGCAGGGGTTCCAGCCTTTAGTTTAAGTTCTATAAGCTGGTCTTACTGGAATTATACTTGGCATACCAACTTGGATACTTATGATAAGATTGTGTTTGATGATGTTCGCAGTAACGTGATACTTACCGCAATTATGGCCTATATGGCAAGTGAAGATCCAGAGAAGACTTCAAGAGAAAAAAGGGTCTTACCAATTAGCAAAAGATCTGGGGAGCAAATGACTTGGCCGGAGCCTAGAGATGCCACTAGAAAAGGTGGATTGGATTAACAAATAGAGAAGATAAAATCAATATTATTGCTGCAAACCATCTAAAAGACTATTTGTTTTTTAGCTGGTTTGCTGCTTTTGTATATCCACCTCCAGCACCATCTACGAAGTGAATATGGTCACCTTTCTTCATATCTCTTACATAGCAGGACATTACACTTTGTTCACTTACATGAAGGCCATATTTTATCTTTCCTTTTTCTTCCAAATGATTTAAATAGGAGGTCAGGGACTTACGCTGCTGTGGGGTACCGGTAATTACCGTATTTATTCTCCCGTCTATGGTTAACGTATCTGTTAGCTCCACCAATTTCTGAAGATAAGTTTTTCCTGCAATGGTGTTCTTTAAATAATATTTTCCAATTTGAGTGGTAAACCAATTTTTTAAAAGATAGAAGGCATCATATTTTCCTAGCTTAGTGCGCATCTCATCATTCAGTTTTCGCAAACTTGCCTTTAATTTTAATCTTTTTACTGAAATAGGTTTTCTACTGTTTAGGGAACCATAAATAGTATCGATATTCTGTAGTACCTTAGAAAATACTTCTGAAGGATCTACTTCTTTACAAGCAATTACTATCAGGCTTACAACTTCTTGATTTGTTTCTGGCGGATTTATTTTATCCCATTTACATTCCATACCCTCTAAATTTAAGAGATCTGGAATTTTGGCACTCTCATTATGTGAGTCGGTGAAATTGGCCTTTATTTCGTTTTCGGCATACTGTAGACCCTCTCCAAGAGCTACTGGTATAGTTAGGATATCACTTATTTTAACTTTTGAGATTTCCAATGAGATATCTCTCTCATAGATCTCTTTTATGGAAAGAGAACCTATTTTAAGTTCGAGCCCAAAATTTTCTAAGGTATTTATTCTATGCTGATTTAAAGCTGCTATTGCGCTAGCAAGTAATTCTGAAGGAACTAGCATCGTTGCTCCATCTCCTCCAAAGAAAAAAGGGATAGTTATATTTTTTGAATATGCTAAGTTTAAAATGGCAATTACACTTCCAGTTGCCACTAAATTAACCTGATCGTGATTTCCGTTTCTAACAGCTTCTGTAGAATTTTTGATATCTGCGGCAACTACATGCCAATCTTCTGGAACTTTAGAGAAAAGGGATTTATTAGCAACCAGATCACTAATAGAACTCGTTTGTAAGACGAGGCTGGAATAAAAGTTCAGACTGGTTGATTTCGGCATATTTGATTTTAGAATTTTAGTCGCTATTGAAACTAAAAAATTTCCCCTTCAATAATTTTATTGAACGAATATTAAAGGGGCTTAATAAAACTTTCTTCAGTCTAATTTAGATCTGCTCCAACGGGTATAGAGCAATCATGCCCTGGTTGCCCATGAGGAGGGTTTTTGGAAGGTGTGTCACCTCCGTCAACTCTCACTGGGGAAACATTTGGATTAATAGTAGTTGTATTGGTTTGTTGAAGACTTGTACTAGCAGCTTGGTCTAGAGGAGCTCCCACGGGAAGATCACAACGATGTCCAGGCTGTCCGTGTACTGGATTTAAGGCAGCCGTAGTTTTTGGATTATCTGTAGTTTCCACTTCTGAATTAGCCGGAGATGCTTCAGTTTCTTTCTTTTCTTCTTTACATGCGATCATCACACTTAAACTTAAGGCGATGATGGTACTATTTAAGAGTCTCTTTTTCATAATAAAAATTTTTAAATTCAGTAAAAATCAATTTTGCTATTTAATTCACAATCTTATCTAATTCGGCTTCAGTTACATTTAAAAGCCCAGAAGCTGGTAATCTCAAGGTCATGGTTCTCCAATTATCTTCTTCCTCAAATATAGCTTTAAATATAGGGATTGCTTCTTCAAATCTCTTGCTATTTGCAAGTGCTATCGCTTTCCAATATCTCATTTCTAAGTTATCGGGGAATAGTTTTTCTGCGCTGCCATACTGCTTTAAAGCTTCGTCTACATCTTCTGCTTCCATTGCAAGATCTCCTTTATTCATAAATTCATAAGCTCTAGCTACAGTTAGAAGTCTCTCCAGTTCTACTAATGGTTCTGCATTATCATCTACCCTAAGATCTATCTTTTTATCTTCCCAGGAGTTCTTTACCTTGGTGCCACCTACCACGATTAATGCAGCAGATTGTTTACCGCGAATGTCTCCACCGGCATTTTGTGCGGCTTGTAAAACTTTAACAACTCTTTCTGCCAGAGGAAGCTCAGAATGCTCTAAAAATGCAGCTTTCATTGCGGGCACGACCTTATCATTAAGCATCATATTTGCTTGTACAGAGTAATTCTTCCCTGTATAATGAAAAGCAGATTCAACACAGCTACTACCAGTATGTGCAGCTGTTCTTCCCGAAGCATCTAAAAAAGCAACCTGTCTATATTCTTCTCCATCATCTTCAGCTATTAATTTTTCTAAAGCTTGAGAGGCAGATTTTCCTTCTTCCATTAATTTCAAACCATTAGGGCCATAAGCGGGATTAACAAAGGATTGAGTTGCTACCACCCCAACTCCAGATTTTCCCCAAGCCACTAATGGCCCTACAGAAAACCAATGACTTTGAACCCCCACAGCCATTTCTCCAGTTACAGAATCTCGGGCAACTATAGAAAAGGTATGTGCAAAGGAGTCTTTCATAATAGGATGGGTTTGGGCAATTATAGTCCCTGAAAACATCAAGCCTATTAGGAATATAATTGTGTGTTTATAATTTAGGATCATATTTAGAATTTTATTTAAAAATAGGAAAATTCTAGCTATTTACTACTGTCCCTCGTTTTACATAATTCAGAATGAATTGGAATAAGTTATAGCAAAACCTCTTAGAAGTTATAAATTTATATTCTTTAATTAAGGGCCTCGTAGTTCAACGGATAGAATAGAAGTTTCCTAAACTTTAGATCCAAGTTCGATTCTTGGCGAGGTCACATAATTCATTTTGAAGCACATAAAAACCCATTAAAATTAACTAATGGGTTTTATTTTTTTTTAAGACGAAAAATCCTGAGTAAGAGGGATCAATCCATCAGAATTTACTGTTTTGTGAATACCATATCCTCTCCTGCACTACTCATAGTTAAGGTGTTTCCGGAAATGGAATAAGTTCCAACATCACTGTTGATAGTTAATTTATTTCCATCAGTGCTCCAGGTAAAAGCATTAGATTCAGTTTTTGTGAATCCGTCAACGGTAGACGTCATTATCGTTGTTCCGGTATTATTGGGGTTGAAGGTAATTGTTATGTTATACTCAATACCATCTTGTACATCTAACGTTTCCCAAATGCCTATCAAGGCATTCGTGCTAGGGTCGCTAGTGCTATCATCATCACTACTACAGGAGATAGATAGCGCAACCGCAAAAATCATGACGAATAAATACTTGATGTTTTTCATTTTAAATTAATAAATTAAGGATCTCTACTCGTATGGCTTTTCAAGAACGGCCTGTTTAGATTATAGTTTCTACTCTATTGAATTTTTAAA
>JAGXIK010000010.1 GCA_024635715.1 Gillisia sp.
ATAGGTTTTTAAAAGTTTGCAAATATAGTAATATTGTTTACCCAGCAATAATTTGGACATATTTGTATATGTCTATAAACAAATAATGGAAGGTTTTATTGTTTAGTTACGTTTGTCTTCGCCCCATAAAAGCTTTTTTCTGAGGGTTTCAAGAAAACTGCCCTTTTCTATTTCTACCATACTAATTGTAAAGGGAGCAATTTTAATGGTGATCTCTGTAGCATTGCTTAGAGTTGCAAGTCGGGAATCCATAGAAACTAGAAAAAAATCTTCCCTTCCGGATATTTTAAGTTTTATTTCGGTATCATCTTTTATTACTAAAGGCCTTGCATTCAAATTATGTGGTGCAATTGGCGTTATTACTAAAGCTTTAGCATCTGGAACAATTACCGGGCCACCACAACTTAACGAATAACCTGTAGATCCTGTAGGAGTAGAAACTATTAATCCATCTGCCCAGTAAGAAGTTAAATATTTATCGTTTAACCAGGTTTCCACAGTGATCATAGAGGTAGTATTTTTTCTACTTACCGCTATCTCATTCAATGCATAATTTGTTTCGCCAATCTCTTCGCTTAAGGGATTTGTTTCTATACAAAGAACAGTTCTTTCTGAGATCTCATATTTTTTGTGAAGTATAGATGAAATGCTTCTCTTTATTTCTTCCTTCTGAATGGTAGCCAGAAAACCGAGCCTTCCTGTATTAATACCCAGTATAGGGATATTAAGATCCTGAATGTAATTGATGGATTTTAGAATAGTTCCATCTCCACCAATACTAAAGAATAGGTCGTAGGTGGCATCCAACTCCCTAAAGGTGCTAAAATGTTTATAATCCTTTTTTAATATTTTATGATCATGAATAAGATCTAGAAAGTTTTTCTCAATACTCACCTCAATATTTTCATGATCCAGAATATCAAAAAGCTCTTCTATATAAATGCCAGAATCTTGGTGGTAAAACTGACCATAAATCCCTACTTTCATTGTTATATATTAAGGTATTTGTCCAAATATCTGGAACGCTCTTTTAAATTTTTGCTATAAAGGTCTTCCTGATGTTCAGAAATTATAGTATATCCATACCTTCTGAGGGTCTGTAATATTTCATTTAAACCAGATGCGTTTACTTTAACCGTGATTTGGGTAAGGTCATTTTCTTGTGAAGAAACAAACATTCCTGAAATACGGGCATTTTGAGATTCTATGATCTGTCCTATTTCACTAAATGAATAATCTAAACTTCCTTTCTCCAAAATAACTATTCCGCCAGGTTCGTTAAGAAATGGAGTTTCGTTGAACTGATGCAATATGTCACTAAGTTCTAAATAGCCTAAGTATTGATTTTCTGAACCTAAAACAGGGAGAATGTTAGCCTGATTTTGAGCAAATGTTTCTAACGTATCTAACCAATTATCCGATTCTCGGGCGTAAAATCCTTCTAATGCGTATTGATAATCAGCCAGAGTCTTTTCAGCATCAAAACATCGCACATCATTTTCAGAAATACTCCCTAAATAAACTCCATCTTTTCCAACAGGCATGTGAGAATAGGTGAGTTCATTGAATTTTTTCTTTAGATCCCCAATCTTTTCAGTGATCTGGCAGATCTCCATATCATTTACTATATAACTTTCAATACTCATAATTCCTCTTCATTTTAATGCAAATTAATTAAAATTATATTCAATAAGGCATCTGCATCTTTGTATTTTTGTTAATTCAAAGCCAAATAGTATGACCCATTTAAGTGTAAATATCAATAAAATTGCCACACTAAGAAATGCCAGAGGTGGTAATGTTCCAGATTTAGTTCAATTCACAAAGGATATAGAGTCTTTTGGAGCACAAGGAATCACTGTTCATCCTAGGCCAGACGAACGGCATATTAGGTATCAAGATGTTTTTGATCTTAAACCCGTGGTAACAACAGAGTTTAATATTGAAGGGAATCCTATTCCCAAATTTATTGAATTGGTATTAAGAGCGAAGCCTGCGCAAGTGACTCTGGTGCCAGATGCGGTAGATGCTATCACTTCCAATTCAGGTTGGGATACGGTTAAACATAAAGATTTTTTAAAAGAAGTTATTTCAGAATTTAAAAGAAATGATATTAGAACCTCCATTTTTGTAGATCCTAACTTAAGTATGGTTGAACATGCTGCAAATACTGGCGCAGATAGAATAGAATTGTATACTGAAGCCTATGCAGAAGAATTTAGCAAAGGAAATAAAGATGCTGTAAAAATATATACAGATTGTGCCAAAAAGGCTATTGAAATGGATCTTGGTTTAAATGCAGGCCATGATCTTTCCTTGCAAAATATTCAATATTTTAAACAAGAAGTTCCTGGTTTGCTAGAGGTTTCTATTGGGCATGCCTTAATAACCGAATCTTTATATTTTGGTTTAGAAACTACTATTAAAAGATATTTAAATTTATTGAAAGGATGATAAAACTAAATGCAACCGTTATAGGCGAAGGCACTCCTTTTTTAATCCTTCACGGATTTTTGGGAATGGGTGATAATTGGAAAACCCTTGGAAGTAAGTTTGCAGAAAATGGATTTCAGATTCATTTAATAGATCAGCGAAATCATGGTAGAAGCCCTCATGCATCAGAAATGAATTATGAGGTAATGTCTCAAGACATTAAAGGTTATTGCGAAGAGAATGATTTAAAGAATATCATCTTATTGGGACATTCCATGGGCGGAAAAGTAGCGATGCAAGTTGCCGGGGATTTTCCAGAACTACTACAAAAACTTATAATTGTTGATATTTCTCCAAAATATTACCCTCCACATCATCATGAAATATTACGGGGCCTAGAAGCTTTAGACAATGAAAAGATCTCTTCTAGGGGAGATGCTGAAGATTTCTTAGCCAAATTTGTTCCAGATAAAGGAACTCGACTTTTCCTTCTGAAGAATTTATACTGGAAAACTAAAGAGAAATTATCTCTTAGATTAAACCTGGATGTGTTGAGTAAATCTGGAGAAGATATAGGTATGGCACTTTCAGATAGTATTATATTTTCTAAACCTAGCTTATTTATTCGGGGAGGAAAATCTGGTTATATTACTGAAGAGGATAAACCCTTAATAAAAAAGCATTTCCCAAATGCTACAATAAAAACAATCGAAGGAGCGGGACATTGGGTGCATGCTGAGAAGATTGCTGAATTTTTTAAGAATGTAACAGATTTCATTTAAACTTTAATGGTATTATTATGTATGCATAATAAATTACATCAATTACTTGCGTAATTTATAATTTATGCTAATCTTCGACCATCCAAAAATAAAAAATTAACTCAAATTTAATTATGAAAAAACTATTATTTCTTGCGGTTTTCATGTTGGCTACCGCTGTAACCTATGCTGGAGGGTATCGGGTAAGTTTGCAGGGGCAGCGAGCCTTGGCAATGGGACATACCGGAGTTGCGGTTGTGAACAATGCAGAACTTGGATTTTTTAACCCTGCAGGTTTAGTCTATTTAGAAAATCGCTTAAACGTATCTGCTGGTGGGTTTGGTGTATTAGCTGATATAGCCTATCAGAATGAACAAACAGGAGATGTTGCTAGAGTAAATAGTTCTGTAGGAACTCCTTTTTATCTATACGCTTCTTATAAGGTGACCGATTGGTTGACTGCAGGTTTAAGTGTATATACACCTTATGGTAGTGGTGTAGAATGGGAAGACGATTGGGCAGGTTCTCATCTTGTTAATAATATAGATCTTGCTGCAATATATATTCAGCCAATATTATCATTAAAGCTTAATGAATATTTTAGTGTTGGGGGTGGACCTATATACGTTACAGGTAGTGTAAACTTCAATAAGAATTTGAACAGAACCCTATCTGATATTGAAGGAAATAGATCTGAAGTAACAGTAGATGCGTCTGGTGTTACTAATTGGGGATGGTCTGCTAGTGCAATGTTCTCTCCAACAGATAATATGAGAATAGGTTTCAACTATAGATCTGAAATTATTTTGGAAGCGGAAGGCGGAGATGCTGATTTTGAAAATATTCCAAATTCTCCTGCAACTCCATTTGCAGATACAAAATTTAATGCGGAATTGCCTTTACCAGCAGAACTTGCTGTAGGTTTTTCTTATGAATTCTGTGATAAATGGTTATTCGCTTTCGATTATAACCAAACATTCTGGAGTGTTTACGAATCTTTAGATATCGATTTTGCAAATCCAGCTATTCCGGATTCTCAAAATGCTAGAATGTATGAAGATGCTTCAACTTATAGATTTGGACTTCAATATGAAGCGAACGATATGTTTAGCTTAAGAGCTGGATATTATTTTGATGAATCGCCGGTTCAAGAAGGATATTTTGCTCCAGAAACTCCGCGTAACGATTCTAACAACTTTACTGGTGGTTTTTCTGTAAATGTAAATGAGCATTTAGCAATAGATGCTTCTTTCTTGTACATACGATTTAAGGAAGTGGATGCTTCTTACGATTTCTACTTCGAAAACGGTCAGGCAGTTCCATTTTCTGGAACTTACAAGTCTAGTGCGTTTGTACCAGGACTAGGAATAACTTATAAATTATAATAGATTAAACCAGATATTAAAATGAAAAATTATATAAAATATTTACCATTTCTGGCATTAGGAGTTATTTCTTGCGAGCCGGAATTTGATACCCCAATAGATGAAGCTGGATTTTATTCTAATGGAGAGGCAGATTTCTCAAATTATGTTGCTTTAGGAAATTCGCTTACTGCAGGTTATGCAGATGGAGCACTTTACTTAACAGGACAGGAGAATTCTTATCCAAATATTATGGCACAACAATTTGCCAAAGTACAGGAAACTCAATTATTCACACAGCCATTAGTAAATGACAATGCTGGTGGATTGTTATTGGCTGGTACACAAATTACTTCAAATAGAAGAGTACTTGCTTTTGGACCTGATGGAGCGCCAGCTCCAAGAGTGTATACAGGAATGCAACCAACTACAGATATTACTAATGTGTTATCTGGATCTTTTGGCAATATGGGAGTACCTGGTGCTAAAAGTTTTCATTTAATAACTCCTAATTATGGAGATGTTTCTGGAGTGCCTGTGGGATCTGCAAATCCATATTTTGTAAGATTTGCATCTAGCCCAAGCACAACTGTTCTTGCCGATGCCGCTGCGCAGAATCCTACTTTTTTCTCAATTTTTATCGGGAACAATGATTTGTTGAGTTATGCCAGTTCTGGTGGTACAGGTGTAGATCAAACAGGTAATTTTGATCCTACAACTTATGGTTCTAATGATCTTACCGATCCAATGGTATTTGCTTCGGCATATTCTACAATTGTAAATACCATGGTTGGAACTGGAGCTGATGGAGCATTGGTGAATTTAGCAGATGTAACTTCTCTCCCATTTTTTACTACAGTGCCAAATAATGCTTTGGTTTTAGATGCAGCAACAGCAGCAAACTTAACAGGATTTTTTCAGGCGGTTGCAGGTATTTTTGCTCAAGGAGCAATTCAACAAGGTGTAGATCCAGCAGTAGCACAAGGATTAGCTGCGCAGTATGCACTTACATTTAATGAGGGTCCAAATAGATTTTTAATAGATGTACCAGTTTCTCAAACAAATCCATTAGGATTTAGACAAATGACTGCAGATGAGCTTTTAGTTCTTACTATAGACCAGACTGCTTTAGCTCAAGGTTATGGTTCTGTTGTTTTAACTCCAGAAGTTTTACAAGTATTAGGATTACTTCAAACAGGGGGACAGCCAACTCAAGCGCAAGCTCAGTTAGTTTTAGGAGCTGTAAGTGGTTTAGATGATAAAGATGCTTTAGATAAAGACGAGTTAACTGCGATTTCTACTGCACAAGCTAACTATAATGCAACGATAAAAGCATTAGCTCAAGCTAATGGTTTAGCCTTTGTAGATGCACAAGCAGTTTTTAAGCAAGTTGCTACTCAAGGTGTGCCTTTTGATGGTGGTGTTTTAACTACAGCCTTTGTAACAGGTGGATTTTTCTCTTTAGATGGAGTACACCCAACTCCAAGAGGTTATGCATATTTAGCTAATATTGTTTTAGATGCAATTAATACAACTTACAACTCTACAGTTCCAAAAGTAAATATTGGAGCATATAAGACTATTACTTTAAGTAATGAAGTTCAATAGCATTTTTTAATATCATTCAATTCTTATAAAGATGAGATGGTATTGATTAAATCATATAAAAGAAAGCGCCGGATTAATTTCCGGCGTTTTTTTGCGTTTTAGTGAGATTATCTATCCAGAAAATATTTCGAAGAAGTTTATAGTATGCATGCTCTAATCTCAAGTAGCGCTAGTTTTATTAAAGAAATTTGACTTGAAGTGGCATTAACAAGTTATGTGATTTCAATAATTATAGAATTGATTTTAGGTATACTTTACTGAGTAACATGAATATTATGTAGATGTAAATATCAAAACTAATTGTATTGTTTAACTTAATGGGTGTTTTATAGGGGTGCACCCCATTATGGCTATAGGAATTGTTAGATTATTTACTTTAAATGCTAATTGGGCTTTCACGTGATTGCCCTTTAATTTCAATTTGTTCTATGGAGTGTCTCAATGTCTTAAGAAGAAAATGATTCCGAATATAAATAATTAATAAAGGATTAAAATCCTTGTTTACCTATATCATTTGAAGCATCAGCGCTATTCACCATGGAACTTCCAGTGTTTATTTTCTTAAGCCTGTCACTCTTACCTAGTTCATTTTTAGCAGGTATCTGGTCCATTGCCCGCTCGGCTATAGCTGTTATGGTTAAGGAAGGGTTTACACCTGGATTTGCAGAGATCATCGCGCCATCTATCACGAACATATTCTGATATCCAAAAACCTTATTGTCCTTATCGATTACCCCTGTAGTGTGATCTTTTCCCATAACGGCACCGCCTAAAATATGTGCTGTAGAAGGTATTCCCGCTAAGGTTTCTAAAGCAAAAGAGGTGCTTACTCCGTTAATAGCTTTGCGGTAGGCTTTAACCAGATTTATAGATTCTGGAATAA
>JAGXIK010000083.1 GCA_024635715.1 Gillisia sp.
GAGGCGTAAAATAATCTATCCAGCCTTTATTTAGCCATAATTTTGCATCGGCATATAATTCATTGTATTGATCCATCCCAGAAATGGATTTTGGGAATCCAGGTCTCCAAATTCCAAACGGACTTATTCCAAATTTAACCTGCGGTTTTTCAGCTTTAATATCATTATAGATACGCTTCACAAATCCATTTACTTCATCTCTTCTCCAATCTGGCTTAGTAAGCTTTCCTCCTGTTTTTAAATAAGCTTGGTAACTTTCTGAATCTGGAAAATCCTGCCCTTTATTATAAGATGCATAAGGATAGAAATAATCATCGAAATGAATTCCGTCTATATCATATCTTTTCACGATATCCATAACCACAGCGGCAGAATGATCTTGTGTTGTCTGTTTGGAAGGATCCATCCACCACATACCGTTCTTTAAACTCACCATAAATTCCGGATGCGTTTTTACCATCGATTTTGGACCAATTACCCCACCTGTAGAATGATGTGCCCGATAAGGATTCAGCCAAACATGTAGTTCCATCCCTCGATTATGAGCTTCGTTCACCCAAAATTCCAAAGGATCATAATAAGGATCTGGTGCTTTTCCTTGTTCCCCAGACAAAAAGAAAGACCAAGGTTCCAGATCACTTTTATACAAAGCATCTGCCTGTGGCCTCGCCTGAAAGATAACAGCATTAAAATTATGATCCTTTAAATAATCTAAAAGCGCTAGCGCCTCTTTTTGTTGTTGTGCCGTAGAAAGACCCGATTTACTTGGCCAGTTAATATTGGCAACGGTAGCAACCCATGCCGCTCTAAATTCGCGCATTGCGGTTGGACCTTTTCGGTCTTTAAGTTCTGCTGTTGGCTCTTCAATTTCCTCTTTTCCTAGAATAACTTCTGAAGGAATTGGTCTTTCGGGAATGTTCTTATTTAATACTTCCAGGACCTCTTCTTTAGGTCTTTCAGGAGTTTTTGTAATAGTTTTTTTAGCTGAACAAGCTGAAAGTAGCGTCAGACTAACAAATAGAAGCGCAAGAATGATTCTATTTCTACGCATAGTTTTAATAGGGTTATAATTGAATTTTTGAAGCATTCTTAAAGTAAAAACTACTGAGGAGTTCCAACTATATTAAAGCTCGTTTTTATATTTTTTAAGCACCTCTCGAACATTTTTGTGTTCTTGAAGCATTTTTGCAGCCTCTTGCTCTTCCACATTCAGCTCTGCCATAATCATTCTAATTCCGCGATCTACCAACTTACTATTAGAAAGCTGCATATCTACCATTTTATTGCCTTTTACCTTGCCTAATTTTATCATGACGGAAGTAGAGATCATGTTTAAAACCAATTTTTGGGAGGTTCCAGATTTCATTCTGGTGCTACCGGTAACAAACTCAGGGCCAACTACAATTTCTAATGGATATTCAACAGCCTTAGATAACCCTGAATCTTCATTATTGGTGATACATGCAGTTATAAGTCCATTCTTTCTGGCTTCTTTTATGCCTCCAATTACATAAGGAGTGCTTCCGGAGGCAGCGATCCCAAGCAAAACGTCGTTCTTATTAATATTGAATTTTTGAAGATCTTTCCAGGCCTGTTCTTGATCATCCTCTGCATTTTCTACCGCTTTTCTTAAAGCACCGTCTCCTCCAGCAATTAAACCAATGATCACATTATCTGAAACTCCAAAAGTGGGTGGACATTCTGAAGCATCTAATACTCCTAACCTTCCGCTAGTTCCTGCGCCAATGTAGAAAAGTCGGCCATTGTGCTTGGAGATCTTATCAACTATCAAATTAACCACTTCTTCGATCTTCGGAATAATTTTTTCTATGGCTTCGGGCACTTTTTTGTCTTCAGCATTCATGTTTTTCAACAATGCTGAAGTACTCATTTTTTCCAGATCCTCATAATTAGAACTCTGCTCTGTGGTCTTTTGATTCATGGTGTTTATTTCAATCCCTCATTGAGGGTTTAATTCCCCGAGGCTTGCCCCGAATTTTTAAAAGTGTTTTCACAATCATACCCCATGAACTGACCACGAAGTTCTTGATTTATACAAATTTAATCTCTTCTTATTTTATATCCAGAGGTCGCGAAGAATAATATGAACAAATAACAAGGGATCACTACCCAATAGGCCTCTTGCGGAGAAGAAAGATCTGCGAAATATCCATAAACCAATGGCATAATAGCTCCACCGGCGATTGCCATGATTAAAAACGAAGAGCCAACTTTAGTAAATCTCCCTAATCCTGAAATTGACATTGGCCAAATTGCTGGCCAAACCAAAGCATTTGCAATACCCAATAATGAGATGCACAAAACTGAAATAAATCCATCGGTGAATATGGCAGCAAGCCCAAGTACTAATCCGATAATTGCAGAGATCTTCAATGCTTTTTCTTGAGATAGATATTTAGGAATACAAAGAATTCCTATTACATATCCAGCCAACATAGCGATTAAGGTATAGGTAGTAAAGAATTTTGCATTTGCAAAAGATATTCCTTGAGCCACCCCATAACTTATCACGGTATCACCGGCAATCACCTCTACTCCTACATATAAGAATAGTGCCAATGCTCCCAATAATAAATGTGGGAATTGGAATATGCTTGTTTTTTTACTGTTGGTATGTGCTAATTCTTCATCTTCCTGATCTGTATCTACTTCAGGTAAAGTTGAAAAATAGATCAAAATTGCCAGAACTATTAGCACTGCCATCATCACTAAATATGGAAAGATCACTCTTTCTGAAAGCAGATCTAATTCTGCTATTTTTTGTGCTGTCGGCATAGTTTTAAGGTTCTCTACCAAAGCATCCACATCTTTTAATGCGATAGCTCCAAGAATGATTGGCGCAATTGCGCCGGCAACCTTGTTGCAAATTCCCATGATGCTAATTCGTTTTGCCGCACTTTCTATAGGTCCAAGAATGGTCACATATGGATTAGCAGCAGTTTGAAGTATTGCCAAACCTGTTCCTTGAACGAACAAGCCTAGCAAGAACAATTCATAAGTACGAGAATAAGCTGCAGGCACAAAAATTAGAGATCCAACGGCCATTACCAGCAGACCCAGAGACATTCCTTTTTTGAAACCCGTGATTTTTAAGATCCAGGCAGAAGGTAATGCCATTACTAGATAAGCGATATAAAATGCGAAGGTCACTAAATAAGCTTCAGAATAATTTAACTCGCATGCAATTTGTAAATAGGGAATAAGTACCGAATTCAACCAGGTTACAAACCCGAATATAAAAAATAAAGCACCTATAATAAATATAGATCTGTTTGTCCCGGAGGATTTATTTAATTCAACGGGATTGGCAATAATAGGGTCTTTCATGTATAGATTTGTTGCTGCTATTTGGATATTTCTTCAGAAAAATTCGGTTTTAAAAGATTTCTTTTAAAATTTAAACCAAGATATACATTTCAAGCAGAAAGCTTAAAATCAATCTGTTTAATTTCCGAAGAAAAAAATAGAAACATAGAATTCTATAAAATACCTTGAGCCAGAAGACTGCTAATTATCTATTTAAGATAAATTCTATAATGGTTTCTAAAAAAACTATATTTGTAGGCTTAAATAAGATTGCCAATTACAGGCAATACCTACTCTGAAATTGACTCATGAAGAACATACGTAACTTTTGTATAATTGCCCATATAGATCACGGAAAAAGTACTCTGGCAGATAGATTGCTTGAATTTACTGGATCTGTGACCGATCGTGAAAGTCAGGCCCAATTACTAGACAGTATGGACCTGGAACGTGAACGCGGAATAACTATCAAGAGTCACGCGATCCAAATGAACTATACTTATAAAGGAGAAGAGTATGTATTAAATCTTATTGATACACCGGGACACGTAGATTTCTCTTATGAGGTTTCTCGATCTATAGCTGCATGTGAGGGAGCATTGCTAATTGTAGATGCGGCACAGAGTATCCAGGCACAAACTATTTCCAACTTATACTTGGCATTAGAGAACGATCTGGAAATCATACCGGTTCTTAATAAAGTGGATCTTCCGAGTGCAAATATAGAAGTAGTAACCGATGATATCGTTGAATTATTAGGATGTGATATAGAAGATGTAATTCCTGCCAGTGCTAAAACTGGAATCGGAATTGAAGAGATCCTTTCAGCAATTATAGAACGTATTCCGGCGCCAACAGGGAAAATAGATGCTCCACTTAGAGCTTTGATCTTCGATTCTGTTTACAATCCTTTTAGAGGGGTAGAAACTTACTTTAGAGTTATCAATGGTTCGATTAAAAAAGGACAACACATAAAATTTGTTGCTACAGGGAAGGATTATTTTGCAGATGAAGTTGGTACCTTAAGATTGAAACAGGAACCAAAGAAAGAAATTTGTGCAGGGGATGTAGGATACTTAATTACTGGAATTAAAGAAGCTCGGGAAATAAAAGTAGGAGATACTATTACTGATGCGAAAAATCCAACTACTGAAGCTGTTGCGGGGTTTGAAGACGTAAAACCGATGGTTTTTGCGGGAATTTATCCCGTAGATACCGAAGATTATGAAGATTTGCGTTCTTCTATGGAAAAACTGCAATTAAATGATGCTTCCTTGGTATTTATCCCAGAAAGCTCTGCAGCTCTAGGTTTTGGGTTTAGATGTGGATTCTTAGGAATGCTTCACCTAGAAATTATTCAAGAAAGATTAGAGCGTGAATTTGATATGACAGTTATAACGACTGTTCCTAACGTATCTTATCATGCATTTACTCATAAAAATCCGGAAGTAAAGATCCTGGTAAACAATCCAACAGATCTTCCAGATCCTTCGAGTTTAAATAGAGTAGAAGAACCTTATATAAAAGCGAGTATCATTACAAAATCTGATTTTGTGGGATCTGTAATGTCTTTATGTATTGAAAAAAGAGGGCAGATCACCAATCAAAACTATCTTACTCCGGAGCGAGTAGAATTAACTTTTGATATGCCTTTAGCAGAGATAGTTTTCGATTTTTATGACAGACTAAAAACTGTTTCTAAAGGATATGCTTCTTTCGATTATTCTCCAATAGGAATGAGAGCATCTAAACTTGTAAAAGTAGATGTCTTGCTTAACGGAAGTATTGTTGATGCACTTTCTGCATTATTACATGCAGATAACGCCTATGACATTGGTAAGAAAATGTGTGAAAAGTTAAGGGAATTAATCCCAAGACAACAATTTGATATCCCTATACAGGCGGCTATTGGTGCTAAGATCATTTCCAGAGAAACCGTTAAAGCCTTGAGAAAGGATGTTACCGCGAAATGTTATGGTGGTGATATTTCCAGAAAGAGAAAGTTACTGGAAAAGCAGAAAAAAGGTAAAAAACGTATGAGATTGGTAGGGAATGTGGAGATCCCACAAGAAGCCTTTATGGCGGTTCTTAAACTGAACGATTAAGGAGTAAAACCTAAATATAAAATATCAAAAAGGTCCCAAACTATAAAGTTATGGGACCTTTTTAATTGTTGAAAAATGGGATTCTCGCTTATTCTGTAGATCGTTCTACATCCTCTTTTTTCTTTTCTTCCTGATTTGGAATCTCTTTTCCTAGGTATACTAAAGAGAAACCTTCTTTAATTTCTACTTCTTGACTGTGGGATGGGATTATCTTTAGGTCTCCTGAATCATTCTTTACAAATAACGGAACCATTTCAGATTCGGTTTTAGAGATCTCTATAATTCCCTCGTAATGCTCTCTGCTATTCAAAACAATCTCATGTATGGTTGGATACCTTCGAGAAACTTCTGTAAGCTTAATAAAGTCGTCTGTATGAGAGAATAGGCCTTGTTCGGGATTTCTTTCAGGATCGCTCATTTCATCTACAGAAATCAGTCTAAAAGAGCCTTGTTCTCCAAATTGCTTCTGAAATTTATCGATCGCAGTTTTATTGATGTCACTGTTTCCTGTAATTGCCATTAAATAGCCTATATCACTTAATTCGATATTATTTAAAAGATCATCAGAATATACACTTCCTTCTAGAGCTTCAATTCCTAGGGATCTTGCTTTTCTAATGTTATCAGCGTTATTATCAACAAGAACGACATGCCTATTGTTATCCTTCAGATATTTCGCAATAATCCTTGAAACCGAAGATGCTCCAACAATCAGGATTCCTTCAGAATTTGTAATAAAGACTCCTACAAGTTTAGCAAATAGCCTAGCTGTAGTTGCATTCAGTAAAACTGAACACAGTACGATCATAAATACCAGCGGAGTAATATATTCGGCTCCCGGAACCCCTTCACTAGCTAGTTTTAAACCAAATAATGAAGCAATACCCGCCGCAACGATCCCTCGAGGACCAACCCAACTAATAAATGCGATTTCGTTGATTTTTAATCCAGATCCTAATGAGCTAAGAATAACTCCTAAAGGTCTAATTAAAAGCACAACTATTCCGAATAATATCAAAGCCTTCCAATTGTAAATAAGCAGTAGGTCTTCCATTTCCATATTGGCTGCCAAGAGGATAAAAAGGATAGATATTAAGAGTACGCTTAAGGACTCTTTGAAGTACAAGAGTTCTTTTAGGTTTGGTAATTTGGTGTTTCCCATAACCATTCCCATTATTACAACCGCCAATAGTCCACTTTCATGAGCAAAAATATCTGAAAGCACAAATACTCCCAATACCGTTGCGAGTGTAAAAACATTCAATAAATAATGTGGAATTACATCCTTTTTTATTGCAAATGCTAATACATGAGCGAACGTGAACCCAAAGGTAAATCCGAATAAAACGATCTTTCCGAATTCAATAAGTGCGGTTTGAGTGAAGTCTTGTCCACCTTCTACTAAAATAAATTCATATACCAATACCGCAACCAATGCCCCAATAGGGTCTATTAGAATTCCTTCCCATTTAAGAATGGAGGAAACATGCTTTTTGAGAGGAATATTCCTTAAAATTGGTGTTATTACTGTAGGTCCGGTAACTATAATTAAAGATGAAAATAGGAAAGAAATCTCCCATGAAAAATCGTAAATAAAATGTGCCGCCAATCCTGCGCCAAAAAAGGTAACTACAACACCAACACTTATTAACTTTAAGATCACTGGCCCTACAGTACCTATTTCACTTTTTCTAAGTGTTAATCCACCTTCAAAAAGAATAATGGCAATAGCTAAGGAAACAAAATAGAATAAACTTTCTCCTGGAAATAGTCCTTCTTCACCATTCCAGATAGGTTCTATCCACTTGGTACCATCTTCAGATAACATAGTAGAAATTGGTCCCACAAAAAGTCCTATTAAAATAAGCGGGAGAATAGCTGGGATTTTTAATTTCCAAGCCATCCATTGGGCTAATATTCCTAATATAATTATACCTGCGAGTTCTAACATTCAAAAATTTTTAATTAAAAATGGTATTTCCAAGCTTTGTTTTTATTCAAAAGCCGGTGTTTTTAAGCCCGCAAAATTTAAATTAGTAGGGCCTCAATTTAATTTTAGATTAAAATAGAATTAAAAACGCTAAAATAGGATGTTTCTGTTAATTAAGTACAGAAGAATTTATTACAATTGAAATATTCGGTTATAACTTAAACCAATCCTCAATATTTTGTTAAAAAATTTAAATTCTGAAGTAGAGCCAATAAGTAAGTATAGCGGTTTTAGTACTTTGCATGTTAAATCATAAATTATGAAATTATATCCTATTGAAGCGGGTAACTTTAAACTAGATGGGGGAGCCATGTTTGGAGTGGTGCCAAAATCTTTATGGAACAAGACCAACCCTGCAGACGATAACAATATGATTGATATAGCTGCCCGCTGTTTATTAATTGAAGAAGGCGATAAACTGATTCTGATAGACACAGGTATGGGCGACAAGCAAAGTGAAAAATTCTTTGGATACTACTACCAATGGGGAGATCATTCTATTGATAAATCTCTTAAACAACACGGGTTTCATAGAGACGACATCACCGATGTATTTATGACCCATCTTCATTTTGACCACTGCGGGGGAAGCGTGCAGTGGAACGAAAACAGGACCGGATACGAACCGGCATTTAAGAACGCCCGGTTTTGGAGCAATAAAGACCATTGGTTATGGGCAACCCAACCCAATGCTCGTGAAAAAGCTTCTTTTTTAAAAGAAAATATCATCCCAATGGAACAAAGCGGGAAGCTTCATTTTTTAGAAAAAGAAGCTACTAAGACCCTTACAACTGCAGAGGAACTCGGTTTTGGTGTGTTTTTTGCAGATGGACACACAGATAAACAAATGATCCCTCATATTTCATATCAAGGAAAAACATTGGTTTTTATGGCAGATCTATTGCCAACGGTAGGGCATATTCCACTGCCGTTTGTAATGGGATATGATACCAGACCATTACTAACCCTTAATGAGAAAGAACTTTTCTTGAATAAGGCGGCAGATGAAGAATTGTATCTTTTTCTAGAACATGATGCCCACAATGAGATAATTACCCTTAAACACACCGAAAAAGGTGTGCGATTAGATAAAACTTTTACTTTTAACGAATTATTTAACTAAACCCCTATATGAAAATACCCTTTTATAAACCCTTATTTATTGCAAGTATAGCATTTACATTTGCTGCCTGTGGTACCACAAATCCAGTTCTTATTTCTACACCGGTAGAAAACATAGATGAAATTCCTTTAAAAGTTACGCCGCTCACAGATATTCAATTAAAAAATTGGGGGCAGTATGATCTGGTTACAGATACTATCCCAGGAATGAGTATAGATAAGGCTTACAGCGAGATCATTAAAAATAAAACCGGAAAATCTGTTATTGTTGCTGTATTAGATAGCGGTGTGGATATAGCTCATGAAGATCTAAAAAGTGTTGTTTGGGTAAACAGAGATGAAGTAGCCAACAATGGTAAGGATGACGATAACAATGGATACATAGATGATGTTAATGGCTGGAATTTCCTAGGAGATGCGGTTAAGGAAAACATGGAATATACACGTATCTATAAAAGATTAAGGTCTAAATATGACGGAAAACCATCAAGTACAATAAGAATTGGAGATAGAGCCGAATATGATCTATATGTAACTGCTAAGGCAGAATACGAAAAAGAGTATAATGAAACAGTACAAACCAAAACTCGGTATGAGCAAATAAAACAACAAATAGTTGTTGCCCATAAAGCGATTTCAGCAAAACTTGGTAAAGAAAATTATACCAAGAAAGAACTAGCTTCAATTGAAGCTACTACAGAGGAAATGCAACAGTACAAAGGAATGATTTCTCAGATTCAAAATAGTATAAATGAGAATATCCCAACTGCATTAAAAGAATTAGATGAAGCTATTGAGTATTTTGGAAATAGATTAGATACTCACTTCAATTTAAACCTTGATGGAAGAGCAATAGTGGGCGATAATCCTTACGATATCACAGATACCAAATACGGAAACAATAATGTAACCGGTCCAACAAAGGATAAAGAAGATATTAAGCACGGAACGCATGTAGCTGGGATTATCGCTGCAAAAAGAGATAACAACATCGGGATAAATGGGGTTGCCAACAATGTGAAAATAATGGCGATTCGTGCAGTGCCAGATGGGGATGAATATGATAAAGACATCGCCTTAGGAATTCGTTATGCAGTAGATAACGGTGCTAAAGTAATTAATACCAGCTTTGGGAAATACTTCTCTCCAAATCCTGAATTTGTGACAGATGCATTAAAATATGCAGCTTCTAAAGATGTTCTAATCGTAAACGCAGCTGGTAACGAAGGATTAGATCTGGACACTAAAATGGTTTATCCAAACGATCAAACTCCACAAAATTCAACTGAAATAGTTGATAATGTGTTAACAGTGGGAGCTTTAAATTATGAATATGGTTCTGGTTTGGTTGCAG
Source organism: Gillisia sp. (assembly GCA_024635715.1). GTDB lineage: Bacteria > Bacteroidota > Bacteroidia > Flavobacteriales > Flavobacteriaceae > Gillisia. The sequence continues at coordinate 9,899 of JAGXIK010000083.1, forward strand.
GATTTTCAAACTTCGGAAAATCGAACGTAGATGTTTTTGCACCGGGAACTAAGATCTGGTCTACTACTCCAAATAACACTTACGAATATTTACAAGGAACTTCTATGGCTGCACCTGCTGTTGCCGGAGTAGCTGCGATAATTAGATCTTACTATCCAAAATTAACAGCCGCTCAGGTTAAGAACATTATTATGAATAGTGGTATTTCTACAAAAGCATCGGTAGTTGTAAGTGAGAACACCTTAAATAAGAAGTTTACAGACCTTTCCGTTTCTGGAAAAATGGTAAACTTATATAACGCATTAATTTTAGCTGAAAAAGAATCCAAATAATACATTATGAAAAAAATATTTATAGCAATTACATTATTTACAAGCATTTGGGCTCAGGCTCAAAACAACACTTCCTATTGGCAACAACATGTAGAATACAAAATGGAAGTGGATATGAATGTGGAAAACTTTCAGTACACAGGAAATCAAGAATTAAAGTATACCAATAATTCTCCAGACACTTTAGATCGTGTTTTTTATCACTTGTTTTTTAACGCCTTCCAACCCGGAAGCGAGATGGATGTTAGATCCAGAACTATAAAAGATCCAGATAGTAGAGTAGGAGATAGAATTTCTAAATTAACCGAAGCAGAGCAAGGTTATTTAAAAGTGAATTCTTTAACCCAAGATGGAGCAAGTCTTTCTTTTCAAGAAGTTGGAACTGTCTTGGAAGTTGAACTTAGTAAGCCTCTTTTACCTGGTGAAAAGGCAACTTTTAAGATGGATTTTAAAGGGCAAGTGCCTCAGCAAATTAGAAGATCTGGTAGAAATAATGCCGAAGGAGTTGCGCTTTCTATGACGCAATGGTATCCTAAAATGGCGGAATATGATTTCCAGGGATGGCATGCAGATCCTTATATTGGACGTGAATTTCATGGAGTTTGGGGAGATTTTGATGTAAAGATCTCTATCGATAAGAAATTTACGATAGGTGGAACCGGATACCTTCAAAACCCACAAGAAATTGGACATGGTTATGAAGCTGAAGGAACTAAAGTAAAACAAAAAAAGGGGGATAAGCATATCTGGCATTTTGTAGCACCGATGGTGCACGATTTTGCTTGGGCTGCAGACCCAGAATTTGTTCATGATAAAAGAACTGCTGCAGATGGAACTGTGTTACATTTCTTGTATAAAAATGATCCCAAGATAAAAGAGAATTGGAAAAATCTTCAGCCAAAAACCGAAGAGTTATTGCTTTATTTTAACGAACATATTGGCCCATACCCATGGGATCAATATTCTGTGATCCAAGGTGGAGATGGTGGTATGGAGTATGCCATGGCTACTTTAATTACCGGAGAACGCAGTTTTGGAAGTTTAGTTGGGGTTACAGCACACGAAATGGCACACGCTTGGTTTCAGCATTTAATGGCAACTAACGAAAGTGTGAACGAGTGGATGGACGAAGGTTTCACTTCTTATATTTCAACTTTAGCAGAAAATGAGATCAGCGATTCTAAAGAAGAAAATGTGTTTGCTGGTTCTTATAGAGGATATGTGAGATTGGCCACTTCTGGCGTGGAGCAACCACAAAGCACGCATGCAGACAGGTACAATCTTAACGGGGCTTATGGGGCCGCGGCTTATACCAAAGGTTCTGTTTTCTTAGCACAGTTAGGATATATAATTGGGCAGGAAAACCTTCAGAAAACATTAAATAGATATTACGACGAGTGGAAATTTAAACATCCAACTCCAAACGATTTTATTAGAATTGCTGAAAAAGTTTCTGGAGCAGAGTTGGATTGGTATTTAATAGACTGGACGCAAACAACCAACACTATAGATTATGCGATCACAGATCTTACTGAAGAAGGACAAACAACAACAGTGAATCTTGAACGCAAAGGATTAATGCCAATGCCATTAGATATTAAGGTTACTTATACCGATGGAACTTCAGAAATGATCTATGTTCCCCTTAGAATGATGCGTTGGGTTAAACCAGCTGAATCAGGTATGGATAGAACGCTTGCAAAAGATTGGGCTTGGGCTTATCCTACTTATAAATTGACCATTTCTAAGCCAAAAGCTTCTATTAGCAGCATTGTTATAGATCCAGCTGGATTAATGGCCGATATAAACAGAGAAGATAATGTGTTTCCTAAGACTGCTTCAGAAAACAAGTAGTTAGTAGCGTTAAATAAATTATTTAAGAATAAAAGAAAATCCGTTTTGGGAATTCCCAAAGCGGATTTTTTTAATTTAGCCTAATCAATTGGTAATAATGAGTGAAACCTTTCCCGCTTCAGAAAAACTGAAAAGCAAAATTTTAATAGATATCCTTTTTACTGAAGGGAATTCCATTAAACAGTTTCCCATTAAACTACTCTATCACCCTATTAAAAACCCAGAAATTACTACTTGTAAAACTGGAGTTTCGGTTCCTAAAAGGAATTTTAAAAAAGCTGTAGACCGCAATTATTTGAAAAGGCTTATGCGCGAAGCTTTCAGGAAAAATAAGTATCTTGTAGAAAGCAACTTAAACCATAAATATGCGTTGATGTTCATATTTACCGCTCGTAAAAATTATGAATATGAAGAGATCTCAAATTGCATTATTCAGCTTTTGAAGAAATTAAAAGAAAAGGAATCCACTCATGAAAAACAGGATGATTAAAAGAATTTCGGTTGTATTTATTGCTATAAGCCTCTTTATAGGTGCTAGCAGTTTTAAATCCGATTTTTTTGAAATAGCTAAACAATTGGAAATATTCACGACGCTTTTTAAAGAGCTAAATATGAATTATGTAGACGAGACTAACCCTGCAGAGTTAATGGATACTGCTATTAAAGCTATGTTAGCAGATCTGGATCCTTACACCAATTATTACAACGAACAAGATGTTGAAGCTGCAAGAATGAACACCGCCGGTGAATATCAGGGAATTGGTGCAGCAGTGAGAATTCAGAAAAACAGTTTTGTGATCATTGAAACCTATCAAGGTTTCCCTGCAGATAAAGCGGGTTTAAAGCCCGGTGACGAAATAATAGAGATTGGCGGACTATCTGTAGCCGATTTTACAGATAATGCCTCAGACTTGCTTAATGGTGCTCCAAATTCACAAATCACTCTTACTTATTTAAGACAAGGGAAAAAACTTTCTACAACTTTAACAAGAGGTGTAGTTACTTTAAAAGCAGTTCCATTTTATGAATTATTAAGTGATAATACTGGGTATATTGTGTTGTCTAGATTCAATGAAAATGCTTCTTCTGAAACTATTAAGGCTTTAAAGGATCTTGAAGCGCAAGGAGCAACCAAGATTATTCTAGACCTTAGGGGCAACCCTGGCGGTTTATTGAGCGAAGCTATAAACGTTAGCAATATTTTTCTTGATAAAGGCCAATTAATAACCACTACTAAATCTGTAATAGAAAAATATAACAGAGAATATTTCACCCAAAAAGAACCTATAAACACTAAAATTCCATTGGTGGTATTAATTAATGGGCGCAGTGCATCGGCAAGTGAAATTGTTGCAGGTTCTATACAGGATCTTGATAGAGGTGTGATTGTGGGTGCCAGAAGTTTTGGAAAAGGGCTTGTGCAACGTCCTAAGGAATTAGCATACGGTACTCAGTTGAAGCTCACTATTTCAAGGTATTATACACCGAGTGGACGCTGTATTCAAGCCTTAAATTATCGCGAACGAGATAAAGATGGGAAAGCTATTCGTACAAAAGTGGAAGATTATAACGAGTTTAAAACCAAGAGTGGAAGAAGTGTTTTTGATGGAGGAGGGATCTTACCAGATGTTAGTTTAGAGACTTCAGAATTTAGTGCAATTACCAATGCTTTGTTGGCTAGCAATGCTATTTTTGATTTTGCTACCCAATATTATTATACTCATAAATTGGAGAGTCCTCAAGCTTTTGAATTTACAAATGAAGATTATAGTGCTTTTAAAGCATATTTGAATAAAAGTGATTTTAGTTACCAAACCCGTACCGAAAAAGACTTGGAAGAGGCTTTATTCACTGCTGAACAGGAAGGATTTAGTGAAAACATTCTTGATAATTATAA
>JAGXIK010000084.1 GCA_024635715.1 Gillisia sp.
AGTTACTTTACTTACTAAATGAATAACATGAGAGAAAAATTGAACCTCTCTATATTTATCCACTTTTACATTAGTGCTATGTCGGCTAAGGTCATTTCTGGCGAGATCTACTAACATCACATGCTCTGCATTTTCTTTATCATCTTCAGATAATTCTTTAGCTAAAGCGGCATCCTGCTCATCATTTCCAGTTCTTTTAAAAGTTCCGGCGATAGGATGTATCTCTGCTTTGCCATTAGAAACCACTAATTGCGCTTCTGGAGAACTTCCGAAGATCTTAAAGTCCCCATAATCGAAGTAGAATAAATAGGGAGAAGGATTAATGCTTCTTAAAGCACGGTAAACATTAAATTCATCTCCTTTAAAACTTTGAGTAAATCTACGTGAAAGCACTAACTGAAAAACATCTCCTCTTTGGCAGTGCTTCTTTCCTAATTTCACATTTTCCTTAAATTCTGTATCGGTTAAATTTGAAATTGGAGAATTTTCTCTTCTGAAATTATAGGTTGCAAAATTCTTTACTTTAATCAGTTGTTCAATTTCTTCGAGCTTGCTTTCAGAGTTAAAATTATGATCAAAGATATAAGCTGAATTATTGAAATGGTTAATGGCAATGATGTTCTGGTAAACCGCGTAATAAACCTCAGGTATTTCTAAATCTCCTTTCTTTTTGGTGATCTTAATATCTTCGAAAAATTGAACCCCATCATATCCAGTATATCCAAACAGTCCGTTGTTTATAAACTTGAAATTTGAATTTTCGGTTTTAAATAATGAAGAGAAATTCTGTATTGCCTCTGAAACCTTAATTTCAGGAGTTATCTCCGTTACTTTTTTAGAACCATCTGGATAGATTTCTTGGATCTGTCCGTTTTTTATCTTTATGGAAGCAATGGGATTGCAACATATATATGAAAAACTATTATCGTTTGCATGATAATCACTACTCTCCAAAAGTAAGCTGTTAGGGTATTTGTCCCGAATTTTAAGATAGACACTCACCGGAGTAAGGGTATCTGCAAGTAGTTTTTTATAAGTAGTTTTTAAGGTATACATATTATTTTTTCAAAAAAAATTAAACAAAAAAAGGCTTGTCGTGAGACAAGCCTTGTATAGGAATATACTATAGCAGTGTTACTTCACGACGTTTTGACGTAAGCTACTCCACCACCAAGTATGTACTGTATTATTTTTCATTGTTCAAATATAAGTATCAAAGTTGAATTGACAAAGGTTTTACTCAAAATGATGCTTCAATCGAAATTATTTAATTCTTAGAACTTTAAATTTACTTCAAGATCAAAATTATCGTAGATAGTTTTGTCACCTAAGTTATCAAAAAAGCTACCAGAACCATATCTTACATCATACTTGGATCTATCTATTGATAATTTTGCGTTGGCAGAATTATCATTCATCTCAAGATCGAAAGTAACAGGTTTTGTAATGTTCTTGATGGTTAAATTACCAACAACTCCATAAGAACCATTCCCTTTTGAAGCTATATTGGTGATTACCAATTTAGCAGTTGGATGCTTTTCTACACCAAAGAAGTCTTCAGATTTTAAATGACCTTCGAGTTTTTGCTTATTCTCCCCGGAAAGATCTGTAGTAGTAATACTTGTCATATCCATTACAAATTCACCACCAATCAATTTCTCATCTTCCATATTAAAAAATCCGCTTTTCAGGTCAATAGTTCCTGTATGCGATCCTGTAACTTTTTCACCTGTCCAGGTTACGTTGCTCTCTTTAATATTGACTTGCTTTTTCAAAGATGTAAATGCTAATGTTGTTAATACGATTACAGAAGCCGCGGCTCCTTTTAATAAATTCTTTTTCATAATAATTCTCTTTTTTTTGGTTTATAATTTATTTATTAAGTCTTCTTTGCTTTTTCTAACCTTAGCTGCAAATTGTGTATGATCGTCTTCACTTCTGTATCCAACAGTAACAATTACAGCAGTAGTAAGACCTTTTTCTTTTAAGTTTAAAAGTTCATCATATTTAGTGGCATCAAAGCCTTCCATTGGGCAAGTGTCTATTTTAAGATTCGCTGCGGCAGAAAGCAGGTTTCCTAAAGCGATATAAGCTTGTTTTGCAGCCCAAATACTTTGGTCTTCTGGGTTCAGTTTCATGATAGTAGACTCTAACATTCCCTTAAGACCATCTAAATCTTCTACTTTTAGATTTCTAGTTGTAGCCATATCAAGCAAATAAGAATCTAAATAGCTAGATGTAATATGTGTTTTATTAGCAAAAACAATCACTTCAGAAGAATCTGTGATCTGGGTTTGATTCCAAGAAGCAGCTTTTAATTTCTCTCTTGTAGCAGAGTCTTTTACAACGATTATTTCATAAGGTTGCAATCCATAAGAAGATGCCGTAAGCTGAATAGCTTCTAATAAAGTTTCAATATCTTTTGAGGAAACTTCTCTGTTCGCATCAAATTTCTTGGTGGCATATCGCCAGTTTAAATCGTCTATATAAGTACTCATAGTTTTTATTTTAATATTTTTTGTAAATTATTTGTAAGAGTTTCTAATTCCAAATCCGTTAAACTCTCCGTCAACATGGCTTCAGTATGATCTATAATTGGGTCTATTTCCTTTAAAAAGTTTAATCCTTTGGAGGTAATTGATATTTCCACTTTTCTTCGATTCTTTGCGCAAACCACTCTTTCTACATAATCCTTGGTGATCAGTTTATCTACAATACGGGTGGTATTGCTCATCTTGCTAACCATTCTTTCTTGGATGGTAGATAAATTAGCTGGTTTCCCTTTCTGTCCTCTCAATATTCTAAGAACATTGAATTGTGGTATGCTAATATCAAAAGGTTTTAAAGCCTCAGAAATCTTATCATTTATCAGATTGGTAGTATGTAAAATGCTAAGAAGCAACTTCCGGGATGGTGGAAGTGTTTGTTCTGTTTTAAGGAGATCTTCTATCTTCATTTGTTTATACAATATTTGTACGTACAAATGTAATTGAATTCTTGATTCTATTTCCGAAAATTTTGTTAATAATTTACATGTCTAAAAATCCATAAATTATTGGTGTTCAATAATTATTTAAATTGAACGTTAACTTATAGATAATAAATATTGATTTTTTCTATTCTGAAATTACTAGACAATTTCCTTTACATTATATTTACATTTCAATTTACTTTTAGTTAAGCATAAAAATCACAAATATGAAAAACCTAACACAAGAACAGTGGTCCAAAGAAGTTGCCGAAGATAAAAATGCCGTAATTCTAGATGTGCGTACGGAAGAAGAATTTATTGAAGGCTACATCCCAACTGCAACCAATATAGATATTTATAAAGGACAAGGGTTTTTAGATGAGATCGAGAAATTGGATAAATCTAAGAATTACTATGTGTATTGCAGATCGGGAGCTAGAAGTGCGCAGGCTTGTGCTTTAATGAAACAACAAGGTTTCGATAATGCTTACAACTTAATGGGTGGTATTACCGATTGGGATGGTGAGATAGAAAAGTAATCTTCTACTTATGATCAAAGTTTTTTTTAGCTTGTTATTTATCGCTATTTTTTCGCAAGCTTGTGTACAGCCTAAAGCGAAGGAAATTCAAGTGGTTACCGGGGATGAAGTAAATACTCATATCCGGTATAATCCTGTGGAGGAAAGTAAGATTCAATCCAAAGAAGATTTCAAAAAATCACATTTGGTAAATGCAGAAAATATTATAAATAATGAGGACTTAAGAGTGGATTTAAATAAGCTAGATAAGAATTCTCCTATTGCCATATATTATACTTCTGAAGATAAATCTGATGAAGCTGCCTTAATTCTAGAAAACTTTGGGTTTCAACAAATTTATATTTTAGATGGAGGAATTAAAAAGTGGAAGTCTAAAAATTGAATATCTAATTAGAAAAAAACAAAGTTTAACATATTTCCGACGCGTACTATTAATCCTACCTTTTTGCTTTTATTTCCTCAAATAATAATATGAATCTCTAGTTTCAACTGGAGATTTTTTTTGTTTAACCATTTAAAAGTCTAGATTTGAATCAATTATTAACTAATTTTTAACCAAAAATAATTAAAAAATGTTAAAATCTAAACTTAAAATAGGGGTTGCTGTATTAGCTGCTTCTACGCTTTTTTATTCCTGTACTCAGGATCAAAAAACATCAACCAGCACCGAAGCTTTTACTGAGATCGATGCAGATTTCGACGCTCTTAACATTGAAGGACAGTATATTGTTGTTTTTCATAATGGAGCAGTAGAAAATGTTAGTTCAAAATATCCAAACAACTATACGAAAGCACAGGAAGCTATGTTTTCAGAAACAAAAAAATTCTTATCTGAAGCTTCGGTTTCTGCAGAAATTGTAAATGTTTATAGTAACGCGATTAGCGGGGCAACTTTAAAATTAGATAAAGCTCAATTAGAAGTTTTAAAAAATAAAAAAGGTGTTAAATACATAGAGCAAGATAGAATAGTAACCTTTGCACCACCATGTGGAACGCCAAACGGAGGTCCTTGTGGAGAACCAGATCCAGGAACTGGAGGAGGTACACAAGAAACGCCTTATGGTATCTTAAGAGTAAATGGAGTTACCGGATATACAGGAACTAATGTTGCATTTGTAGTGGATTCTGGAGTAGACTTAGATCACCCAGATCTAAACGTTGATGCTTCTCGAGCATTTAATGCTTTTACTTCTGGAAAAGATGGTAAATCTGCAGATGATGGGAATGGTCATGGAACACATGTAGCTGGAACTATTGCTGCTTTAAACAATGGTTTTGGAGTTGTAGGTGTGGCTCCTGGAGCTACCATAATTCCGGTGAAAGTTTTAGATAGTCGTGGAAGTGGATCTTATTCTGGAGTAATTGCAGGAGTAGATTATGTTGGCGCTAACGGAAAGAGCGGAGATGTTGCAAATTTAAGTTTAGGAGGACCAGTTTCACAAGCTTTAGATGATGCAATTAAGACTGCCTCTGGAGTTGTAAAATTCGCCTTAGCTGCAGGTAATGAGAGTAGTGATGCGAATAATAGCTCACCAGCTAGAGTTAATGGACCTAATATAGTAACCATTTCTGCCATGGATGTAAATGATAGATGGGCTAGTTTTTCGAACTTCGGAAACCCTCCAGTAGATTTTGCTGCTCCTGGTGTAGCTGTTAAATCTACTTGGAAAGGTGGAGGATATAATACAATAAGTGGAACCTCTATGGCTTCTCCTCACGCTGCAGGAGTACTTCTTTTAGGTGCTGCAAGAACAGATGGTACAGTTGCAAATGATCCTGATGGAACTGCTGATGCAATTATAGTTCACTAGAAAAACAATAGATCTTTTAAAAAGGTTGTTTTAAATATTGAAAATAGTTTTCGATATTTGAAACAACCTTTTTATTTTTACATAACTTTAAGATTTATATAATTTTTTTATTTTTGAAGCGTTTATCAAAAGAAACAACTTTGTAATAGCTATTAAAGCAATATATTTACCAACAATAGACACCTTTTAGACTAACCTCTTTCCTATGAATAAATTAGTTATCGCCCTCCTAATAAGCTTAACTAGCTTTTCTTTTTCACAAATGAATGCTCAACAATTTAAGGTAGGATTGAAAGGAGGGATCAATAAAACATATGGTGGAGAAATTACAGGTATAAATTCTGGTGTACCTGCAGATTATACAAGTGATACTTTTGAAGCCGAAGGAGAAATAGGTTATCACGGTGGTGCTTGGGTGCAGGTTAATTTTGGTAAATTTTTTGTAAGACCAGAAGTGGTATACTCTAAATTAGAATCGAGATTTGATTTTCCTCAGGGGCCTACCTTATTTGAAGTTGAAGAATTCAGCGTTCCTCTGTTAATTGGGTATAATATTTATGGACCATTAGATATTTATGGTGGAGTAGCTTACAAAAATATAATCTCAGCAACTATTGAAAGATTAGAGCCAATAACAGCTCCTCCCGAAGTTGTAATACAGAACACTCCGTTTTCTGCTCAAATAGGTGCGAAAGTTGAATTTGGTAGTTTTGGTTTGGATGTAAGGTATGATTATTCTTTGTCCTCGGCTGAATCTTATGATGTTGATTTTCAATCTAATAATTCAGATTTTGATATTCCCACTGTAAATAGAGCAACAATAAATGATGCGAGATTAAACCAAATTATAGTTAGCCTTACTTTAAAACTATGGGATTCTGAAAATAAAAGTAGACGGAGAAAAGGTGGAAGCTGCTATTTCTAAGGATTAAATAAAGACAATATATAAAAAAAGGAGCAAATATTATTTGCTCCTTTTTTATTTAGCAATTTTTGTATTTATCGTTTAAGCCAATTCCTGCTAAAATCATTGGAATTATTTTATTAATTCTCTTTTGCTTGGTAAGTGCACGTTTAGCTTCAATAATGTAAAATTGAAGGCTTTGTGCAGCCCTGAGTTATTCTTCAGTGCTTGTTTTAATTCTGTTGGAATTTCAACTTAACCATAAGACAAACTATTTG
>JAGXIK010000085.1 GCA_024635715.1 Gillisia sp.
GAAAAATACACTTGGCGCATTGCCGAAAAAATATTGGCTTTGTACTGGGCATTTGCTTCGGTGTTGTAATGTGAAACAGGTTTGTCATAAAGCAAGCGTAGCTTGGTATCTGTAAAACCATCTACAATGCCTTTACGCAATACTTCTATCACGCCTTTTTGTTTGATTTGGTCATTCAGGCGTTTTACTATTTTTTGTTTGTAAAGATCTTTATGGTAGCGTTTTAGTTTTTCTAAAGCTTTGGATTGGGTGTCTTCTAAAAATTGAAACAACAAATCTTCATCTACACAATTTATGTTGTCGTAATCAGTGTTTTCTCTTTCTACATAGTTATTGCTATCAACTAAATAGTCAACAATATGTTTTTCAAAACCATTTTCTTTGGTATTGGTAATTTTATTCATTCTAAGAGGTCTAATTTCGTCTAAAATTCGCTTAAATTATTTATTTGTAAAATGCTTATAAGCCTGCTGTTTCCTTGTTAATTCTTCTAAATCTCGTCTAAATCCCGTCTAAATCTCGTCTAAATCCCGTCTAACTTTCGTCTAAAACCCAAACTCTATTCTCGTTGAGTGTTATCTTACCCTGCTTTCTTAACTTTTGTAAGAAGTTTTTAACCTTATTCTGTTTTTGAGCCTCGTCTAATACATCTGGAAGCTTGACCATAAGTATATTCTCAAAATCAGTTCTTTTGCCTTGTCCAAATTGCTTTAGATAATCTAAAATTATCTTTTGACAATATTCATCATCAATGCCTCTTTGTTTGATATAATCTCCTTTTTCCCCAGTAACCCGTGCAACGGATGCACCAATATGAAAATTAGGTTTTCTACCTTCAATAAGTCCTTTCTTTTTTAATTCTCTTATTTCAACAGCGCTTAACGACTTTCCTTTAGAAACCTTATCCAGAGAAATAATATCTGTTAGACTCAAATCGCTTACAGTAGCTAATTTTCTGGCATAATTAATATCGACCACTTTGCCTGTAATGGTTACTTTTACTTTGTTGTTAGAAGTATCATAGTCTGGCAAGGGAAAATATTTTCGTTTTTGTATCATGAACATTTTCTTAATACCACTACCAATGGTATCAATCATGTTAAGGTTTACCATTGCATCTGCCAAAAACCGATTTCTATATTTTGGTTCTGGGGCATCGCTAATGACAACTTCTTCAACATTTTTTGGAATAAACTCCCCAACATTACTAAAAAACAGTTTTCCTTCTTCGTTTTCGACCACCGTTATTCTTCCGCCTAAAGTATAATCCTGATGGGCAATACAATTGTTTAAAGCTTCTCTTATGATATACGGATCGTATTGGTCCACTTCTTCCGGAAAAAGCGTGCCATCTGGGATATATCTGTACTTTAGATTTCTGATTTTTGCATAGACTTTTTCTGTACTTAAAATTAACGGACAGCTAAAATGCTCATAATCTTTCTCCAGGTTATCCCTATCTTTTAAAATCCAAGTGATTTTACTGGTAGCAGGGTTCAAAAAATGTTCAGATTCTGGTTTTCCTAAAAGTAGAATAGCAGTTCTCGTAATTTTTCCCTGTATGGTAACTTTAGCTTTGTTCAAGAATATTTTATCTGACCAACTATCTATTTCCGCTGCAAGTTTCGGATTTTTAGTTTTATACGATTGTCGCGCCTTTTCAATGGCTTCTTTTGATAAATCGGCGAGGGTAGCAGTTCCTAAAGTGCCAATACTCCAATCATCTGAAGTAACCTGTCTGCGAATCCGTTCTAATTCTTCAAGGTTTAAAGGTTGTAATTCTTCTCCGTCCCTGCCATAATAGTGTCCTTTAAAAGCAATTGGAAGACCTTGTGGTGCTGCAGGTATTTCAAATAGCAAAACACGACCTTTAACATTGTTTACCACATGAATTTCCCTGAAAGTAATACGGTTGGTCGTGTGGTTAGCAATTTCTGGTTTTAAGCTATGTAGATCTGCCAGATTTGTTCTAAACTTTGTATCTACAAAAGACTTGTCATTATCTTTAATACCAAAGACCAACCAAGCCACTGACTTACCGTTTAAATTAGCCTCATTACTCAGGGCAGAAAAATACTTGCCAATTTTATTAAAATCGTACCCATTTTTAGCTTCTTTAAACTCAATAACTTCGTTCTCGAAACCTTGTGCTAAAAGCTCTTGTAATTTTGACGCTATGTTTTGAGAGGTACTCATTTTTGTTACTATTTATTATAATGGGCAGCTTCTTCTGCTACCATTGCCAAAGGTGTTTTTTCTTGTGGTAGTTTAAAATCCCGCACATCTATTTTCCCGGTTACAGCCTCCACTATTAAGGAAGTTTTATATTCTTCTACCAGAGTGATTTCTTTTTGTATGGTGAAAATGGTTTTGTCGATTATTTTGGTTTCCGTTTCTATGTAATTAACAATAAGCTTTTGTTCTTCTAAATTTGGAACAAGACATTTTAAATTAATCAATTTGTCTTTAGTTAAATGTGCAATACTAACTCGATTAACAATGCTATCAAAACCTCCTTTTTTACCATAAATAAAAAATAGATAAAGAAAGAATTTTGAAAATCCATTATTGTTTATTGTCACCTTATGTGCAGAGTTTTGAATATAACATTCACTTAGTTGATTTTCCCAAAGACAAGTTTTTCCAGCTTCACCACCTTCACTAAGAACTAAATCACCTTTTTTTAATCTATAAGTTGCCATTTCCTTTTCAGAAAACCACATTTCCTCTACATCAGATACATCTGCATTAAGCCATTGTATGTTTTTAGATTTTAAGTAGAATTTCTTTTGGTAGCCTCCTTTATCTTCATTGCAAAGCATTTTGCCTAACACAGAATTCGCAATATATTTTAAAGGTTTCACTTCCCAATGCTCAGGAATCTCCCCCAACCATTCAATACCAGAAACTTTCATTGATACAATTGGGTCTAACCCTTTTGTAACTGCTTGAATAATGACGCCTGCTTTTTGCTCTTTGAGTAGTTTTATCAATTGCTTTTTCTTTTTGATAAAACGGTTTATTTTCTCGGTTTTGTAGTCGAGGAAGTTGGCTATGGTAATTTGTTCTTGTTTTGATGGAAGACAAGTTTTAATATCAAAAAAACTGTCAGTATACATTCTTAATCTACTGTCAATGATCCCCGTAGATTGTTTTTTAAACTCCTGTTGAGCATTTTTGGTTTTAAACAAGTAACCAAAATACTTTTCGTTTCCTACAAGATTTTTATATACACAATAAGCAGGGCTTACTATTCCATTATATTTAGATATACCTAAACTTCCATTCCATGCCAACATAATGTTTATTACCAAATCGCCTTTTTCAACAATTTTATAGCCTTCTAGTGTTCTTGCATTAGAAATATTTTCCCCTTCTGCAACTTTATCAGACTTTTTGGTTACACCCGTATATTGAGAAACTGAAAGTAAATCTTCTTTTCCAGCTTCGCTTCTGCTATCCACTTCCATGAAGACATATTTAATTCTTCTTATTTCCCAATGTTCAGGTATATCGCCCAACCAAGAAATTCCACTGTTTTTATATGTTATGTATTTTCTTTTGGTCATTATTCTACAATCTCTTTTAATAAATTGTCCGTCTCGGCTTCTAAAGAAAAAATATCATTTGCTATTTCTTTCAATGGTCTTAAAGCTTCATACTCATAAAAATATTTATTAAAGGCAATTTCATAGCCTACTTTCATTTTGGTTTTATCATACCAAGAATATTCAGCGAAAGGTAAAACTTCACGTTTAAAATAGGTGTCAATATTTTCTTTTAAAGGTATGTTTTCAGAGTCTTTTAAGTTCTTATTTGATTTAGATTTGCCTTTGATGTCTTTTATGATTTTACCGTTTTCGTCTTTTTCTGGTTGATGTGTTGTGATTTGATGAAATCCAAAATCTTCGTTATCAAATATTTTAGAAAATTCATCTTCATCAAAATTCATATACATATTTTGTACCTCCAAAATATGATTTGTATCCAATTCATTTCTTTTACTTCCTAAAGGTTTTCTTCTTTTCTTATAGAACTTTTTTGAAGAAGCATTTATCAATTGTACTTTTCCCTGGCGTTTTGTATCCTTTACATTGCTTAAAATCCAGATATAGGTGGTAATTCCCGTGTTGTAAAACATATCGTTAGGCAATTGTATGATACATTCCAATAAATCGTTTTCTAAAATATATTGCCTTATGCCACTTTCACCACTTCCAGCATCTCCAGTAAATAGGGCAGAACCATTTTGAACAGAGGCGATACGGCTACCGCCATCTTTTGGGTCTTTCATTTTGGACAACATATGTAGCATAAACATAAGCTGTCCGTCATTGCTACGAGAAGTTAAGCAGGTTTCTTCAAGTTCTCCTTTAAAGTTTTTTATGGGAAGATTAAATCGTCTGTCGTTAATTTCGGTTTTTTTACCAGAACCCACATTCAAGTTATCCATATCCTGTTTCCAACTTGTTCCATACGGTGGGTTTGTCAACATAAAGTTGAACTTCAAGTTGGGTTCAAAACCGTATTCACTTAATGTAGAGCCAAATTTTATTTTATCAGGATCTTCCCCTTTTAACAGCATATCAGATTTACAAGTAGCATACATTTCCCCCGTATTTTCCTGTCCATATAAATGAAAAGTAGCTTTAGATTTGATTTCCCCGTCAGGGTCAGTAGCGTACTTTTTAGATTGGGTTAGCATTGCACCAGAACCCACACAAGGGTCGTACACTAAATAAGTGCCGTTTTGAATTTTGTCTTTTACAGGCAAATACACCAAATGGGTCATTAATTCAATAATCTCTCTTGGCGTAAAGTGTCTACCAGCAGCAGCATTTGTTTTTTCATTGAATCGCCGGAGCAAATCCTCAAACATATATCCCATTGCCATTGGTGATATTTTTTCAGGACTTAGCTGAACTTTAGGGTTACAAAATTTTTCGATTAGTGAAAAAGTAATTCCTGTATCCTCAAAAACATCTAACTGATTTCTAAATCGAAATTTTGTTATAATATCTTGGACATTCTCTGAAAAACCGTTTATGTAATCTAAAAAGTTACTGTCAATATTCTTTGGATCATCCAGTAACATTTTCATTGTGTATGGAGAAGTGTTGTAAAAGGCCAATCCGGAACCGTGTTCTTTGCTGGTAAGAAGTCCTTCAAGATTATCCATTCTGGATTTAAACTCGTTATGAGTTTTCAAGACTTTATCTTTGCTGTTTTCCAGAGCTAAATCCAATCTTCTCAAAACGGTCATTGGTAAAATAACGTCTTGATATTTATTTTCAGGAAATTTATTTATGAGTACATCATCTGCAACTGTCCAGATAAAATTTATTATTGACTGTAAGCTTTGTGTATCTAAATTCATTCAGTTTTATTTTTTTTGTTCCTTTCCTGGCGTTGGCTAAAAATAGTCCTTTTGTTTATTCTAGTATTGGATACGTTTGCCTACGGTTACAATTTCCTAACTATCCGATCTAAAATAGATTTTAATAGTAAGTTAACCGACTTATTTTTATGTAGCTTTTGTATTTAGCAATGTTACTTAAAAATTATCGATTTCAAATTCTTCATTCAAGTAGGCGTCAATAAGTTCTTCAATCGGTAAATTCGGATTAGTAATTAAATTTACAAGCAAGTAAGATAATCCGATAGCTCTTACCATTGGGTCTCCATTAGTATCTGCTAAAGAGGGTCCGTCAGTTGCTTGTCCTAAAAGCGACTTTATATAGTTGTTCAAAAGATTTGCTGGTATTTGCAAACTGGCCAAACTATTTCGGTTTTTTAAGATGAAGCAGAATCCAGCCTGAAAAGTTAAATTCAAGTCAGCAACTATTTTGGCTAAATTGAAATTCTGTGCTACTGCTGTTAAAGCAATATCTTTTTGAACTGTGATTTCGTTATTCAGATTGCCAGACCATTCGTAAAAAGGGACTGCAAAATCATAGGATTCCATATTCACATTTCCATTATTCATTGTTAGTTGTGAGTATGTTAATAAATTCCGCATCGCATGGCCAGGTTGTCCGACTGACATATAAATTTTCGCGCAATTTTTATAAATGTCTTTATTCAGAGGATATTCATTAAACGCTTGTCCGTAATAATCCAGAGCTTGTTCTAAATCTCCATTTCTTTTATGTTGAACACCGATTTGTAGTAATTCAGCACATCTTTTTTCTTGGCTCATAGGGTTAGTTTAAGTTGGTGGGCTTTATGGGTTGGCTTATTCATCTCGTTCTAATTCTATAATTTTCCATTTATCTCCAGAAAATATAGCTTTGGCTTGTACCTGGCAATTAGAATCAATTCCGTATTTCTTTAGGATGTAGCTTGGAACATAAAAGTCCGAAATGAAAGCAAAGTCTGGCTCAATTGAAAATCTTTCATCTTCGTCCAATTCATAAAGACCTCTTGTGTATCCACCTGATTTAAACTTCAATTCTAAAGAGCCGTTTATGGTTTTTTGAAGTTTCTCATTAGTTTCCTCAGTTTCTTTAATTTTCAATGGTTTATAGATTACTATTTTTCGCTTATTGTCAACCTTTTTAGCAAACCATATTTCTAAAAAAGAGCCCTCAGTTGGTCTTAAATTCGTTTCGTTAAATTTTACAATTCCGTGAACTGTTTTATTTGCTACAAAATGAAAAAGCTTCTTTTCTTTATTGACGTTATCGACAATAGCAAGAATCTTTGGAAATTTTTCAATTCCCTCTGTTGATTCAATTATTTCTATATCTTTAAGTTCAATCCTTTTTTCATCTTTTCTTTTGGTAACAAGAAGTTTACCTTTAATAAAGTCATTGATGTTGTATCGACTATGGTCATCTTTCCAAAAAGACTCTTCATTTTTTGATGTTATAGCGTGGATTATGTTTTTGTCTTTGTTGATATAATCTATTACGGCAAATTCATCTTCAAGTATGCTCCAATTTTTTTTATTGGAATGCTTAGATAACAATGGAATATATTTGTAATCTAAATTAGGCGGTAAGAAACGATACATAAAGCCATTTCGTTTTGCATTTGGTTCAGACACTTTTTCTTCTGTATGCAACTTAAAATCCCATATATCACCTATTTTAGCTTTCTTTAGGTTTTTAAATCGGTTTTTGCTAACCGAAAATTCTAGTTCATTACCATTACTGAATTTAAATTTTTCTTTTTGCTTATCATTTTTCCAAATGTCAATTAATACAAACTCACACCATTCGATATTCTGATATGCATAATCTTCAGCCAATGGGATGTAATGGTCATATAATTCAAGATTGTTTACAATAGAAATTGATTTGTCCGGTACCTTACTTTGCAGTGAAATATAAGTTTCAGAGAAATTCCACCCCTTAAGCTCTCTGTGTTTTTTGTAGGTAGAAATTTCGATATACGCATTTTCTAATAAATCATTAGCAATTAGTGTTTTTGCCAATTCTAAATGAATGTCTCCCAAAAAATCCTCATTTTTCTCAAGCTGAATAGCTTTCGATAACATACCAATTTTCAAATCTTTATTGCTGTCGAAACAAGAAGAAAATTCATTCCAGATATATGCCTTATCACCTAAACTAAGCACTAATGATTTGTAAAGTTCTGCAGCTTGATTAAACTCGTTAGCTTCAATCAGTAATATGGCTTTCTCTCGTATCAGCCATTCGTCTTTTGGAAATTTAGTTGTAGCAATGCGGTAAATATCAACTAACCATCCCGTTTTATTATTTTTATTATTTTGTGTTTTTATAATATCAAAAGATTTTTTTAAACACTTTATGGCGAGTGGTTTGTAAGTGTTTTCATCTTTAATTACTTCTTTCCAGTCTTCATCCATAAAATTTGTAGGATTCCATCCTTCAAAAAACTCTAAGAACCTCCATTCATCAGATTCTTGCATATATCTTTCGGCTAAGCTTAAAATTTCTGAGTGCCATTTCGATTTGTGAAGTTTTGAAAAGTGTAGATTGTAGTCATTAAAAAATTTCCATAAAATTGAGTAATTACCTTCTTTTTTGGCGTTATAAATTTGCCAAAAATAAGGCTCTCTCAACAAATCCAAAACTTGTTGCTCATTAGAGAACTTATCGTTCCTTGAGTCTAGTTTTAAATTATTAATTAAATAATCGAAATCAACATCGTGGTTATTTTCAATAAAGACTCGAAATATTCTTGATATTAATGAAGGGATTTCTTTTTCGCTATACCACTGTTTTGATTTATCATCAGGTCTAAGGTTTACAGGGTTCCATAGTTCAAAAAATTTGTAAAGATTAAAATCTGAATGTTCTTTTGAATAATGAAGAGAAAAATTTAAAATCATAGAATGTAATAATGAAGGTCTTTCATTTTTTAAATTCATATAATCTCTTAAAAATGTTCTGACTTGAATTGAAGTCAATTCGTTTTCATCATTTTTAACATATCTATACATAACCCAACCGTATGCTTCATGGTGTAAATCCGACAGTCGATTTTCAGAAATAAGCTTTTTGAAAATATTAATTGCTTCTTGGTGCTTATTGTTTTTACTTAAATTTTCAGCTCTATTTATTTCCTGATAATTAATGTCAATTTTTGGTTTTAGATATGTTTTTTGACTTTCAATAATGTCATCAGGATAATTAAAATGGATAGAGTTTAATAGATTAAATTGATTTATTCCTTGATTCAAATTATTAATGGAAATGTAGTACTTGCATAGGTCAATTAAAACCCAAGCAAATGCTTTTTGAATCCATTCATCATTAGGTTCTGTTTGATATAGGTTGTTAGCAATTTGAAGAGCCTCATTTAATTTATTGGCTTTATTAATTCCACTTAGTTCCTTAGCTTCATTTCTAAGTTCAAATACAGTTTTTGAGTCCATTAATAAATAGCTTTTAAGTCATTTAATAACAATTCTCTCACTTCATTTGTCAAGTGCTCACTTGTTTTTTCTAAGACTTCAATTTTTGTAAAAAAACCTTTTGTGTGACTTTGTTCACTGGTACCGTACCAAACTCTAAACTTTATTTCATCCTCTATTTTTTTTGCTAAGAATATATCCTGGTTCTTATGACTTTGTACAATTTGAAGTTCATATTTATTTTTTTCAAAATCATCAACCCAAACTGAATAGATATCCTTTCTAAAATCTGTTGGTACATCTACTGCTATTGATTTGGATTTTACGCTTTTGTTTTGTGATTTAAAAAGCACCTCAATACAATTATTGATGTAATCTATATCCTCATTTTCGAGTTTGTCAATTCTTATGTTTCCAACTGACAAATTCTTATTTTTTCCTTTATTATCAATATTTAGAATTAAGTGCTTGTCTGTAGATTCTGGAATTGAATAATATGCTTTTGTCAAATAATCAGTAAACCTTTCTGTGCTTTCTAATAAGTAGCCTTTTTCTTCTAAATTAGTTGATAAATTGCAAATTGCACCTACTACATTGTTATTTTCAATGGAACTAGTCTTTTCGGCAAACCTAGTCTCTGGGATAAAATTGGGATAAGCTAATAGGGGTTTTTCTTCAACTATTTCACTTATTAAACCTATAGTTGAATTATCCTCAAAATTGCAATTCATAAAAGGGTTAACTTTTTGAGGGTGGGTGATGTACGTGATTTTCATAGAGGATGAAACACCACTATAAAGCCATCTGAAATAACTGTCGTTTGTTATTCCATCATTTTCTTTTCGATGCCCTTTGATTATTATTTCCTCATATGATGAACCTAATGCTTTGTGTACTGTTATTGCCCAACCATAATCTACAAATACTGCATTTATGAAAGGGTCAGTTTCTCTTAAATGAGTAAAGATTTTTTTAGTGTAAAGTTTGTTGTAGTGACTAAGCGTTTTTCTAGCCTTCTCTGTTGTACTGACTTTCTCTTTTTCTGCCTTAGACCTACTATAGTTTTTAACAATGATTTCTATAGCCTTTTTCTCTTCTTTAGTTAATTCCTGATATCTAGAATCTTGAAGCAATTGTTTGTGTTCAAAACTATCTTCAAATCTATTCTTTGATTTCTCTTCATCAATTTTTTTGTTAATGAAAATTCTGAAGGCGATTTTTTCTTCCTTGGATAAATTGTCTTCACTATAAAAATAATTGTCCAGTATCCATAAATCTGTCTCTGGATTTGAGTTTAAGTTTAAACATTTTACATACAGTTTTGTAAATGTGAGAATTATCGGGTTCTTAGACTGTCTTATGGGAATCGAAAAAGATTCGCTTTCTTTTACCTTAAGTACAGTGAAAAACATTCCGTTTACAATTCTCTTAGGATTTTGAACTCCAGTATCATCAGGAATTGTGACATTGTTATTTGCAATTAATAAATCGCCATATGCTAGCTTGTCGCCATTTTTTAGATAACTTCTTTTAATCCATTGATTTGTTTTTAGACAATCTTTTTTTGAATAAAACAAAACACCTTTTTGAGGTTCAGATAATAATGGTTTACTAAACCAAAGTTGAAGTTTTTCTTGTATTTGAGAACGATTTACTTCATAAAGGCTAAGGTTATCATATCTATAACTTAGATTATTGAAAAGCTTATTTTCAATACTGCTAGCTAATTCTATTGTTAACTCCTCTTTGCTGTTTTTATAGCTAAAGTCAATTGGTTCTCTATAATGCTTAATGCTATTTGGATAAA
The DNA here is from genome assembly GCA_024635715.1 of Gillisia sp. Lineage (GTDB taxonomy): Bacteria > Bacteroidota > Bacteroidia > Flavobacteriales > Flavobacteriaceae > Gillisia. The sequence continues at coordinate 10,653 of JAGXIK010000085.1, forward strand.
GCTCCGATAAAGTATTTAAGTCTAAAGCTGAATCTTCATTTTTTCCATAAGTCAAGGAATATGGGTCGCCTACAAAAATAATTTTTCGGTTGCTTTCAGGATTTAAAAAAGCAATAATATCTTCTAATAATCTGCCAGTACCAAATCTCAATAGTTCTGATTGGTTTAGACTTCTATTAATTAAATGAGCTTCGTGCACAATTATAAGAGCTTTCTCGTCTATTGATTCATTGGATTTTAGTGGAATAATTTCCAATAAATTCTCCTCTGATTCTTCATTTTCTATTTTCTCGTCATTAACACCTTCAATCTTATGTGAACCTCCATAAATTACACTATAAACCCCTTGTGTTTGAATGTTTGTCCTATCAAATATTTTTTTGCTTATTCTCGAAGAATGTGACCAAGTTTCTACTTGTGGAATATTGTAGTTTGTCGCTTCTCTTAATAAATAAGTCATCCAAGAATCTCTATCTTTCAAACTCATAGATTCTAAAACCAAAATTCCTGCTGATTCTGTTTTTAAAAATGTTTTTATTTCGTTTTCTACATTTCCTTCGATCTCTATTATTTCTTCTTCGGTGCTTGTTTCTAGTTTAGGCTCGAAATCTCTTATCCAATTTTTCGCAGGAAAAATATTTTTTAATTCTTCTGATATTTGATTAGAAAGACTGTTATCACTTGCGAAGTCATAAAGAAAATCTCCAAGGCTAGATTCTTGAATTAATTTATAGTATGGAATATTTCTTGGGATTTCATTTATAACGTCAATTGGTCCAGAAAATATATTGGCGATACAAACTTTTGACGGATTTAGGAACCCATTTAGGTAAAGATTTTTTTCAACAATTTCATAAAACGCTTCTCTATAATACTTTAATTGTCTGAATGGATTGATAAAATTTTTACCAGCCTTTATTTCTAAACGACTTCTGTCTTTATCACTTTCGTTGTACCATTTTGTCGTTTGAAATTCCTCAACATTTGGCGGTAATTTAATGTTACCTTGATAGTCTTTGAAGTCAATAATAACTAAACCGTTATCGTAAAGTAAAATGGCATCTCCTCTAAATTTATAGAAAGAATCATTGAAAGGGTTACCAATAAGCAATCCCTTATATCCTAGTTTTTCGAAAGTATTTTCAATAATGCTTACTACTCTTCTAAATTGCTCGTTTTCATGAGTATTTTCCGTTCTATTGTTTAATATTTCTAGATTCATCCTTTTGTTCTGTCAAAGCGTTGGAAAAAAACAGCTCTTTTAGCTTTTTATGCGTTGGCTTTCGTTCGGTAAAAACCAAATGTGCTGTTTGTGCAGATGATTTTCATAATGAAGCACAAATTTTTAGGATAAAAGCAGATTTAAAACCTTTCCTGTAAATCTATTAAAATTTTGTTAATAATACTTACGAGAAACCGTAAAATTAGAATATACTTAATCCCACAACGGGTTCTCAAAATTTAAAAAGAGATATTATTCAACCTCTAAGCGAATAGAAAAATAATTTTATTCCCGGATGCCGGTTGTTATGACAGGTGGTATTATAAGATCAAAGATTTGCCCCCAAACATCCAATATAATGTTTCAGAATTGGTTGAAGATACATCAACTGAAGAGGAAAAAGATGAAGGTTGGGATATTGCGGATTATATTTTGAGGATTTGGAGGGAAAGATATTACGAATAATCCTGTAGCAGGACTTAGGTGCTAATTGATAAGTAGATATGTATAATAATTTTTAACCTTTATTTAACTAATTTAGTTTCTTGGTTAGTATTCTTTTGTGGCTAAAAAATATAAGAAAGCAAAATACCTTTGTGCATCAAAAAGAAAATAATATAGTTGTTAGATGTCAGTTGTTTAATTAGCTTTAACGAATTATTAACAATAGCAGAATCAATATAATTTATGGGTCAGAGAGGTATCTTCAATGAAGTGTCCATAGGTAAATTACAACAGGGATATATTTTTAATAATGCAGTTTGCGAAAACTATATTCACAGTGAAGTATATGGAATTATAATTACACCACGTTGTGATATTGAAAATGAAAAGGTTATGACTTTTCATTATTTACCCATAGTAAGCCTAGAAGATTGGAAACTTAATGATTTTTGGTTTTTATTGAAGCGTCAATTGATTAGAAATTTAAATCAAAACATCAATCAGATTTTTAAAGATGAAGGAATTAGTACAAACCTACTAGAAGTTTTTAGCAAAGACGAAATTCTATTAAAATTTGAGCCAAAAATTCATAGCAAGAAAGTTCCGAAATTTAAGTCTTACATTAATTGGCTTAAGAATATTGAAGAACAAGGTGAAGTTGTTTCCCAAAAATTTTTGGATGAAGTTCTAAAGGAAAAATCATTTTTTAAAATAGGCGCGAACATAATAAAAGACCTCACTCAGAATAACATGAGAGAGTTCTATCTAATTGAAGATTGGAGTGATAATGATAAATATAAAGTAGTTTTGTTACGAGAAGTTCAAAAATTTAGTTGGCATTTGGGAAAAAAAATTGCCCAAGGTCTGATATGTGAAGAATTTGAGAAAAAGGACTTCAATTATAACGACCTGAAGTATGAACCTGAAGGTTTTATTTATCCTATAAAAGCTGTAAAATCACCTTTTATTGAGCATATGATTCAGAAATTTTTTACAAATTTTGGGAGAATTGGTATCACAGATCATGAGTTTCAACTGGAATTAAAGTTAATTACATAACCATTTTAAATATGAAATACTTAGTATTTGGATATAATGCCATAAAATCGATTGTCAGTCATAGAAAGCTTCAGAGCATGGAATATGCTGAGTGTGCTGAATTTGTTGATTTCATTACTGGGAAGAAGGAAAATTTGAAGCTTTGGGATTTAAGAATGGAACAAAAGGATGATGGCGGTACAATTGTTTCTAAAAAAAATGAATTTGAAAAGGGTTTGGTAATTGATCTAACCACATTTAAAGGGTTCAATGAAAAAAAATATCAACGAAATGAAATCTTAATAATACTTCAAAAAGTTCTGAGGTTCTGCATAAGAAATCTTGAAAATCAACCCTATTCTAGCTCAGAAAAAAATGTAGATGGAAATTTATCTATCTTATTCCCATTCTCTACTTCAACCCATGAAGGATATAAAATAGCCATTGATAGAAAACCTGATGAAAAAAGAATGACTGCAAAAAAAGGAGGAAATTTTCTTCTAGTTTATGCTGATGGTGTAAATGGCGCTAAATTTACTCCTCCAAGTAGTTATTCCAATTTTAAAAAAGCGCATAAAGCACTTAACTCAAATTATGGAGCACCACTTTCCATTGAAGATAATAGAAAAATTGAAGCTATTAGTGTAGTTAATTTAGATAGTAATCAAAATCTTTCCATTGATGCAAGTATAGGATTTGATGCCTGGAAAAACTATTTGACTGTTAACCAAAAAGCATTTGTGGAGAGTGAAATTTGTGGACCGGAAAGACTAGAGGGGGCCGCTGGGACCGGTAAAACTCTTACATTAATACTTAGGGCTATAAATCTTATTCATAAGAAGATAAAATCGAGGGAAAGTTTGAATATCCTCTTTGTAACTCATTCTGTTAGCTCTAAAAATCAGATTAATAATATTTTTAAGGCCAATTTTCCCGGTATATCTGACTATTTTGACCGAGCTCATTCAGAAATAAGTATTGAGATTACCACACTACAAGAACTCTCTCTTAACCAATTGGGAGCAGGAATAGGTCCTACAGAATATTTGGACCGGGATGCTCAAGACTCTAAAGACTATCAATTGATGATTATCGAAGAAGCTCTTGATAAGGTTATGTCGGAGGATTTTAAATCCTACAAAGAATTTTGCTCATCAACCTTCACTGAATTTATGGAAAGTGTTTCTAAGGAAGAATTACTTGAAATGTTGCAACAAGAAATTGCCGTGTCAATAAAAGGAAGGGCAAATGAAGACTTGGATAAATACAAAGAATTGCCAAGGTTTAAGTATTCAATTCCCATTAAATGTGACGGAGACTTGAATCTATTGTTCCTTATTTATAGAAAATATCAGGATAAATTATCCAGTACAGGGCAATTTGATAGTGATGATATAATACTTACGACTTTAGGAAAATTAAATACCCCTATATGGAGAAGAAGAAAAGAACTGGAGGGGTATGATGTAACTTTTGTGGATGAAACTCACTTGTTTAATTTTAATGAATTGGCGGTTTTCCATTATTTAAATAAAAGTGGCGGCAAAAACAATATTATCTTTGCGGTTGATAAATCTCAGGCAGTAGGTGATAAGGGACTTACGGATAATGTCTTATATGATTCACTAGGGATTATTGATGATGGAAAGCGCAAAAATTCTGTTACTTATAAAACTGTTTTCAGAAGCTCTCCGGATATAGTTAATTTGGCTTTTGAGGTACTTTCGTCCGGAACTACGTTATTCACAAATTTCGAAAACCCACTGGATAAAGCAGAATTTTCTTTTACTGCTGAAGAAGAGAAAAAGTCAACCCCACCTAGGTATATTTTTAAAGAAAATGATCATCAAATTATAAAAGAGGCTTTTATCCAAGCCGATACCATTTGTAAGACATTGAACACCAAAAAATCGAAATTATTAATTGTTGCCACCAGTGCTGGACTTTTATCTTCTCTTCAGACTTACGCTAATAAGCAGAATAAAGCTTTTGAATTGTTGAAGAATAGGGGTGATGCAGAAATAATAAAAACCGCTGATAAAAACAATCGCTATGTAATAGGTGGAATTGATTATGTAGGGGGGCTTGAATTTGATGGTGTTATTATTGTTGGAGCAGATAAAAATAGAGTTCCGCCATTAGTATCCGAGGAGTACTTAGGTAGTCATCACTTTTTAAACTATGCCTGGCATAATCGAATGTATGTAGCAATAACCAGAGCTAAATATTCATTAATATTAATTGGAGATAAAACTAGTGGGCAGAGTAAATTGTTTGATTCAGCTATTAAAAAAGGTATATTAAGAATAGATTAGAATCTTCATTTCATGTAATACTAATACTATAAATTTCTTTGGTAAAACTACCTATTCCCTTTAAAAAGAATCTGTATTTATCTTTTATTGGGATAAGGATTACTTCCATAGCTGTCCTTGTCTCTCATTTTTCCACCTCTCCATAAATTACTATTTCACATTTCTAGGAAATTAGGTTGCTCTATTAATTGCTTCTTATCGCATTCTATGGCTGTAAGTTACTTTACAATTATTCGCTTCTTTGACGTTCCATCCATCTTCATCTAATTTTTACCGCAGTTTTTTCGAAGTTGAATAAATTTACAGTAATAGATATACCGCTATATTATCGGATTACCTAGTTTTGATAAATACACCGACTATGTGTTTAGTAAAATCCTATAGAAACTGCAAAACAGGCCACACAAAGGGCGGTACAAAAGCAATAAAAAAATCCGCAAGAACCTTTTTATCAGTTACTTGCGAATAGACTATGTGGTCCCACTTGGTTCGAACCAAAGACTACCTTATTATGAGATCGTTATTTCAATTAAATTTGAATTTCTTATTATTCTATACGACTGATATTTTAAGGATTAAATACAACACTGAAATATCAAACATTTTTAGAATTCCATAAAATTAGTTTCCAACGGCTTCCCCAATAAAATCATATTTAGAACTACCCCACTCCTCAGCACATTCCCCTTTATCCCAATACTTCCCAAAAGACTCGTTCCGTATTGCGGGGAAAGCGCTTCGTCGAAAAGATCTTGGACACAGGCAAAAAAGCGATTCCCTTCGTTGCGCTATTCCGCAGAAAAAGCGGAAACGCTCCGCTCCTGGAAGCACTTTTTTGCCTGAGTCCGCCGGATCTGACTTATTTCACGCTATGTACTTGCCTGATCCGGTTGGAAC
>JAGXIK010000086.1 GCA_024635715.1 Gillisia sp.
TTGGTATTATTGATCTTAACAAGATTAAGAATGCCGGTTTCTACTACATTCCTTATTTTATCGGTATTCAGTGCAGATACATCTGGAATAACATCTGTAGTAATTAAGAGTTTATCGGGTTATGCAATGGCATTTATTTTGTCTTTTGCAGTGTGGTATTTCTCTTATAACCTGATTAAAAAATTCTTTAAAAGCAGAAAATTTCATCAGGGATGGAATGTTTTACAATGGGTAGTAAGTGGGTCTTTATGGGCAGTTTGGGTAATGCAAGATGGTGCGAATATCGCTGTTTATCTACCACGACAACAAACACTCACTCAATTTATAATTTTTGCCACTACCATTTTTGCAGGGCTTGGTTTGTTATTTTATTTACGTGGAGATAAAATTCAGAAGGTAGTTAGTGAAAAATCAAGAATCTCAGATATTCGGGCAGCAACCTTAGTTGATTTAACGTATGTTATTCTACTTATCTACAAACTTTTTATAAGCACGGTACCAATGAGTACTACCTGGTTATTCTTAGGTATTATTGGAGGTAGAGAAATTGCTATTAGCCTTGCCAGAACTAAGAAAGGAAAAAAACACCGTAAAAAAGCCGGGAAAATGATCTTTAAAGACTTCGCTTATGCGGCTATTGGTCTTATCATTTCTGTAGCTCTAGCGGCAGCTGCAAATCCTAGTATTAGGGAAGCGCTTTTAGATGCTATGGGATTAGGCTAGATATTCAAGTTAATATTAAAAAAGATCGAGATTCTAATCTCGGTCTTTTTTTTGCAATAGAATTTCCCGATTTTAAATTTTATAGATTCTTTAAAAGCTCTTTCTACTGAAACATTCTCAGTAAAACCATCCTAATTAGATCACATTAGTTATTTTTATGAAAAATATTAAATATGCTTAATAAATTATCTTTTTTAGGAATACTACTCCTTCTGCTGATCTCTTGTAATTCTGAAGAAAAACAATCAGCAGATCTATTGGTGTTTAATGCACAAATTTATACAGTAGATACCACTTTTTCCACTACTGAAGCTTTTGTAGTTAAGGATGGAAAATTTTTAGAAACAGGAACTGCCGAAGCACTCCAGGAAAAATATGATTTTAAAGACAAACTGGATGCAGAAGGAAAGACTATTCTCCCAGGCTTTATAGATGCACATGCACATTTTTATAGAATGGGCTTGCAACAACAAAAGGTAGATTTAACGGGTACCAATAGTTTTAAAGAGGTTTTAGATAGGATAGTTGCTTTTCAGAAAGAACGAAATGTAAACTTTATAACAGGTAGGGGCTGGGATCAGAATGATTGGGAAGTCAAAGAATTTCCATCCAAAGAGAAACTGGATAGTTTATTCCCTGATACTCCAGTAGCAATTACCAGAATAGATGGACATGCTTTATTGGTAAATCAAGCTGCCTTAGATAAAGCAGGGATTACTATAAATACTAAAGCAGAAGGTGGAGCTATTGAAATTAAGAATGGACAACTTACAGGAATTCTAATAGATAATCCTATGAGTCTTGTTTACGATTCTGTAGAGGAGCCTTCAAAAAAGGAGCAAATTCAGGCTTTGATGGATGCTCAAAAAATCTCTTTTAGCTATGGATTAACTACTGTGGTTGATGCTGGAATAGATAAGAAAACAATTCAGCTGATAGATAGTTTACAAAAAGCGGGAAGTTTAAAGACCCGTATCTATGCAATGATCAGTAACACGAAGGAGAACCTCGATTTTTACTTAGGGAAGGAGCCTATTAAAACAGAAAGATTAAACGTGCGATCTGTGAAGTTCTACGGAGATGGTGCCTTAGGGTCGAGAGGAGCAGCCTTAATGGAACCCTATTCAGATCTTGATGGTCACTATGGCGCCCTGTTATCTCCGGTAGCAGATTTTAAGAAAACAGCTCAAAGAGTAGCTAATTCAAGATTTCAAATGAATACACATGCCATCGGGGATTCTGCTAATAGATTAGTACTTAAAACCTATGATGAATTATTAAAGGGAAAGAACGATCGCAGGTGGCGAGTAGAACATGCCCAAGTGATAGATTCAGCAGACTTTAAATATTTCAGCAAAAATATAATTCCATCTGTACAGCCTACACATGCAACTAGCGATATGTATTGGGCAGAAGATAGACTCGGCGCCGACCGGATAAAAGGGGCATATGCTTTTAAAAAATTACTAGATCAGGCAGGAATTGTTGCCTTGGGGACAGATTTTCCAGTAGAAGAAGTGAGCCCTTTCTATACTTTTTATGCTTCTACAGCTAGAAAAGATCTTAAGAACTATCCAGAGGGTGGTTATAGAATGGAGCAGGCATTATCCAGAGAAGAAACCTTAAAAGGAATGACCATTTGGGCAGCGTACGCTAATTTTGAAGAGAAGGAAAAGGGAAGTATAGAAACAGGTAAATTCGCCGATTTCATTATCCTTGATAAGAATATTATGGAGGTGGATGAAAATGAAATTCCAAATATTAAAGTGTTACAAACCTATGTGAACGGAGAAAAAGTGTATTAATCACCTACTTTTCAATTGGTAAATAATAACCCTCTTTTTGTCATTTCTACGGATGAGAAATCTCTTTTGAAACGCATGATCTTGGTGAGATTCTTCAAATTGTTCCACTTCTTTAGAAATACAAAACTAATTGTCAGACTGAGCTTTTCGAAGTCACATATTGGGAGTAAAGAATCAAGGCTTCGACAGGCTCAGCCTGACATCACTTTAATATTTTTTATTAATGACCTAACAACCAAAGGTCACTTGAAAATTATAAAGTATTAATCATGTGTTTTGGAAGGTACATGCACTAACTAGTTTTCGGGCAACCTCTAATTATCTTCCACCATTGGCAACCAAATCATTAATACACAGATCCTCTAATTCTGGGATATTACTATCTATCATATCAATAATACTCCCTCCAAACTCAATATTGGCAGCCATCAAACAACCTCTAACATTACAATGAGCCTGACTTTCTGAATCCTCATGATCTACCTGCATTGGGGATCCTACGTCTACTAGTCCAAATAAGTGTCCGAATTCATGATTAAGAACTGCAGATTCTACATCACTCTTACTTACGGAAGGCGAATTATTTGCGATTTTTTGTATGGTCTTACCATAAAGCACTACAGAAGTATTTCTAAATGCAGAGCCCAAAACCACTTTATTATCTTCATCATTTTCATTGCTTCCATCAGCCACATAAAGAAAAACAGCTATCTCATCTCCTGCGTTATAAACACTGCGCTCATCTCTTTCAACCTGTGCAATTTCTTCAATAGAAAAGGGTGCTTTATTAGAACTGGCTACGGCGCGAGTGGTTATTTTAACCCCATCTGGTTTAAAAGTGTGTTCTAATAAGAATTGTGATAAATTATTTAGGGCTACATCTGTTGGTTTAAACCCAGTTACATAAACCACCTCGATATTTAAAGAAGTAAATTTAGCATCGCTTAAAAGTTCGTTTGCTGAAGCTCCTAAGGCTTTTAAATTTGCACTTTTATCTATTCTTGGAGTTCCATCATCTGGATCGGTCGAATCTTTAGTACAGCCAATTATTAAAAAAAGGAATAAAAAAGGCAGGATTATTTTTGGGATTTTCATAGGATGGTTTAAAAGTAGGGTGAATAAAAATTAAAATTATCAATGAATATAGATAAATATATGTACTAATACTTACGAACGTTAAGCTATAAAGGTTTTAAGATTGCCAAATAATCGAAATGTTCTCCTTTCTTAAGCAATTCACAGCTAAAATCATTCCCTTCAGCAGCAAGTGCCAAACTATTATAGTCCAGATATAACCAGGCAAATTCGCTGGATCGTTCTCCTTTATAACTAATACTGAATTCTAATTCTCCATAGTAAGGAGCATCTGGATCTATCCAAATTCCGCCATCCTCATCTGGATCGAATAAATAGCTTAGGTCTGAGGAGTCTATTAGAATTTGTCCATCTTTGGCTAGAAGGGTTTTTGAATGCTGAAAAAATCGATCTAGATTTTCCAACTTTTCAATAATTCCTGTACCATTCATCAATAAAAGAATAGTGTTAAATTTTTCGTTTTTTAGATCGAAATAATCAATGTTCCTTGCATCTTTAATTCCTCTTGCTTTACAAATTTCCAAAGCCCCTTCAGAAATATCTATAGCGGTGGCCTCTAGTTTTTTTTCATTCTGAAGAAATAAAGTATGACTTCCTGCGCCGCATCCAACATCTAGAATTCTTCCTGAGGCCTTTTCTAAGGCGGCTTGTTCTAATGGTGGCATCTCTTTGAAATCTCTAAACAGATAGGGAACCAAGATCTCATCATCATCAAAATCTGGAGAATGCACCAATATTGGAGTTTCATCTTTCTTATAATAATATGCTGAAATAGCTTTACCAAACACATCTATTGTAGCCTTGCTGCTTACTTGCTTCTTCATATCTTTGCGCTTATGGAAGAAATTCTGAAAGATCTCCCGAAAAAAGCCAAAGATAAGCATAAGGAAAATAAAAAGTTCTTTGCTAAACTGCGTAAAAGGCCACCCAAGCATTTAGACTTACAAATGCAAGAATTGCATGAAGAAGAATTCAAGCGCACAGATTGTCTTACCTGCGCCAATTGTTGTAAAACAACAGGACCTTTATTTACCAATAAAGATATAGAACGAATTGCAAAGCATTTCCGGCAGAAACCGGCTCACTTTATTGAGACTTACTTAAGGGTAGATGAGGATAATGATCATGTGTTGAAGGAAGTTCCATGTACCTTTTTGGGTGAGGATAATTATTGTTCCATTTATGAAGTACGCCCGAAAGCTTGCAGAGAATATCCACATACAGATAGAAAAGATTTCCACAAGATTTCCAACATCACTTTAAATAATACTGCAATTTGCCCAGCAGCTTATAATATTGTGGAAGAGATGAAGAGAAGGATCAAATTGAAATAGTTAGCAGTTTCAATTTTTAAATGAGTAAATATTTAAAAAAGCATTCGTGTATTCGTGGCAGGTTTTATAATTATACATTTTATGTCAATAATTAATCTTATCAGATATAATAACTTTTTTTAACCTCCTTATTTAGTATAGAATGAGATCCTGAAACTCCCGAAGCTTCGGGACATGATGACGACAGGGGGAAGTTAGCTTAATAGACGGAAAGAAATATATATCGGGATTTTTGACTTTTTTAAAAGCTTAGTTATAAAGTAAATAATTTTCTCTCAATTGTTTAAATGCTGAAAGATCTTCTTGCCAAGTAGCTTTAATTTCTTCGGAAGTCATTCCTGCTTCAATTTGTTTTTGAAGTTCTGTGCCACCGGCTAGTTTTGTAAAAAAGGAATTAAAAAAATCTTTCTGATTTTCAGTATTCTTATATGCCTCTATAAGCCATTTCAAATTTATTCCTTCAAGGAATGTAGCATTGCTAAGATCTTCTCCATAACAAAGATTTCCTAAATGTTTTGGGCTTTTGGCACCTTCTAAAGATTCTGGCGCATAAGAATAGTTATAGGTTTCCTTGTTCAAAAAAGGAGAGCCATAAACTTGAAATTGTTTGCTGGTCCCTCTTCCCGCATTCACATTAGTACCTTCAAAAAAGCATAAACTAGGATATAAATTAATGGCCTTCGAATTGGGTAAATTTGGTGAGGGTTTTACAGGAAGCTTGTATTTTAGATCATGAGTATAATTCTCCATTTCAATAATCTGCAGGTCACACTGAATCCCATTTTTCAACCATTTTTCTCCATTGATCATCTGTGAATATTCTCCCATAGTTAATCCATGCACCACTGGAATAGGATGCATTCCCACAAAACTGCTATGTGCTGGCTTTAAAACAGGACCATCAATATAATGGCCATTAGGATTAGGTCTATCAAGAATAATAAGCTGAATGTTATTTTCGGCACATGCTTCCATCACATAATGTAAGGACGAAATATAGGTGTAGAATCTGGCGCCTACATCTTGAAGATCAAATATTAGCACTTCAACATCCTTTAATTGCGCTGGTTTTGGCTTTTTATTGTCTCCGTAAAGGGAAATAATGGGAATTCCTGTTTTTAAATCTTTTCCATCTTTTATGGTTTCTCCGGCATCTGCTGTACCACGAAAACCATGTTCTGGTGAAAAAATCTTCACGACCTCTATATTTAGAGAGACCAAAGAATCCACCATGTGGGTATAGGTTGGATTTTTATTTTCCGCAGAACTGCTCAAGATCAAACTACTTTGATTACCTACAATTCCTATTTTCTTGTTCTTTAGCAATGGAAGGTAAGCTTCAGTTCTATTTGCGCCTAAGACTAATTTTGGTGAGATTTTATCGGAAGAAATAATAGAATCTTTTTCCTTGGATACATCCGTAGTTTCTGAGCTGATTTGTCCCGTACCTCTCCCGCAGGAAACACTAAGCATAAGAACGAATAAAAATGTATTTTTGAAGAATCTATAAACCATGAATCTATCTTGAATTTAGAATTTTTTATAGCCAAACGGCTTATCCGGGCAAAGAAGTATAAAAGTAGTATTTCGGCACCGATTATAAAAATTGCAATTGCAGCAATCGCCATTGGGGTGATCATGATGTTGGTTTCTTTTGCGACTGGGATTGGGCTTCAGGTTAAAATACGTGAAAAGATAGCAGCTTTTAATGGGCATATCACAATTCAGAGTTACGATAATAACAGTTCCCAAGTCTCATTGATGCCTGTTTCTACTGAGCAGGATTTTTATCCAGAATTCAAATCGGTAGAAGGAATAACGCATGTTCAAGCTGTTGCTACAAAGGCCGGAATAATTAGAACAGAAACCGATTTTGAAGGGGTTATTGTAAAAGGAGTTGGTGCAGATTTTAAATGGGAGAACTTTACCGACTTTTTAGTAGATGGGGAATTGCCAGATTATACCGATAATCTAAATGAAGATGTCCTTATCTCTCAATACATCGCAAATAGATTAGGTTTTAAAGTTGGAGACAAGATTATCACCTATTTTCTTAGGGAAGATGCCAGCAGACCACCATTGTTAAGAGCTTTTATGGTTAAAGGGATCTACAATTCAGGCTTTCAGGAATTTGATGAGCTTTATATGCTTTCAGATATCCGCCATATTCAGCGAATAAATGGTTGGGACAAAAATCAAGTAGGAGGATTTGAGGTGTTTATTGAAGATTTTGATGAATTAGACTTTAAAGGTGCAGAGGTTTATGATAACACCAATTCATTTTTGGATACCCAGACTATCAAGCAGAAATACGCTTCTATTTTCGAGTGGGTCTCTTTATTCGATTTTAATATAGCATTGATCATTGGGATCATGATCTTAGTTGCAGGAATCAATATGATAACCGCGCTGCTAGTTCTAATTTTAGAACGCACACAGATGATCGGCATCTTAAAAGCACTTGGTGGTAGCGACTGGAGTATCAGAAAGATCTTTTTATACAATGCTTCCTATTTAATTCTCTTAGGCTTATTCTGGGGAAACCTTATTGGGTTAGGTTTACTTTTTATTCAGAAGTATTTCAAACTTTTCCCTTTAAATCCAGAAACCTATTATGTTACTGAAGTTCCAGTATATATTGGTTGGGAATATATTCTAGGTGTGAATATTGGAACCCTTGTCTTATGTTTACTCATGTTATTGATCCCTTCTATAATAATCACCAAGATCTCACCAGTAAAAGCAATGAAATTCGACTAACTTCTAAGGAACGGATTTACAGATTTACTCAAAACCTTGCAAAGTGATATTCTGAAGAGTACCTTTGCGCTTTCAAAAATAAAATATGGAATACGCTGAAAATATATTAGGAACCATTGGGAACACGCCATTGGTGAAAATGAATAAACTTACCGCAGAGATTGATGCATTAGTATTAGCAAAATACGAAACTTTTAATCCGGGAAATTCTGCAAAGGATAGAATGGCAGTTAAAATGATCGAAGAAGCTGAAGCTAGTGGAAAAATACAACCAGGAGGCACCATTATAGAAGGAACTTCAGGGAATACAGGAATGGGATTGGCTCTTGTAGCAATCATAAAAGGATACAAAATGATTTGTGTGCTTAGTGATAAGCAGAGCAAGGAAAAGATGGATATTCTTAGAGCTGTTGGAAGTGAAGTAGTAGTTTGCCCTACAGATGTTGCTCCAGAAGACCCTAGATCTTATTATTCAACTTCTAAACGTTTAGCTGAAGAAACGCCTAATTCTTGGTATGTAAATCAATATGATAATCCGGCGAATACACAGGCGCATTACGAAAGTACAGGTCCGGAAATTTGGAAACAAACAGATGGTAAGGTTACACATTTCGTAGTAGGAGTAGGGACAGGTGGAACTATTTCTGGGGTTGCCAAATATTTGAAAGAGCAAAACCCAAATATAAAAATTTGGGGAATAGATACTTATGGATCGGTATTCAAGAAATATCATGAAACTGGGATCTTTGATGAAAATGAAATTTATTCTTATGTAACTGAAGGAATTGGGGAAGATATTCTTCCTAAAAATGTAGATTTTTCATTAATAGATGGTTTTACGAAAGTAACCGATAAAGATGCTGCAGTTTATACGCGTAGACTTGCAAAAGAAGAAGGAATGTTTCTTGGAAATAGTGCAGGAGCTGCTGTAAAGGGGCTACTTCAATTAAAAGAACATTTCACAAAAGATGATGTGGTTGTGGTCTTGTTTCATGATCATGGAAGTAGATATGTGGGGAAAATGTTCAATGATGACTGGATGAAGAAAATGGGTTATATAGAATAATTATCAACCAATATAGATTTTATGAGACGCCTGTTGGGCGTCTTTTTTATTTACGGAATTGCAAAAAATAAAAAATCAAACTTCCGCTTAGATACATGATCACATCCAGAATATCTGCAGTATATCTCGGTTCTACCGGAGGAAGATAAATTTCAAAGTAGACGGCATAAAGTACGGTCAATGAAAGTGTGGTGAAGAGGGAGAGTCTAATTGTAGGATCTCGTTTTATAAAATGAACTGCGCGAAGACATATAGTAAGAACTATGGGCATACATAAAAAGTCATTTACGTAAAATCTCACCCAATTGGGAAGGGCTATCTCAAAATAGTAGGATAGCTGAATACCAATAAATACGATAAGGAAAAAGAATATAACGTAATTCAGAATTTTCATAATAAAAACACAGAGACCACAAAAGCAATACTCAATCCTACAACCATTACGATGATCCAAACGGTAAAGCCTGCTCTGGCAAAGAACCTAATAAACTTATTGGGATGTTCGCGTAAGGGAGTACTCGCTTTTTTAGTGCCAGACGTCTCATTTTGAGGTTTTGCAGAATGCATTGCATTATCTTTCGCCGACTTTTTATTATGATTACTTGGATTGGCTGAATTGGTTGGGCTCATAAAGTTGATTTAATAAAATATAAGATAAATAAAAACAGCTCTTCAGCAAAAATTGAAAGTAATTTTAATCCTGAGTTTAACTAAGAATTAGGATTCTGTACCTAATAAAAACACGCCACAATGGAGGTGAAATGCTTTTTTAATCGCTCATTAAGGGTTTAATTCCCGTCCCGATAATTATCTGAACATATCTCGTGAGCTTGCCACGAGTTTCTGGATTCAAAATAATTTTATTCCCATCCCCAAGGAGCTTCCGGAGCTTCTACAGGTTTAGAGAGATCAAAGTAAACGTTGAAAGCAGGATTATCTGTTCCAATTCTTTTAAGGTTATAAGAAAAAACAGATTCATCAAGAGTGATCCACCATACGTTTGTAGCAGCATAACCTATAAGATCTCTGGTTTCCTGATCTGCCGGAAAAAACTGAAGATTTGCAGACCCGGTATTAGTGCTGCTTCCGCCATATTGTGTAATGGCATCCTCACTACCATCTTCGTGGCGATGATCGTGCTTTAATTTTATTCGATCTCCTTCTAAAGTTAAAACCCAAGTACGGGATTTATCAGCTCCTACATAGAAAGGGATTTTAATAGTATTTTCATCGCAAGCCAAAACATACATCACTAATTTTTTTCCAGAAAAGCTATCATTTTTTATAGATTCATCCAGCTTTCCTTCATAAGCCTTTCCACAGTGTTCTTTTAAGTTATTCCAGAAAATTTGAGCTTGATTTTTATCTTGAGCTACACTGTTATCCGCAAAAATAAATACAAGCAATAAGAACAAATACTTCATAAATTAATTTTTTCTAAATATACTATTTCAAACTCTTATATGTTTATTAAAATGGATTGCAGGCATTCTTAAACAAGTTACATTTCACAATAAATTAAAATCTTATGAGATCAGTTTTAGTTGTATTTGGTTTGCTATTATTTATGATGAGTTGCAGTAGCTCATCAGAAGCTTTGAAGCCTGTTGAAAGTGAGGTTCCAGATAGCCCGGATAACTTGAGTTATTTGGCACTTGGTGATTCATACACCATTGGTGAAAGTATAACTGAGGATTTGCGTTGGCCTGTTCAACTTGTTAAACAATTAAGGATTGAAGGAGCGGAGATTAATGCACCACGTATTATTGCTAAAACAGGTTGGACCACAGATAATTTATTAAACGCAATAGATGCCAATCTAGGCAATGAGAAATATGATCTTGTTTCCGTTTTAATTGGAGTGAATAATCAATATCAGAACAAATCTATCATAGATTATGAAGCAGATCTAAACACCATCTTTACAGAAGCCATAGAAGCCTCTAAAACAGGGAAAGAAGGTGTATTTGTAGTTAGTATTCCAGATTATGGAGCTACTCCATTTGGCGCTTCCAACGCTGAAGAAATAGGGAAAGAAATTGCAGAATTCAATGCTGTTCTAAAAAAAGTGGCCGATCAATTTGATCTATCTTATTATAATATTACTCCAATATCTAAAATGGCAAAATCCGATAGGTCTCTGGTAGCCGCTGATGGTTTGCATCCAAGTGGCAATATGTATACACTTTGGGTAGATCTGTTTTTTAATGAGGTTTTTGAAAAGTTGCAATAATGATTTCTTAAATATTTTTAACATATTAAGCATCAATTAGTTAATTGTAAAAGCTTTACATTTATTTGATGCAAGAAGACTTTCTACATTATCTCTGGAAATTCAAAAAGTTCGATTTTAGTAAAGCGATTACTACCTCGAATTCTAATATTACGATTCTGGATGTAGGGACTCACAATCATCTTTCTGGCCCCGATTTTTTCAATGCTAAAATTGAAATTGATCATCAGCTATGGGCAGGAAATGTAGAGATTCATTTAAAATCTTCAGACTGGTATCTACATAGGCATGAAACAGATCCTAATTATGACAATGTGATACTACATGTAGTTTGGGAAGATGATAGTGAGGTTTTTAGAAAAGACAATTCTGCAATTCCTACTTTGGAATTAAAGGAGCTAGTGCATCCCGACTCTCTAGACAAGTATAGAACTTTACTTTTGAACGGTTCAAAAAAATGGATCAATTGCGAAAAAGATTTTCATCTTTTCGATGATTTCACAATGAATAATTGGTTGGAGCGGGTTTATTTTGAAAGGTTAGAGAAAAAGTCTATCAAGATTATGGAAATGCTGAAATCTACAGAGAACAATTGGGAAGAAGTTCTTTTTAAATTGCTTTTTAGGAATTTCGGACTAAAAGTAAATACTGATGCTTTTGAAAGTATTGCCAATAGTATAGATTTTAAAGTGATTCAAAAACTCGGAAACTCCTCTTTTAAAATGGAAGCTTTATTTTTTGGTCAAGCTGGTTTATTAAATGAAAATATAGATCAAGCCTATTTCGCTTCTCTAAAATCTGAATATCAATTTTTACAGCAAAAATTTAATCTGAATAATTCTTCAGTGATCCTGCCGCAATATTTTAGGTTGAGACCAGATAATTTCCCAACTATCAGGCTGTCACAATTATCACAACTTTATAGTAATATTCCGCATTTATTTTCACAGATCATTAAGAGTAACAGCAAAGAAGAAATTTATCGTCTTTTTAATTCTAGCACTTCAGAATTTTGGGAAACCCATTATACTTTTAAAAAGGATCATAAAAGCCGACAAAAGAAACTCACTCAAAGCTTTATTGATCTTTTAATTATAAATACTGTGGTTCCTTTTAAGTACTGTTACCTAAAGGAAACTGGAGATATGGAGACTTCAGAAACGCTTAATATTGTTGAACAAATAAAGCCCGAGAAGAATTCAATTATAGAAAATTTTAATGCTTTAAGATCAAAAACTGCGACTAACTCATATCATTCTCAAGCTTTAGTTCATCTTAAAACTGAATACTGCGATAAAAATGCGTGTTTACAATGTGGCCTCGGTGTAAAACTTATTCATGGATTGGTATAGAATAATGGTTATATTTGAAAGGTGTTAAAACTTGTATATTCCATAAGGCATTATTTTGAGAGAAACGGCTTTTATGTTTCTTCACGATTAGCAGATAAACTTGGTATTCGTGCAAAAACGATTAGGCTATTTTTTATCTACCTTTCTTTCGCAACCTTAGGACTGGGGTTTGCTTTTTATCTAACATTT
This sequence comes from Gillisia sp., assembly GCA_024635715.1. Classification (GTDB taxonomy): domain Bacteria; phylum Bacteroidota; class Bacteroidia; order Flavobacteriales; family Flavobacteriaceae; genus Gillisia. Next base: position 12,558 of record JAGXIK010000086.1, read on the forward strand.
GCTTTTTGGCTTAAATTGAAGGATTTGGTTTATACTAAGCGCTCTTCGGTATTCGATTTATGAGATTTTTAATAAATTCTAAAATTTACGGCGCAATAATTCTAGTATTCGCAGTCTTTCTGTCTGGGGTGCTAGGCTTTAAATTTCTATCAGACTACACATGGATAGATGCTATTTACATGACCGTTATTACCGTGGCCACTGTAGGTTATGGTGAGGTAAGACCTCTAGGTCCTGCAGAAAAAATGTTTACATCGGTCCTTATCTTATCTAGTGTTTTTATCTTAGGATATGCATTTTCAATCATTACAGAGCATATTATTAACAAAAATAATATTGGGAACTTAAGAGAGAAACGAGTTCAGAAAAAAGTAAAATCAATGAAAAATCATGTTGTGGTTTGTGGCTACGGAAGAAATGGAAACCAAGCAGTTCAAAAATTAATGGCTTACAAACAGCCTTTCGTAATTATAGAACTTAACGAAGAAATTGTAAATAGAAATTCTGAAGATCATTTATTATTTATTCAGGGAAATGCAAGTGAAGATGAGGTCCTTATAAAAGCTGGGATCAAAAAAGCCACTACTTTAATTTGTGCACTACCTAGAGATGCAGATAATCTTTTTATTGTGCTTTCTGCTAGACAAATTAACCCAAAGCTTAAAATTATTAGTAGGGCTACAGAAGAGTCTAGTTATCAAAAATTAAAATTGGCTGGAGCAGATAATGTGATTATGCCAGATAAGATAGGGGGAGACCATATGGCATCTTTAGTTGTCGTTCCAGATTTGGTTGAATTTTTAGATAATCTTTCGGTTTCTGGTGAGCATGATAGTATAAATGTAGAACAAGTGCCGTTCGAGAAAATATGCACTGATGGAAAGGAATTGGCTATAATGGATTTAGATCTTCGGAAAAAAACGGGATGCTCTATTATTGGATATAAATCTGCAGAAGGAGAATATATTGTAAATCCAGAACCTTCTATGATCTTAAAAAAGAATTCTAAATTAATCTTGATTGGGAGACCGAATCAAATAGATAAATTAAAACAAATTTATCATGTTTAATAATTCCTTAACATTTTAACTAGTAAAAATTTGAAAAGGGTTAATTTTTTAGCATCTTGCCGCTGCAATAATTCACAAAATATAAATTAATACCTCACAACTCCAATGAAGAAAATTTTATTTTCCTTATTAGCAATCTTTTCCCCAATATTAATCTTCGCTCAAGAAAAGACAACCTCAGAGGCTATAGACGAGACTTTTCGTGCATATACCAGCTGGTTTGTTGACCTAATATTTTATGAAATTCCCTTTTCTGAATATTTTCAAATTCCTTGGGTACTTATAGTATTAGTTGGGGGTGCATTGTATCTTACTATTTATTTTAAGTTTATTAATATCACTGGATTCGTTACTGCGTTTAGAGTAGTTAGGGGTCAGTATGAAGATATCGAAAAACATGGGGCTAATACCTTATATGGCGATGCAACACCAAATGAAGGTGAAAATATAATTGAAACAATAAGGGATGACGGTGCAGACGGAGAAGTTTCTCACTTTCAGGCCTTAACTGCTGCTTTATCGGCAACAGTTGGACTAGGTAATATCGCAGGTGTTGCTGTAGCGCTTTCTATTGGAGGTCCAGGAGCAACTTTCTGGATGATTTTAGCTGGTTTCTTAGGAATGGCTTCAAAATTTGCAGAGTGTACTCTGGGGGTGAAGTATAGAGATGTAGGTGAAGATGGTACTGTGTATGGAGGTCCAATGTATTACTTAAGTAAAGGACTTAAAGAAAAAGGATTTGGGAAAATCGGAAAAGTTCTAGCCATTGTGTTTGCTGTTTTTGTAATTGGTGGATCTTTTGGTGGAGGAAATATGTTTCAAGCCAATCAAGCTGCTGCACAATTTGTTCAGCTTTTTGAATTGACTGGAGGAAATGCAGGTTTTTATTTTGGTTTAGTTATGGCAGGTTTAGTAGCTGTAGTAATTATTGGTGGAATTAAAAGAATTGCAAGTGTTACAGAGAAAGTAGTACCGTTTATGGCTGGGATATATGTTCTGGCTTCGCTTATTATTTTAGGTGCTAACTGGCATTTAATAGATAATGCATTTGCATTAATCTATGAGGGTGCATTTTCTGGACTAGGTATAGCAGGAGGTTTAGTTGGGGTTATGATACAAGGTATTCGTCGTGGAGCCTTTTCTAACGAAGCGGGTGTTGGATCTGCTGCAATTGCTCACTCTGCTGTTAGAACTAAATATCCAGCGAGTGAAGGTATAGTTGCCTTATTAGAGCCGTTTGTAGATACTGTAATTATATGTACTATGACTGCCTTGGTAATTATTATTACAAACCTGGAAGGTGGATTCATGACTTACGGGGTTCCAATTACAGAAGGAGTAGAGCTTACTGCAATTGCTTTTGATAGTGTGATACCTCATTTTTCTATAATTTTAACGATAGCTGTAATTCTTTTTGCTTTTTCTACTATGATCTCTTGGTCATACTACGGAATGCAAGGTTGGGTATACCTATTCGGAAAAGGAAAAGTTACCGATCTAGTTTATAAGGCACTGTTTTTAGTGTTTGTGGTAATTGGTGCTTCTATTAGTTTAGGAGCAGTAATAGATTTTTCTGATGCAATGATCTTTGCGATGGTGGTGCCAAATATTATTGGAGTTCTGTTTTTAACTCCTGTAATTAAAAAGGAACTTACTAGGTATCTTAAGGCTATTAAGATTAAAAAGGAAGCAATAGAAGAAGGAGCCGAAGATCACCAAAAGAACATGTAATTAAATAAAATATTTTAGTATATAAATCCCACATTACTTTTGGTAGTAATGTGGGATTTTTATTTACTATTATTTTGTGAATTGATAATTCTAAAAAAAAATGACTTAATTTAATACCTTAATTTAATTGGAAAGTATTAAATATGAGTAATTTGAGTTCGTCTTTTATCTTTAGTAAGAGTCAACGGAAAGGGATCTTTTTACTGGTACTGCTTATAATTACCTTTCAATTGATCTATTTTTTTGTAGATTTTAATACCGAGAATACTATTTCGAAAGAAGATATATCAAGAATTGCTCATTATCAAAAACAAATAGATTCTTTAAAGCAAGTCGCTCTTGCTGAAGCTGAGGTTAAGATCTATCCTTTCAATCCTAATTTAATTACAGACTATAAAGGCTATACTTTAGGCATGTCTGTAGAAGAAATAGATAGATTGTTTGAATTTAGAAAGTCTAATAAGTGGGTGAATTCTTCAGAAGAATTTCAAAATGTAACTCTTGTTTCAGACAGTCTTCTAAATAAAATATCTCCGTATTTTAAATTTCCAGATTGGGTTAAAAAGGATAAGCAAAATAGGCCGAACTTAAATAATTCAGCTAATTCTAGTTTTAATAAAAATAAAGGAGATCTCAACAAGGCGTCTTTAGAAGAGCTAATTTTGGTTAAAGGAATTGGTGAAGTTTTAGCCACTAGAATTATAAAATATAGATATAAAACAGGAGGTTTTGTTTCAGATATTCAGTTGAAAGATATTTACGGTTTAGATCTGGAAACAAGAAAGGAGCTTTTAAAAAATTTCTCTGTCCTTTCAAAACCAGAGGTAGTTATATTTAATATTAATAAGGCTTCTGTTTTAGAAATAGCCTCAGTTCCATACCTAGATTATGAATTGGCTAGAGAGATCGTCAATTATAGAATACTACATGAAAGAATAGCAACATTTGAAGAATTGGCAAAAATTAAGGGGTTTCCTTCAGAAAAAATTGACAGAATAGCCTTATATTTGGCCTTAGAATAGGAATTCGGAATTAGGTAAGAACTTAGTTAGTGTAAATTCTGCTGTCCTATCAGTTTGTTAAGAGATACTTCCGAAGAATAAATACTTACTTTACCTTATCTTTAGTTTTATGTCTACCCTAATATTATAGAATTATACTTTATGAATAGCATGTATTTTACAGAGGAACATGAACTTTTTAGAAAGAGCTTTCAAGAATTTTTGAAAAAGGAAGTGGTTCCGCACATAGAAAAATGGGAGAAGACTGGAACCATAGAACGTTTTATATGGGAAAAGTTTGGAGAGATGGGATATTTTGGATTAGCATATCCAGAAAAATACGGTGGATTGGATGTAGATCTTTTTTATACAGTTATTTTTTTAGAAGAACTTCAAAAGATCAATTCTGGAGGTTTTGCAGCAGCAATGTGGGCACATGCTTATTTAGCAATGACTCATTTAAATGTTGAGGGTAGCGAGGAAATCAAAAAGAATTACTTAGAACCAAGTATTGCAGGAAAAAAAATAGGTTGTTTGTGTATTACAGAGCCTTTCGGAGGATCTGATGTTGCAGCTATGAGAACTACTGCAGTTAAAAAAGGTGATAAATATGTAATTAATGGTTCCAAAACCTTTATTACAAATGGCGTTTATTCCGATTATTTAGTGGTTGCGGCTAAAACAAGTCCAGATAAAGGAGGGAAAGGAATGAGTATTTTCCTTATGGATAGAGATACACCTGGAATAACTGCTACTAAATTAGATAAATTAGGTTGGAGAGCTTCAGATACAGCTGAAATTGCTTTTGATAATGTGGAGATCCCAGCTTCCAATTTAATGGGAGACGAAGACAAAGGCTTCAATTATATTATGCAACATTTTGCTTTCGAAAGATTGATTATGGGTGTGAACGCACATGCAAGAGCAGAGTTTGCTTTAGATTATGCTATAGACTACATGGGTGAGCGTATGGCATTTGGAAAAACCATCGATAAATTCCAAGCATTAAGGCATAATGTTGCCGAAATGGCAAGTGAGGTTGAAATGTGTAAAGAGTTTAATTACTCTATAGTTAAGAGAATGAATGATGGTGTTTATGTGGTTAAAGAAGCGAGTATGTCTAAGCTGCTTTCCACAAAAATGGCAGATAAGGTGATATATGACTGCTTGCAATTGTTAGGAGGCTATGGATATATGGAAGAATATCCTATGGCACGATTGCTTAGAGATAGTAGGTTAGGGCCAATTGGAGGAGGAACTTCAGAAATTTTGAGAGAAATTATCGCCAAAATGGTAATTGATAAGAAAGAGTATAAACCAGCTGCTAACTAATCTTGATTCAAAATTTTAGCAAGAAATATCGCTAATATATCAATCAAAAAAAAAGAGTATAAGCCTGCTGCTCAATAGGAACAGCGAGGGAATAGCTTATAAAATAAAATTATTTAAATAAAGGTTGCGAGGTTAATGAAATCAATTATCTTTGCGCTTTAATTTCTAACGAAAGGAGGTGATACTATGTTAATTATACCAGTTAAAGACGGAGAGAATATCGATAGAGCGCTAAA
>JAGXIK010000087.1 GCA_024635715.1 Gillisia sp.
CTTATATTCGCCACTTTCTTAACCCTTATTGTAGTTCCTGTAATGTTCTATCTGGTTAATAGAGCTAAAGTTAGATTTTCAGATAAAAGAAAACAACGGGCTGAAAGAAAAGCGCGAGAAAAAGAAGAGCTTGCCACAACAACATAATTAATAAAATAAGTGATTTTAAAAACCCGCAACTAATACATGCGGGTTTTTAATGTTTAAAAGAATAACAACAAATTTTAAACACTGCTAATTTTACACTTAAATTCCAAAAGAAACCACCATATCTTCTTACTTTTGCAAACCAAAATTCAATAGTGCGTTATGTATAGAAGTCATACTTGTGGAGAATTAAGAGAAGCTCACATCAACAAAGAGGTTACCCTATCTGGTTGGGTTCAAAAGACCCGAAATAAAGGATTTATGATCTGGGTAGATCTTAGAGATCGCTATGGGATGACCCAACTTATCTTTGATGAGGAGCGCACTTCTTCAGAAATGATGGAAAAAGCGGCACAATTAGGTCGTGAATTTGTGATCCAAGTTACCGGAAAAGTGATTGAGCGTGAATCTAAGAATCCGCAACTTGCAACTGGAGATATTGAAATTTTGGTTGCTGAACTTAAAATATTGAATCCTTCTCTAACACCTCCTTTTACTATTGAAAATGAAACCGACGGTGGGGAAGAACTTAGAATGAAATATCGCTATTTAGATATTCGTAGAAATCCTGTGAAGGAAAATCTAATGTTTCGTCATAAAGTAGGAATGAAGGTGAGAAATTATCTTTCTGAAGAAGGGTTTATTGAAGTTGAAACTCCTTATCTTATTAAATCTACTCCAGAAGGAGCTCGTGATTTTGTAGTACCAAGTAGAATGAATGAAGGACAATTCTACGCTTTACCTCAATCTCCGCAAACCTTTAAGCAATTGCTTATGGTTGGTGGAATGGACAAATATTTCCAGATCGTAAAATGTTTTAGAGATGAAGATCTAAGAGCAGATAGACAACCCGAATTCACACAGATTGACTGTGAAATGGCATTTGTGGAGCAGGAAGATATCTTAAATATCTTCGAAGGATTAACTCGCCATTTACTTAAAGAAATTAAAGGTGTTGAAATAGGTGATTTCCCAAGAATGACCTATGCCGAGGCTATGAAGAAATATGGAAACGACAAACCAGACATTCGTTTTGGGATGGAGTTTGCAGAATTGAATGATCTTGCTAAGAACAAAGGTTTTAATGTTTTTGATCAACAAGAACTTATTGTTGGAATTGCTGTTCCCGGAGCCGCTTCTTATACAAGAAAACAAATAGATAAACTTATTGAGTGGGTTAAACGTCCACAAGTTGGCGCCAACGGAATGGTTTGGGCAAAATATAATGAAGATGGAACTTTAAAATCTTCTGTAGATAAATTCTATTCTGAAGAAGACTTAAAAACTTGGGCGCAAGAAACCGGAGCAAATCCTGGAGACCTTATGTTAGTAATGTCTGGAGATGCAGATTCCACTAGAACACAATTAAGTGCTTTAAGAATGCATTTAGCTACCGAACTTGGATTGAGAAATTCTAAAGAATTTGCACCGCTATGGGTCGTAGATTTCCCACTTTTAGAATGGGATGAAGAAACCAATAGATATCACGCAATGCACCATCCGTTTACCTCTCCAAAACCAGAAGACATCAAATTACTAGAAACAGATCCTGGAAAAGTAAGAGCAAATGCTTATGATTTGGTGATGAATGGAAATGAAATTGGTGGAGGTTCTATTCGTATTCACGATAAAGAAACTCAAGCTAAAATGTTCGATTATTTAGGCTTTACTCCAGAAGAAGCAAAAGCGCAGTTCGGATTTTTAATGGATGCCTTCCAATTTGGAGCACCACCACACGGAGGGATCGCTTTTGGATTTGACAGACTGGTTGCCATCCTAGGAGGCCACGAAACTATAAGAGATTATATAGCATTTCCAAAGAACAATTCTGGAAGAGACATTATGATAGACGCGCCGTCCAAACTGGATGATGCTCAACTTGGCGAATTGCACTTAGAGGTGAAACTTTAATTATGAATTTTCAGATGAGATTTTTAATCATTATAAACTCCGGCTCCTAAAATGCGTCCAATAGCAGTCCCCGGATTTCAGCGCTTTTTACTTTGGAAGACCAAGTATCTTTCACAACGTCAGTTTATTCTGATATTAAGTGCTTTTATAGGACTTGCAGCCGGTTTAGGTGCTGTTACTATTAAAAACCTCACTCACTTTATTCAAAATAAACTGGAAGGCAAGTTTATAATTAGTTATCACCAGGCTTTTTATTTCATCTTCCCACTCATTGGTCTTGCACTCGCCTACTTTATAATTAAATACGGATTTAAGAAAAAAATAGGCCACGGTATTCCTTCTACCTTATATGCTATTTCAAAACGCCAAGGGATCATGAGGTCGTTTCAAATGTATGCATCGCTTATTACAGCACCTTTAACGGTAGGTTTTGGAGGTTCAGTAGGACTGGAGGGACCAACTGTAGCAACTGGAGCATCAATAGGTTCAAATATTGCGCGTTTGTTCCAAATGAATCAAAATTCTCGTACACTGCTTGTAAGTTGTGCGGCGGCAGGAGCAATGTCTGCCATCTTCAAGGCCCCAATTGCAGGAATAATTTTTGCCATTGAAGTGTTTAGCCTGGACCTAACGCTTGTCTCACTTCTTCCTTTGCTAATCGCTTCGGTTTCGGCAATTTTAACTTCTTATTTTTTTTTAGGTTCAAATATTCTTTTATCCTTTAATCTTAAAGATCCATTCCTTATTTCGGAAGTGCCATTTTATATAATCCTCGGGGTTTTGGCCTCCCTTTGCTCGATGTATTTTACCTCTGTCTATTTTAAAATTAATGAGCTTTTTAAAAAAATTGGATCCCCGTTTAGAAGATTGTTAGTTGGTGGAATTGGTCTTGGGATTCTAATTTATTTTATTCCCCCATTATACGGGGAAGGTTACAGCGTTATAAATAATCTGTTAACCGAGAATTACAAGCTAGCCTTGGGGACAAATTTTTTTAATGAGTTTTTAGATAATATCTGGGTAGTTATTGCACTATTAGCCGGGTTAGTTATCTTTAAGATCATAGCAACCTCTTTAACTTTTGGGGCAGGTGGTATAGGTGGGATTTTTGCACCCGTGCTATTTATGGGTAGTGCATTAGGACACGGTTTTGCGTTGATCGTAAATAATTTAGGAATTCTTAAAAATCCAATTTCTGTTAGCAATTTTACTATGGTAGGAATGGCCGGGCTTATGGCAGGGGTGTTACATGCTCCTCTTACAGCAATTTTTCTAATTGCCGAGCTTACCGGGGGCTATGAGCTTATTGTGCCTTTAATGATAACTGCAGTTATTTCGTTTTTGATCACTACAAGATTTCAGCCGCATTCAGTATATACAATGGAATTGGCTGCCCGTGATGAATTGTTAACCCACGATAAGGATCATAAGGTCCTCACCCTTCTAAATATAGATCAGGTAATTGAAACCAATTTTATTCCCTTAAAAGTGGATATGAACTTAGGGGATGTCATTCATAATGGCGTAATAAAATCTTCCAGGAATTTGTTTCCCGTTTTGGATGAAAACGATAACTTTATGGGAATCATCCTTTTAGATGATATCCGCCCAGTTATGTTCGAAAAAGATCTCTATGATAAAATAAAAGTTCAGGAACTTATGCAACGGGCTCCCGAAATAATCGATATGAATAAGGACAGTGTCAAGGATATCATGAAAAAATTTCAGGACAGTGATGCCTGGAATCTTCCAGTTGTTGATGATGAAAAATATATTGGGTTTGTATCCAAATCTAAATTGCTCACCGCTTATAGACAGAAATTAATTGAGGTAACAGTTTAAACAATGAAATTAGTAATTAAAACACTGGCGATCTCTATTCTTATTGCCGTTGGAATTGGTTTTTATTATAGAATGAATGACGACGTGATCTTGGGGGATAGAATTATAGGAATTGCCGTTCTTGCAAGTGCTTTTGTCCTGATGCCCATCTTCTTATACGTTCGTTGGAAAGGAAAAAAATTAAGCGATTATACCCTTACAAAAGAAAACATGGATAAAATGCGTGATAATCGCAGGGAGTAAAGGGATATAATTAAAAATGGTAAAAAATATTCTTATTTGAGTAAAAATGATAAATTATATTATGTAAGTTTGTTCTTTATTAATTTTTATTTTATTACAATGGAAGGTACAGTTAAATTTTTCAATGAGTCTAAAGGTTACGGATTCATTACTAACGACGATACAGGAAGAGACATCTTCGTGCACGTTACAGGTCTTAATGGAGAGTCTTTAAATGAAGGCGATAAAGTTGAGTACGTTGAAGAAGAAGGAAGAAAAGGACTAACGGCTGCTCAAGTACGTTTGATCCACGATTAATATATTTTTATATTTAATTCGAAGATTTAAAAACCCGTCTAAATTAATTTAGACGGGTTTTTTTTATTACTTATTCTCTAAGGAGAAGGACTCTTTTAATCCCTTTAACATTGCTTGAGTAAGCTTTTTAAGGTCGTACTCATGTTTCCAATTCCAATCTGCTCTCGCAGCATTATCATCTATACTGCTTGGCCAAGAATCGGCAATTGCCTGTCTAAAGTCTGGCTTGTAATCTATTTCAAATCCCGGTATTTCCTTTTTAATCGCTGCTGCTAATTCTTTAGGAGTAAAACTCATTGCAGATAAATTATAAGAAGATCTTACTTTAACATTCTCAGCAGGTTCGTTCATTATATCTACCGTTGCTTTTATAGCATCTTCCATGAACATCATTGGCAAGGCTGTATCTTCACCTAGAAAAGAGGTATATTTTCCTGTTCTTAATGCTTCATGAAATATTTCTATTGCATAATCTGTAGTTCCCCCACCAGGTAAAGTCTTATAACTAATTATTCCAGGGTATCTAATACTTCTAACATCCACTCCAAATTTATTGAAGAAATACTCACACCATCGCTCCCCGGTTTGCTTACTAATTCCATACACCGTGGTTGGTTCCATAATGGTGATTTGTGGAGTATCTTGTCTTGGGGTGCTTGGTCCAAAAACAGCTATACTAGACGGCCAGAACACTTTTTTAATCTTTTTGTCCTTAGCAAGATTTAAAATTATGAATAAAGAATCCATGTTTAAATTCCATGCTTTCATTGGCATTTTCTCAGCAGTGGCACTTAACATTGCAGCCATTAAATAAACATCTGTAATACTATATTTTTCAATAAGATTTTCAATTCCGTCTCCATCTGTAGCATCCATTATTTCGAACGGACCACTAGTCATAAGCTCTTCACTACCTTCTTTTATATCACTTGCAATCACATTTTCATTTCCATGCAGTTCACGCAGTCTTAATGCAAGCTCACTTCCAATTTGACCGGAAGCTCCAATAATCAATATTTTTTCTGAAATCATTCTGTAAATTTTACTGCGCAAATATATCCATTTCAGATATGATGCTATAACATTCTATCTAAAAAAGGGAGTTAATACCCACATCTTTAAAGCATCCTTTTTTGGCAATGCTTTTTCATTAACTTTGCTATACAAGATTAGCTTATGAAAACCTCCTTTTGGATACTATTTATATTTTTAATGGTTGGATGTAACCAAAAAAAAACGCAAAATTCTAATGAGTCAGATAGAAAAGAAATTCAGTTGGCTCTCACTCAAAAATTAGAAGCCTCTAAAGTCGAAGTTGTTCTTTTACCCGAGGCCCAAGAGATTACTAATGAGTGGTTGGCTTATATCACCGCTCAAAGTGAGATTGAAAACTTAAAGAATTATACACTAAATGATGTGATTGCTAATACCACTCCAATAACAGAGATCATGAAGTCTTTGCAAGAAACGGTGCCTGTAAGATTAAGATCTAATGCAGTTAAAGCCAGACTAGGAGTGCTTGTGAC
>JAGXIK010000088.1 GCA_024635715.1 Gillisia sp.
AAATTCATTGGAGCTTTGCTTGAATTTTCTGGATACTCCGTACAAATAGGTTCAATTTTACAGGGAAAATGTGTTACTCATGAGGTAGATGTGATTGCAAAAAAGGATGAAGAATATGTCGTTGCAGAATGCAAATTTCATAGTGACCGCAGTAAAAAGTGCGATGTGAAAGTTCCGCTCTATATTAACTCTAGGTATCAAGACATTCTTATGAATTATAAAAACTCCGATGATTGTCCTAATGAAGGTTGGGTAGTAACCAATACCCAGTTTACTAAAGACGCTTTAATTTATGGGAAATGTATTGGCTTGCATCTATTAAGTTGGGATTATCCTTTTGAAAATGGTTTAAAAGATAGAATAGACCGGCTTAGATTATACCCTGTAACCGTTTCTACACTTTTAACGAATAGAGAAAAGCAATTCCTAATTAGCAGAGATGTGGTTTTGTTGAGACAGCTTTTAAAGGATAAATTTTATTTAGACCATTTAGGCATCTCCGAAAAACGAAAAGAGAGGATTTTTAAGGAAATAAATATGCTTTGTAATCACATAAGAATTAAATCATGAAATCTATAAAAGTTCATTTCTTAGGAGCGTCTCGCACAGTTACTGGTTCCAAATTTTTATTGGAATCTCAAGAAGCCAATATCTTAATTGATTGCGGAATGTTTCAAGGACTCAAAGAATTACGAGAAAAGAATTGGGAACCATTCCCAATGGATGCTTCTACCATAGATTTTGTATTACTTACACATGGTCATTTAGATCATACAGGTTATTTGCCAAGATTGGTAAAGCAAGGTTTCCGAGGCAAGATAATTGGAACGGCACCCACTCTTGCTATAACAGAAATCATTTTGAGGGATAGTGGTAAAATTCATGAAGAAAGTGCAGAAAGAGCCAATGAAGAGGGATACACAAAACATCAACCAGCAAAACCTTTCTATACTGTTAAAGAAGCTGAGAATACACTTGGATTTTTTAGATCTGAAGAAAAAGACCGATGGATCACATTAACAGAAAATATAAAATTTAGGTTCCAATACAATGGGCATATTATAGGAGCCACATTTATAGAGCTAGATATTTTCGGAAAGATGTTTGTTTTTTCAGGAGATATTGGAAGAGAGCATGATTTGCTTTTGTATCCACCCAAAAAACCAAAATATGCCGATTATCTTTTTGTTGAGAGCACCTACGGGAATAAATTACACCCTGAAGAAAGTGTTTCAGAAAAACTTATTGAATTAATTAATGAAACCATAAAAAATAGAGGAACTCTTATTATCCCCTCGTTTGCGGTAGAAAGACTGCAAACTTTAATGTTTATTTTATGGAAGCTCTACAACGAAAATCGCATCCCTAATATTCCCATTTTTATAGATAGTCCAATGGGTAATAATGTACTATCTGTTTTTCAAAGATTTACAGACTGGCATAAAATTCCTCCAAATGAATTTAATGCTATGCAAAAGCGAATGAATATAATTACCTCCTATAAAGAAACTTGGGAAACTATAGACAATCCACGTCCTAAGATAGTTATTGCAGGTAGTGGAATGGTAACAGGAGGGCGCGTGCTGTCTTATTTACAGCAATTAATAGATAGACCAACCACATCGGTTTTGCTGGTTGGGTATCAAGCAGAAGGGACTCGGGGTAGACAATTGTTTGATGGAGCACAAGAAATTAAATTCTTTGGTAAGTATTATCCCGTAAAGGCTAAAATCCATCATATAGAAAGTTTATCTGCTCATGCAGACCAACATGGATTATTGGATTGGATGAGTGCAATTAAGAACACACCAGATGAAATATTTTTGATTCATGGGGAACCAACAGCATTGGATGCTTTTAGAGTAAAAATTAAAGACACTTTTAATTGGAAAGCAATTATTCCAAAGCTTAATGAAATAAGAGAATTCAAAAATTAAATATTGCTCAGGGTACTAACTGATAATTGTCATTTCATTTTTCTTTTTTGAGGTGTACTTTTAATTAAAATCAATTATTAACCTTAAATATTTTAATTATGTCTTTAGTGAAATTTAAAAACAGTGGTTTTCCTTGGATGGATAGTGATCAATTTTTTGATAACGATTTTTTCTCTTCCTCCAGAAACCTTCCAGCTATGAATGTAAAAGATCATTCTAAAAGCATTGAAATTGAAATGGCCGTTCCAGGATTTTCTAAAAAGGAGATGAACGTATCTTTAGAGAATGGTATTCTTCATGTTTCTGCAGAAAAGAATAAAGAAGAAAAAACAGAAGATGAAGATTTTACTCGAAAAGAGTTTGAGTATAGCTCCTTTGACAGGAAACTGCAAATCCCACCTACAGTAGATCAAAATAAAGAGGTAGTGGCCAGTTATAAAGATGGCATTCTAAAACTAAAACTCACAAAAAAGAATTCGGTTATAGAGCATCCAAAAAAGGTCATTAAAATCGCATAAACCTATCTGGAAAACGCAGTGCGAATATTTATGTCCCCCCATTTTAAAATAATCAAAATGGTAAATAATAGATATAAAATGAAATATAAAGAATGGCGTAATCCTAGTAGCCTAAACGATGAAACACTGAGATGTATCTCTGAGCTTGAATTTGTTGAAGATGAAATTCAATTTTTAAGCGACCTTATTAAAGAGTTCACTCTAGAACTTATTTCCGGTAAACATCTAGAAGAGAGCAAAAGCATTGTAAGTGATATAAGCACTTATGAAAAGACTTTGAAGTCTCTCCTAAAGGAAACTGAAACTCATAAAAATAATCTTCAAACTTTACTGGACGATATAGATATTCCAGATGAAGAAGATGAGTACCAAGTAGAACACAACAAAATTATGTCTGAAGCTGTTGCTTTCAACCTTGAGGTTAGAAAGTTAAAATCTAAGATTTTTGATCTTATTAAAGAGATCATGAAAGTTGGTAAGCAAAAAAGATTACTAAAATAATAGAGCCTAGTATTTATGAAAGCGACATTGATTTTCAAAAAAATAAAATTTCTATTATGCTTTCTATTACTAGGTTGCTCTTCCAGTAATTTGGTAGAGCAATACACAAATCCCGATATACATAGCTTAGAAATAAAGAAAGTACTGATAATTGGAATGACACCTAATAAGAATATTCGACGAATTTTTGAAGAAAAGGTGGCAGAGGAGTTCTTAAAACGAAAGGTGATCGCAGTAGGGAGTATAGATTTTTTTGAAAGTTCTTTTACAGAAAAACAAAAAACAGAGGAACAACTAAATAAAATTAGAATACAGTTATCAGATGCTAATTTTGATGCGGTTTTGTTAGCCAAAGTTACAGGGCAAGAAGAAAAAGTTACAATTGGACAGGCCTATAAAAATTTTTCTAGAAACCTAGATTCATTTACAGATTACTATTATCACAATCAAGAAATTTATGGGAGTACAGAATCTGAAACTTATGTGCTTTACCATACCGAAACCTCGCTTTATTGTTTATGTCCTGCAACCGATAGAAGAATACTATATAAAGCTTCAATAGATCTGGTGGATACAGAACGAATAAATAAGAATATTAATAATTATATAAAAATTCTATTTAAAAGTTTAAAGGATAACCAAGTCATCTTAAAATAATTTTTCTTTAATTAAGAATTTTGAATATTTCTTTAGGTGCTATTTATGCAGTATTAAAAGAGGCACACTGGTGGCATAACTAATTTTTGTTCTTTCTGAACCGAAAATAAAGCGTTCCAAGAAAGTTTCTTCTTCATCCAGGAACATAGCTTGAAGATCTATATGTAAAAGTTGTGTAACTGCACTAATAGCCATTGCAGCTGGAATTCTATTAACACTAGAGAAATTATAATTAATATCTTTAAAAACCCTTTTAACTCGAGCATCATCTTTTTTATAGTTTGCTGTAATAGGATTGTTATCTAGTTCCATTACGGTTACTTTAGGTTGATACTTATTTATTGTTTCCATTAAAATTTTAATTCCGGCACTGTTAAAATCTTCACTTCTAAAAGTTGAAAAAAGAACATTTTCTATGTTCGAGAATTTAAAGCCTTCTGGAATAACAATAACCGGACACTTTATTTTTCTTATTACCTGTATGGTATTGCTCCCAAATAATATTTCTCTCGCATTTGTAGTGCCATTGGTACCCATTATAATTAGATCTATTTTATGAGCGGCTAGAGTTTCATTAATAGCATTAACAAGATTGTCAAAGTCGAAAATCGGTTTAAAGCTATAATCCTCTTGGATAAATTGTAGTTTATATGGTTTTATTAAATCCTTTAATTGCTGCTTATTGTCATCAGCTATTGCTTCATAAATAGAGGCTTCAGGTGCTGCTGTAACCAAATCTGCCGATAGGAAATCTGAAGATTTTTGAACATTCAGAATATAAAAAGTACAGCTATTTCCTTTAAAGAATTCAAGCGCATAGTCTATTGCATTCAAGGAATTTTCAGAGAAATCTGTAGGTAATAGAATATTTTTCATCGTAGTGGATTATAAGATTAAAATTATCAGGAAACCATCTAAAAAAGAATGATAAAGGTCATGTCCTGCTAAAATTATTTGCCTCCCAAGCTATCGGGAGATATCTCTTGGTCCTGCTCGCACTGTTCGGGCCGACTTGCCCCTAGATTATTGATTTATATTTGTCAAATTTCAGTATCACAAAGCATGTTAAATACGTTTTTTCTTATAAAAAGAATAATATTGTCTTAAATAGGAATGATTGGTTTTTGACTTAACTTTTTTCCCAGAAAGGGTCTGGGTAATCTTCTTTAGAACCTGAATCAAAATGTATTTTCTCAATTTTTTCCAATTCCTCTTTTGTGGCCGTTTGTTGAATTTCAGTAAACAAAATCCGTTCTTCAAATCGGATATGTGCCTCCAGTTGTGCTTCTAAAAGGCTAAGTGAGTTTTTAAGATCATCATGATCATTGAAAAGCTGTTTAATAAGCCGGTGTTCTTTTAAAGCACGAATTATTAATGGATGCCTAGCATCTAGAATTGGAAAAATATGATCTTCTTCCAGTTTAAAATGAGGTTCAATTTCATGTATAAAAAACCAGTTTGCGTAAGCTTTTAGATCTCTTGTCCGGTAAACAATACCTGGCCCTCTGTTGTCACAACATCTTCGGGAACTGGAGGTGCCTGTTGATAAATTTCGTATCCGTAATAAAGTAATACGGCAAATGAATTACTCATTACTAGACCGAATGCAATCCAAAGTTTTTTTTCTTTAGACATAAATATGGAATTTATATGAAAAATTAATTTGATAAGGAAACCGAACGTGTGATTATATAGTTTGCTTAGATTGTCATAAAAAAACCTAACAGAATTTTAAAAACTGTTAGGTTTTGGTATTCGATAATAGAGCTACAATTTATCGATTAGCTCTTTTTCCAGTTCAGCGGATTTCGGGAACAGGATGTTGTTTTCTAAATGTATATGTTGGTGAAGATCGTTTTCAAATTCCTGAAGCAAAGCATAGGTAACCCGGTAGGTGCTGCAGGCGTCTTCGGGCGGGGTGTAGTTATTGCTTAACTCATCGATTAACCTAAAGCGTTCCCCCTCGGTTTCGTGTTCCTCCATCATCATTTGAATGGGATTTTGCACGGTACCAAAATGAGGTTTTTCCAGTTTACTTCCGTTTTGTTTAGCCTGCTCCATTTTTCGGATAGCAGGGAAAAGAATAATTTCTTCCTTTTTCATGTGTGCCGCCAGTTCTCCGGCAGATTTGTTGAAATGTTCTGTGATCTCCAACAATTCGGGATGCCGCTCCCCGTGAACAAGACACAACTTTTCAAGATATGCTTTTAAAACCGGTGTTTTTTCTACTACATACCGATGGTGCTTTTTCTCTATATAATCTGCAAGTAGGTCTAAAGGCCAGGTTTTATAATCTACAGTACCTTCTTTTACTTCCTGCTGAATCGCATTAATTTCGTTTATAAGCACTTGAGCCTCTATTTTATTTTTCTCTGCTGCTTGTTGAATGCTCCTGTTACCCTGACAACAAAAATCAATTTTGTGATTTTTGAAAATTTGTGCTGTGCGGTAGTCTTCTGCTACTATTTGTCCGATTGGTTTTTCTATTAAAGATTCCATATTTCAGATTTTAAAATGAATTAATTTATTTCAAATTTCAACAAGTTTCGGAATGTAAAATATGATCCAAGTCATAAACAGGACAAAATTGTCCGAAATGGGAATATATTTTTTAAGGTTTAACTTTTCTCCCAGAAAGGGTCTGGGTAATCTTCTTTAGAACCTGAATCAAAATGTATTTTCTCAATTTTTTCCAATTCCTCTTTTGTGGCCATTTGTTGAATTTCAGTAAACAAAATCCTTTCTTCAAATCGGATATGTGCCTCCAGT
>JAGXIK010000089.1 GCA_024635715.1 Gillisia sp.
CGATCTATTCTAAGAACAGTCTTATTTTCTAGCATACTAAAAGCTTTCAGCAATTTCTTTCTGGTATCTCTAGGCATGATCACCTCATCTATAAATCCGCGTTTAGCTGCTTCAAATGGATTAGCAAATTTCTCTGCATATTCTGCTTCTTTTTCAGAAAGGATCAACTCCGGATCTTCAGATTCCTGTATCTCTTTTCTGAAGATAATCTCACTAGCTCCCTTTGCTCCCATAACAGCAATTTCTGCAGTAGGCCAAGCGAAGTTTAGATCGGCTCCAATATGTTTAGAATTCATCACATCGTAAGCGCCTCCATAGGCTTTTCTCGTAATTACTGTAACTCTAGGCACCGTTGCTTCACTTAATGCGTATAAAAGCTTTGCTCCATGCAAAATGATCCCATTCCATTCCTGGTCTGTACCTGGCAAGAATCCTGGAACATCTACCAAGACCAAAAGTGGGATATTAAAGCAATCACAGAATCTTGTAAATCTGGCTGCTTTTTTAGAAGAATCTACATCCAGAACTCCGGCCAAACTCATTGGTTGGTTTGCAACAATTCCAATACTTCTACCACCTAATCTGGCAAAACCAACTATAATATTATCTGCATAATCTTTATGGATCTCAAAGAATGAATCTTCATCTATAATTCCTTTGATCACCTCATGCATATCATAAGGTTTATTGGCGCTATCTGGAATCATATCATCCAGAACCTCTCTTATTTCATCTGTTAACTCATACGGCAACTTAGCAGTGGCTTCCTTATTGTTCTGCGGTAAATAACTCAATAAATGCTTTATATCTTCCAAACAAGCGATATCATTATTAGAAGTTAGATGAGTTACTCCAGACTTGGTAGAATGCGTACTTGCACCTCCTAATTCTTCTGAAGTTACTTCTTCATTAGTAACTGTTTTCACCACGTTAGGGCCAGTAACAAACATATAACTACTTCCTTCTACCATTACAGTGAAATCTGTCATAGCAGGAGAATATACAGCGCCACCAGCACAAGGTCCCATAATAGCAGATATCTGCGGAATAACCCCGGAGGCTTGCACATTTCGATAGAAAATATCTGCATATCCACCTAAAGAACGTACTCCTTCCTGGATTCTGGCTCCACCAGAATCATTTAATCCAATTATAGGAGCTCCCACTTTCATGGCATGATCCATAACCTTGCAAATCTTTTCGGCATGTGTTTCAGAAAGTGCACCCCCAAAAACCGTAAAATCTTGAGCAAATACATAAACCAATCTTCCATTTACCGTTCCATATCCTGTTACAACTCCATCTCCATAGAATTGCTGCTTCTCCATTCCAAAATCTGTAGTTCGGTGAGTTACCAAGATCCCTATCTCCTCAAAAGAGCCTTCATCTAGAAAATAATTCACACGCTCACGAGCGGTCAGTTTCTTTTTTTCGTGCTGCTTGGCTATACGTTTTTCTCCTCCACCCAAATGAGCTTCAGCAATTTTTTTATTTAAAATATCTATATTCTTGCTCATAATTCTATTATGATTAATCTTTAAATTCTATTTACAGTCATCCTTAACCTCATCTTAAATTGAGCTTAGTTGTGCGGTAATCTTGTTAATTGCTGATCTTTTAAATACTGCTTAATGGCTATAATACCAGCTAATTCTGCTTCTTCTTCTATTTTGGAAGCTAGTTTTTCTGCAGAATAATAATTCTTCACAAAATGAGTGTCAAAATCCCCACTGCGGAAGGCTTCATGTTCACACACAAATTTCCCGAAAGGAAGCGTAGTTTTTACACCAGAAACTTCATAAGAATCTATTGCAGTGATCATTAATTGAATTGCTTCTTCTCTGGTCTTTCCATAAGTAATTAATTTTGCCAGCATAGGATCGTAATAAATAGGCACTTCCATACCCTCTTCAAAACCATCGTCCATTCTTATCCCTTCACCACTTGGAGTTCTATAACGTTCTAATGTCCCTACACTAGGCATAAAATCTTCCAT
Organism: Gillisia sp.; assembly: GCA_024635715.1. Classification (GTDB taxonomy): domain Bacteria; phylum Bacteroidota; class Bacteroidia; order Flavobacteriales; family Flavobacteriaceae; genus Gillisia. The sequence continues at coordinate 1,997 of JAGXIK010000089.1, forward strand.
AGGATCTTCAGCATACACACGTAATTCTAAAGCATGTCCTTTTATCTTAAGATCTTCCTGACCAAAGGCTAATTTCTCACCTCTTGCAACTTTAATTTGTTGCTCAACCAGATCTATTCCTGTTATAAATTCTGTTACTGGATGTTCTACTTGTAAACGTGTATTCATTTCAAGGAAATAGAATTTTTTCTGTTCGTCCATTAAAAATTCTACCGTTCCAACCCCAACATAATCACAGGCCTGAGCAACTTTAATTGCAGCAGCTCCCATTTCTTTTCGAAGTTTTTCATCTAAAACTACAGAAGGTGCTTCTTCAACCACTTTTTGATGACGTCTTTGAATACTACATTCACGTTCAAAAAGATGGACAAAATTTCCATGCGTATCTGCTAATACCTGAATTTCTATATGTCTTGGAGAACCTACATATTTTTCAATGAAGACCGAACCATCACCAAAAGCAGATTCTGCTTCACTGATTGCACGTTTCATTTGATCTCCTAATTCCGATTCCTTTTCTACAACTCTCATTCCTTTACCTCCACCCCCGGCAGAAGCTTTTATAAGAATTGGAAATCCTATTTCTTTGGCAATTCCTTTTGCTTTCTCTACATCTGTAATAGCCTCATCTATTCCGGGTACCATCGGGATATCATAGGCTTTTACCGCATCCTTCGCGGCAAGCTTACTTCCCATTATTCGAATTGCTTTAGAACCAGGACCAATGAAGGTGATCCCGTTCTTTTCTGCTTCTTCTGCAAAATCTGCATTCTCACTTAGAAATCCGTATCCGGGATGAATTCCATCTACGTTATGCTCCTTAGCAACTTGAATGATCTTGCTTCCTAGTAAATAAGATTGATTGGAAGGTGCTTCCCCAATACAAACTGCTTCATCTGCAAATTTAACATGCGGTGCATTTCTATCTGCTTTCGAAAAAACAGCAACTGTTTTAATACCCATTTTTCTCGCAGTCCTCATTACTCGTAATGCGATCTCTCCACGATTGGCAACTAATATTTTTTTCATTTAAATCTAGATTGTGATCTATTATAACTTGAAATCTTCGGAAGAAAAACCGAAGGACTTTTTCTATTCCATCTCGATAAGAAGCTGATTCTTATCTACTGTTTGGCCTTTTTTAACTGAAATAGCTTTCACTACTCCGTCTCTAGGAGCGGTAAGTGTGTTTTCCATTTTCATCGCTTCAAGTACAACTAAATAGTCCCCTTCCTTAACGCTAGCTCCTTGCTCCACCAAAACATCTAAGATCAATCCAGGCATAGGAGCCTTTATATCGTTCACTATTTTAGAAGAAACAATAGTTAATCCCATCTCTTCTATTAAAAGATCCAGCTCAGTAGAGATCTGCACTTCATATATATTTGCATTGATCTTTATAGAATAGGTTTTCTTAAGAAAATCTGAATTTATTATTTCAGCTTTAAATGAAGAACTATCCTTTAAAACATGAATTTTAGAAGGTGAAACTTCCTGAGTATCGAGTGAATTAATATCCTTTTCGGTGAATTGATGCTCATAGGAGCCATTCACCTTGACTTTATATTTTTTATCCATTATTCATAGTTTGAATGCCAATTTTCATTGAAAGTTGTAAATATAGAAAAATGTCTAAGGAAAATTTAATTATTCCGCAATGAAGTTACTAGGTATAAAAAACAAAAAAACCCTTAAAGTAATTAAACTTTAAGGGCATTTAAGCTTCTAATTAGGGTAGAAAACGATTAGAAAAGTATTTCTCTCTTCTATATTTTTATTTAATTAAATTCGCTTATCGCATCGCTTAGGTCGTAAACCTTGGTATCCTTAAACTTATTCTCAAGAATACTGCTTCCAGCTGCAGAGCGATATCCTCCAGCACAATGAACCACAATTGGCTTATCTGTTGGAATTTCATTTAAATTATCTCTCAATTCATTTAAAGGTGAACCAATCGCCTGCTCGAAGATCTTTCCTTCAGCAATTTCTCCTTCATTTCTAATATCTACTATAGTATATTTCTCCGTATTATTTTTGAAATCCTTAAGATTCAATTCATCTGAAGGATTTGAAACCTCATTAGATAAAGTTACAAATGCCATTAATTGCGTCTCGTAACCAATTTTAACCACTCTGCTTAATATCTCATCTATATCATCTACACTGTCTACAACAATATAGAAAGCTTCATTTGGTTCGATGATAGCTCCCAACCAGGTCTCAAATTTTTGAGTTGGTGTGCTGGCCATGATATTGATGCTATTAAAAAGATGCGCCTTTTTGAATTTTTCCTGATCTCTCACATCAACTTTAACGACACTGGAATCCAATTCATTTACATTCAATCTAAGATCTATTCCTTTAGCCTTATTTACGTTTTCGGCTCCTTTTTTATTGATATCTACATTGAAACCAAAATAAGATGGAATAAAGGGTTGATCTTTTAGTATTTCAGCAAGAAATTCTTCCTCCGTTTGCTTTTGGAAAGCCCAGTTTCCTCGACGTTCGTTTCCTAATGTACTGGAAGAATCTGTACTCATATTCTTTCCACATAAAGATCCTGCACCATGAGCTGGGTATACAATAGCATCGTCTGGAAGATCATTGAATTTGTTTTGAATAGAATGATACATATCCTTAGCTAGTTCTACTCTTTTTGCTGTCATATTCCCAACAGTTTCGCGTAGATCTGGTCTCCCTACATCCCCAATAAATAAAGTGTCACCAGTAAATAAAATGGTTTCTTTTCCTTCTTCAGCAACTATAGTAATACTATCTGGAGAATGGCCAGGAGTATTTATGGCTTTAAAAGTAACTTCACCCATTTTTAAAAAGTCTCCGTTATCAAATGCCTTATGCTTATAATCTGCACCTAATAATTTACTCGCATAAATATCGGCTCCAGTTTCCTGACTAATCTGTAAATGACTACTAACAAAATCTGCATGAGGATGCGATTCAAAAACCGCAACGATCTCTGCATTTTCTTGTTCAGCATATTTGTAGTAAGGCATAGGGTCTCTACTAGGATCTACTAAAGCCATCTTACCGTTACTTACAATTGCGTAGGAATAATGTGCCAACGGGGCATCGTTAAATTGTTTTACTTTCATCTTCTACGTATTTGTTATTTAATTTTTGTGTTGATTTACTTCTATTTATAAAGGGAAACAAAACTTGGCTCCCAAAGTCTTCCGGGAAATCTTCATCCCCCTCAAAACCTATTTCTATATTTTTTCCATTCTTCGGAACATATGCTGAACCAAATAAATAATCCCAAATGCTTAAGGACAATCCGAAATTCATACCATAAGGATGTGCTTCTGGTAATTCTTTTGAATGATGCCAAATGTGCATTTTAGGATTGTTAAATATGTAACCTAAAAACCCATAATTCCATCCCACATTTGCATGATTTAAATGTCCTATAAATACAGAGAACATATAGATCACGAAGAATTCTTGTATCCCAAAACCAATCATTGCAAGCGGTATATATTGCACCGATTTGTAAATGATGGTTTCCATAAAGTGAAATCTGAATTGAGCGGCAAAACCCATTTCCTTTACACTGTGATGTATCTTATGGAATTCCCATAACTGCGGAATTCTATGCAACTGCCTATGAACATTCCACTGGATAAAATCGGCTATTACAAACATGATAAGCAACTGACTCCAAACAGGTAAACTCTGAATATTAATGGCTACTATATTCTCTATCCCGAATAAACCTAAAAAGTCATTGAATAGCTCTACTCCTACATTGGATATTGCATTGTACCCGATTAAAGAGAAAAGAAAAAAATTAAAAACAATATAAAATGAATCTAACCAAAAGCCTTTTCTAAATGCACCTTGATTCTTTCTCCATGGTATAAGAACTTCTAAAGTCCAAACCAGTAAAGACAATCCAATTAGCCAATAGAAATAATTGGTCCATGAAGGACTGGTTATTTCTTGTATTAGATAATTAAAATATCCTGAGAACGATTCTTGTATTATTTTTAAATACTTCTCCAACTAATTTTAAATTTTACTATGCAAAAATAAACATTTGAATAAGTTCAGGCAGTAACATATGTTACACTTCCTATTTTTGATTTTCAAGTGCATTTCTAGTATTAAAAGGGTTCTTTATTAAGAAAGTGTTTTCTAAAGTTTATTCGTAAAATTGAGATACCTCATCAAGTTTCTTTCGTTCGATATCTGGAACATACGCGGGATCTTTCGCATAACCTACGGGTAGTAATAAATAAGCCCGCTCATTCGATGGGCGCTCCAAAACTTTAGTAAGGAAATTCATAGGACTTGGAGTATGTGTTAGTGTAACTAAACCTGCATTATGAATTGCAGTTATTAGCATACCACATGCAATACCAACAGATTCATTCACATAATAATTATTATGCTTGGTACCATCCTCATCCAATTCATAAACCTTTTTAAAAACTACAATTAACCAAGGAGCTTCTTCTAAAAACGGCTTTTCCATGGTTGTTCCTAATGGAGCTAAGTCTCTAAGCCAACTTTCACTCATTCTCCCAGAATAATTCTCCTGCTCCTCAACTTCTGCAGCCTCTCTTATCTTAGATTTCAATTCTGAATTTGAAATAGCGCAAAAGGTCCAGGGTTGTTTGTGTGCTCCAGACGGAGCTGTAGATGCCGTTCTAATTATGTTTTCTATAGCTTTTTTTGAAACTTTCCTATCAGAAAAATCTCGAACAGAACGTCGTTTATCTAGATGTTCGAAAAATTGATGGGAAGCCTTTAAAAGTTCTCCTTTAGATAATGAGCCAGATTCATATAAAGTGTGCTCAAACCCTTTTATATATTTGCTATTTTCTGAACTCATATTTTTGAAGCTTTCTATTAAATATTACAGCTATTTTTGAAGCTTCTGCAATGTAAATAAAATATACATTTTTCACTATTTACTGTGGCTGGGATTATTTACAATAAATAGAACTATTATAAAATAATTTCAAAGAAATTGGGAAATAAAAAGCCTCAAATCATTGAGGCTTTTTATTTTGAATTATGAAGTAATGTGTTTTATATCCTTCTGTTTATATTTTCTGAAATTTACAAAAAGTAAAATTCTGTAAACTTCCAGAAGGTGTTGGATGATCTATGTTTTCACCTTCAATAAATTTGAAAGCATCAGGAATTGCAATTTTAAGTTCTTCTATGGAGTATTGCTTGATCTCGATACCACTGCATTTTGTTGGTCCATTCTCAGAAAAAGTTCCCAGGATCAAAAATCCATTTGGCTTGATCGCAGTTTGCATCGTAACCAAATATTTCTGAATATCCTCTGGTAAAGTTAAAAAATGAAAAGCAGCACGATCATGCCACAAGTCATAAGAAATACTAGGTTTAAAGGTGGTAATATCGGATACTATCCAGGTAACTATATCAGCTTTTTCACCTAATCTATCTTTCGCTCTCTTTATAGCATTTTCAGAAATATCCAATACACTTACATTGGTATATCCCTGAGAAAGTAAATTATCGGCTAAAAAGCTATCTCCTCCTCCAATATCAATAATCTTGGAATCTTTAGCTAAGTGTGTAGCCTTAATGAAATTTAAAGAAGTTTCAGGAACCGGTTGATACCAGCCTACTTCCTGTAACTTTTTGGTATTATAAATAGTTTCCCAGTGCTTCTTTTTAGACTCAAGCTGATCCATACTTAAAGTTTATAACGAAAACAATTTACTTAAAAACACTTGTATAAAAACAGATAATCAATTAATATTCAGCAAAATATATCAAAATAATTTTATGTTGTTGAAACCACTTGTTTCGGGTCGCTTGGCATCCTGAATTTTATAACCATTGAAGAGATAATAGTAATAATTCCTATTAATATAATTGCATATTCAATACCGAAGAGATCTGCAGTGATTCCCGAAATAATTGCTCCAATAGCATATCCCAAATCCCTCCACAATCTAAAAACACCAATGCTTTCTGCTCTTTGTCCAGGGCTAGTTGCGCCAGCAATTGCAGATAAAAAAGTTGGGTAAACTAATGCAGTACCCAGACCTAGAAGTGCCGATAAAATAATCAAGGGAATAAAATCACTAGTAAAGGGAATAAATAAAATTGTTATTCCTTGTATCAGCATTCCCCAAAAAAGCATCTTTTTTTTAGAATATATATCAGACATTTTACCCGTAACCAATTGACCAAATCCCCATACCGTTGGGTAGACTGCTGCAATGATCCCGATATTCTCTGAATTATAATTTAAAGTCAATAATACCATTGGCAACAATCCCCAGATCATTCCATCATTTAAATTATTTACCAAGCCGGCTTGTGTAACCGCACTTAAAGTTTTGTGCTTAAAAGTTGTAGACAAAAAGATGCTTTCATGTTCATGGGAGTTATCACTAATTGTCTCCTTTTTCACAAATGCCATAGTATCTCTAACAAATAGAACACTTAATACTAAACCTATAATTGATATTCCTATTCCCAGATAAAATGGATATGGCGTTACACCAAAACGCTCTGCTATATAACCTGTAAGAAAAGCCACCATACCAATGGCAAAGTATCCTGCAAATTCATTGAGTCCCATAGCAAAGCCTCTGTCCTTCTCTCCTACTAGATCTATTTTCATTACTACAGTGCTACTCCAAGTTAATCCTTGATTTATACCCAGTAATACATTTGCGAAGATCACCCAGTTCCAACCGCTAGCGTTTATTAAAATAAAAGGAATTGGAAGTGCAATAAGCCAACCTAAAATCAGTAGGTTTTTTCTACCAAATCTGTTTGCTAATTTACCTGTGAAATAATTTGTTACTGCCTTAGAAATACCAAATGCAACAATAAACGATAATATGGCAGTTTTTAGTTCTATGCCAAATTCCAATTCAGCAAATTTTGGGATAATAGTTCGTTCCAGACCAACCATACCACC
>JAGXIK010000090.1 GCA_024635715.1 Gillisia sp.
CTTCAAAAAAATCAGAAGAACTATACAAAATCTCCTATCCAAACCAAAGATCTTGTGAAATATGTAGGTCGTGGATTATTAACTGCGGAGGGGGAGCACTGGAAAAAGCAACGAAAGTTGATTCAGCCTGCTTTTCATAAAAAGCAACTCACCTTGTTACTAGATAGCATTCATAATGCTATTCTTACCGAGCTCGATAAAATTGAAACGGATAAAGAAATAGATGTATTTCCAATATTTAATGATCTGGCTTTTCAAACTGTGGTGAAATCTTTATTCAGCAGTGCTGTGGGAGATAAGGATATTGCAAGATTGCAATATATCACAGAAGCGGCCCAGAAAATGTTGGTGAGGGAATTGCGGCAGCCTTTTTTAAGCTTATGGTTTAAATATGGAGGGGAAATTAAAAAACATACAGATCTAACAGATGAGGCCAGAGTGATCCTAAAAAAACTTGTCAAGGAAAGAAAGGAAAGCGGGATTAGAGAGGACGATCTATTGGATATGCTTTTGGATGCCCGTTATGAGGATGGGAACGAAATGGATGAAGAGCAGCTAATAGATGAGATCTTGATTCTATTTACTGCTGGTCATGAAACCACCTCGAATGCACTCACTTTTGCAGCTCAACTTTTGGCTCTAAATCCAGAATCTCAAAAATTGATATTTAATGAAGTAGAGCAGGCGAAAAATGAAACTCATTCTTTAATGGAGTTTATTCAAGCTTGTAGTTATACCAAAAAAGTGATCGAGGAAACGATGCGTTTATATCCGCCAGCTTATTTTATTGATAGAATAAATTTGGAGGATGATGAATTTGAGGGCTTGGAAATCCCAAAAGGTTCAAATTTGTTGTTCTCTTTTCACGAGATCCACAAACACAAATCGCATTGGGAAGACCCTGAAAAATTTGATCCTGAACGATTTTCAGATTCAGATCCTTATTTGCATACCCCATTTTATGCCCCTTTTGGAGCTGGACCTAGAAAATGTATCGGGAATAACTTTGCGATGTTCGAGATGATTCTTGCAGTAGCCGAAATGGTTTCTAAATATAAGATTTCTCCTAAGACATCTCCTATTGAAATTCTTCCCATGATCACATTAAAGCCGAAAAATGCTATTTTGAGATTTGAAAAGAGATAATAGCAATGTTTGCAAAAGCTAAATATTCTGAAATAATTAAAGCCGAAGCCAAACGCCTCGGCTTTATGTCTTGTGGCATTTCCAAAGCTGAATTCCTAGAAACAGAAGCTCCCAGATTGGAAAATTGGTTGAAGCAGAACATGCATGGCGAAATGAGCTATATGGAAAATCATTTCGATAAGCGACTGGATCCAACTAAACTGGTAGATGGCTCTAAAAGTGTGATCTCCTTGTTGCTTAATTACTATCCTTCAGAATTTCAAACAGACAATTCTTATAAGATCAGCAAATATGCCTATAGCACCGATTATCACTTTGTAATTAAGGAGAAGCTTAAGCAATTGCTTCAGGTAATGCAAGATGAAATAGGGGAAGTAGCGGGAAGAGCCTTTGTAGATTCTGCTCCAGTAATGGACAAGGCTTGGGCTGCGAAAAGTGGCTTGGGTTGGATTGGGAAAAATTCGAATCTTCTAACCAAGCAGGTTGGCTCGTTCTATTTTATAGCAGAACTTATAGTAGATCTGGAATTGGAATACGATACTCCAGTGACAGATCATTGCGGAAGTTGTACAGCGTGTATAGATGCTTGCCCAACTCAGGCCATTGTAGAACCTTACAAAGTAGATGGCAGTAAATGCATTTCCTATTTCACCATTGAATTAAAGAATGAGTTGCCTAATTCCTATAAAGATCAATTCGACGATTGGATGTTTGGCTGCGATGTTTGCCAAGACGTGTGCCCTTGGAATAAGTTTTCAAAATCTCATAGTGAGCCATTATTTGATCCAAATCCAGAGGTTTTGAATTATAATAAAAAGGACTGGGAAGAACTTACAAAAGAGACATTTAATGAAATATTTAAAAAATCTGCTGTAAAACGAACGAAATTTGAGGGTTTAAAGCGAAATATTGAGTTTTTGAAAGATTAAGTTTCTCCAGATAAAGTACGAATGTTACATTTGTGTTTACGCCGAAAAATAATAAGATTATGAGTAAGGACAGCAAAAGGAGAGAAGCACTAGTTTATCACGCAAAACCGAAACCTGGAAAGATAGAGGTTGTGCCAACCAAGAAATATGCAACCCAAAGAGATCTTTCTTTGGCATATTCCCCGGGAGTTGCTATTCCATGTTTAGAAATAGAAAAGGATAAGGAGAACGCCTATAAATATACAGCTAAGGGAAACTTGGTTGCTGTAATATCCAATGGTACCGCAGTTCTTGGTCTTGGTGATATAGGTCCATTAGCGTCAAAACCTGTGATGGAAGGTAAAGGTTTGCTTTTCAAGATCTTTGCAGATATAGATGTGTTCGATATTGAAGTAGATACCAAAGATGTAGAAGCATTTATTCAGACCGTAAAAAATATTGCTCCCACTTTTGGAGGAATTAATTTAGAAGATATTAAAGCTCCCGAAGCTTTTGAAATAGAACGTAGATTAAAAGAGGAGCTTGATATTCCAGTGATGCACGATGATCAGCATGGAACGGCAATAATCTCGGCTGCAGCATTATTGAACTCGCTAGAATTAGCCAAAAAGAAAATTGAAAAGGTTAAAATAGTGATTAGCGGAGCAGGTGCCGCAGCAGTATCTTGTACAAAATTATATAAATCCTTTGGTGCGAAGGCTGAAAATATTGTAATGCTTGATAGCAAGGGAGTAATTCGGGCAGATAGAGCTAACTTATCTGTTGAAAAACTTGAATTTGCTACAAAAAGAAAAATAGATACACTTAAAGAAGCAATGAAAGATGCCGATGTATTCGTAGGTCTTTCTATTGCTAATATAGTAGATGTTCAAATGCTGAAAAGTATGGCCAAGCGCCCAATAGTTTTCGCAATGGCCAATCCAGACCCGGAAATAGAATATGATCTTGCTGTTTCTGCACGTAAAGATCTTATCATGGCAACAGGAAGAAGCGATCATCCTAATCAGGTGAATAATGTGCTTGGTTTCCCTTTTATTTTTAGAGGTGCCTTGGATGTAAGAGCTACCAAAATTAACGAGGCTATGAAAATGGCTGCGGTTAAAGCTTTGGCAGAATTAGCTAAAGAGCCTGTTCCTGAGCAAGTTAATATTGCGTATGGAGAGACAAAATTAAATTTTGGCCCAGAATACATAATTCCAAAACCTTTTGATCCTAGACTAATAACTAAGGTTCCGCCGGCAGTAGCTAAGGCTGCTATGGAAAGTGGTGTAGCTAAAAGTCCGATTCTCGATTGGGAACGATATGAGGAGGAATTACTTAATAGAATGGGGAACGATAATAAGGTCTCCCGTTTATTGATGAATCGTGCAAAAATGGATCCTAAAAAGGTGGTTTTTGCTGAAGCAGATCAGTTAGATGTTCTTAAAGCAGCACAGATTACTCAAGAAGAAGGAATTGCTATTCCAATTCTTTTGGGTAAAAAAGATGTGATTCTTGAATTGATGAACGAAATAGATTTTCATGAAGATCTTGTGACTATCATCGATCCAAAATCTGATGAAGAAAAAGAGCGTCGAGAACGTTATGCAGATGTTTATTGGAAATCCAGGTCCCGAAGTGGGGTTACAAAATATGATGCTCAAAATTTATTGCGTGAACGTAATTATTTTGCTGCAATGATGGTAAATGAAGGAGACGCAGATGCATTGCTTTCTGGATATTCAAGAGCTTATCCTACCGTGGTAAAACCGATGTTAGAATTAATAGGAATGGCACCAGGGGTAGATAGAATAGCGGCAACCAACTTAATGAATACTTCCAGAGGTCCGCTTTTTATAAGTGACACTTCTATAAATATAGATCCTTCTGCTAAAGATCTTGCTAAAATAGCTATGATGACTGCCAAAACCGTGAAAATGTTTGGAATGGAGCCGGTTATAGCTATGATATCTTATGCCAATTTTGGATCTTCTAAAAACGAACGCGCTAGAAAAGTGAAGGAGGCAGTTGCAATTTTGCACAGATCCAACCCAGAACTTATTGTAGATGGGGAGATCCAAACAGATTTTGCCTTGAACAAAGAAATGCTTCAAAGTAAGTTCCCTTTTTCAAAATTAGTTGGTAAAAAGGTGAATACCTTGATATATCCTAATTTAGAATCGGCAAATGGTACCTATAAACTTCTGAAAGAAATGAATAATGCCGACTCTATTGGTCCTATTATGATGGGTATGAGAAAGCCGGTACATATTTTACAGTTAGGTGCTAGTGTGGAGGAAATGGTAAATATGGCAGCGGTAGCTGTTGTAGATGCACAGGAAAAAGGAAAAAAAGCAAAAACGTCAAAATAGCTGTGTTTTCAAGTCTTTTATAGACTTGGAGCTCTGTATTATTTTAGTACATTTGAAAATGAACATTTTTTTAAATCCATGATCCACCACCTTAAGGGACAGTTAATAGAAAAAAATCCTACTTATGTTGTAATAGATTGCAATGGAGTAGGATATTTTTTACACATTTCTTTACACACATTTGCCTTGCTTAAAAATGCTTCGGAAGCGATAAGCCTTTATACGCATTTACAAGTAAAAGAAGACTCACATACATTATTCGGATTTATGGAGAAATCTGAGCGAGAATTGTTCAGATTGCTAGTTTCTGTTTCAGGTATTGGTGCTAGTATTGCACGTACTATGTTGTCTTCTTTAGATCCAAAACAAATAATGGATGCAATTGCTTCTGGTGATGTTGCGACTATCCAGAGTATTAAAGGGATTGGTGCAAAAACTTCACAACGAGTAATTTTAGATCTAAAGGATAAGGTTTTAAAGGTCTTTGGAGAAGGGGAGGTTTTCATCTCTCAGAGCAATACAAACAAAGAAGAAGCGTTATCTGCATTAGAGACTTTAGGTTTTGCGAGAAAACCTGCCGAAAAAGTGGTAGACCGCATTATGAAAGACGCTACAGAAGACCCTACCGTAGAAACAATAATAAAATTAGCATTAAAGAATTTATAATTTCATACTAACTAATCTTGAGGAATAATTACTCGAAACTGCAATTAACATATCTGCTTGGGATATTCTGGTTATTTGCCTCTTCTCCAAGTTTATATGCGCAAGATACAATTGCGGCTCAGGACTCTACCCGTACTGGTTATGCAACCGGGACCTTGTCTTTGCCCAATCCTGCCAGTATTGTTGCAGCATATGAGTATGATCCTATTCTCAATAGATATATTTATACGGAAAAGTTTGGGACTTATAATGTGTCCATTCCTTTAATCCTTACACCAGAGGAATACCAAGAGTTGGTTATTCAGGAAGAGATTCGTAACTATTTCAAGGAAAAAAATAACGCTATTTCTGAAAATAGAGAAGGAGATCCTGAAGCTCAGCAAGATCTTCTGCCAAGTTATTATGTGAATTCTGGTTTTTTTGAAAGTGTTTTTGGTGGTAAAGAAATAGAAGTGATACCTCAAGGGAGTGTTGCTATGGATCTTGGATTGCTTTATACAAAACAGGATAATCCTTCTTTTTCTCCAAGGAATAGAAGTAATCTCACATTTGATTTTGATCAAAGGATCCAACTTAGTTTGCTTGGAAATGTTGGAAC
>JAGXIK010000011.1 GCA_024635715.1 Gillisia sp.
TGCTGGGAAGCATGTTTCTGAAATACCAGAAAGATCTCCATTAGATAAGTTGCATTGTTTGTATGCCAGAAACAGATGTTCTTACTAGTCCAAATAATCGATTTGAGTTAGCACAAAGCATGCAAGAAGCACAGGCCTGGCTGACTTAGGCACAAAAGAGCTTTCTTTAGTGAAGCGGTTCCGCTCCCGCTTTTTTTCGGATTTGCGGATTAGTGCTACGAAGGGATTCACTTTTTTGCCTGTGTCCAAGACCTTTTTTTACGAAGCGCTTTCCCCGGAATGAAGTGCAACGGAATGAGGGGGATGTGAGGGGTTGGAGTAGTACTAAATTTAAATTCAGCATTATTGTAGTTGCCTCTTCTCTAATTAAATAATATTCCTATAAATTGTTGGCTAATCGTAAAATATCCTAGTCGGTTTTTCCTTCTTCCGCTTTCCTTTGAACCAATGTTAGTGATTCTCCTTTTTTTGAAGTTGTCTTGGTACCAAAGATAGTAAGCATTGTAATTAGAGTTGATCCTAACCAAGTTTTGGTGCAACTCTCGAGTATAGATTTATAGTGTTCGAGTTTCAAGTAAGTTTATTTAGGAATCAGGTTGTTCGTTGAAAAATTCTGGAAACAAAGAGAAGAACCGCATTTTTATTAAGTAGAAATAATATTCTGAATGAGTTAAACCTTTGAGGGGAGCTGTTTTCCGCTGGGATTGTCAATTTCTGTTATTTTTGCTGTTAATGCAAATGTAGATTGTCTTTGGATTATGGAGGTTTTTAAAGTGCGATGTACTGGTTTAATAGGTTTTTTTTTATTCAATCGTTTAATGAGCGTCCTTGCAGCAATAGTTCCCTGTTTTTTAGCCTGCTGATCCACTACGGTAAGTGAGGGTATATAATTTTCGGCTAAAACTCCGTTTGTAAAACCTATTACAGAGATATCCTCAGGGATCTTAAAGGAGTTTTTAAGCGCATATTTCATGGTGGATATTGCGGATAATTCATCTGCTGTTACAATTCCGTCTACCTTAAAATTTTGTAATTGTGACATCAACAATTTTTCAAAGGAATTGTAATTTTTAATATTCAGAATACTGCTTTGTATTCCTGTATTTTTAAGACCATCCAAATATCCCATTCTTCTTTTTTCCCCGACGCTGGTTCCGGAAATTGTAGAAAGAAAGATAATATTTTGGCAACCTGTTTGCAGCAAATATTCTGTAGCTTCTTTTGCTGCAAGTTGATCATTTATACTTATTTTATCGCAGATTATTTTCTCAAAAGTTCTGTCAAACAAAACTATGGGGAAATTATATTTTAGAGCTTCTTCAAAGTGTCCATAATCCTCGGTTATTTGTGTTTCTTTAGACAAGGAAATAATCAGCCCGTCTATACTTCCATTTATCAATGTGTTAATACTTTTCGATTCTTTTTCTCTGGACTCGTTAGATAAACAAATTATTATTTTATAACCTTTTGAGTTTGCTTCAGTTTCAATGCCGTGGATAGCCATTGCGAAAAAATGGGAAAGGACGTCAGGTACAATAACTCCTATTGTTTTGGTTTTTTTAGTTTTTAAGTTTTGAGCGGATTTATTAGGCGAGTAATTATATAACTGGGCGGTATTTTGTACCTTGATCTTGGTTAATTGGCTAATTTCCGGGCTATTATTTATTGCCTTTGAAACTGTGGAAACCGCAAGGTTTAATATCTTGGCTAGGTCTTTTAAGGTGCATTTTTTCTCCATAATTAATGAAATGTATAATGATTAATTGCTTGTTTCCGAAGGTTCTCAGAATTTTGTTGGACGATGATATCCCTTTGTGTGCTTGTGTACTCTTGCCCCGCCATAAATTTCTTGATGGTTTTTAAAGGCAATAAAGGCAGAAAAAAACCTGTGAATATGCATTCAGCATACATTACTCCGTTGGTGGTTTTCCTTATGGAGTCCAGAGGAAAAGTGAAAGTAGTATCATATTTAATGCATAATTCATTGATGATTTCTGCAAAGTTTGCTCTTCCTCTAAATTTAATTATTCTATACATTGAAAATGCTTCCTAGGCAAAATCATTTTTTCATAAGGAAAGTCTGCACATTAAGGAACCATTGTCCTAAAACTTTTGTTCTTAAGAAAAATTAGCTTTTTTTCCTCATTATACTAATATGTACTCTCTCTGGCCAAATGAGACGAACTGGAGTTTCAATAATTATGGCGAGATTTTCTTTTTCAATAAAAAAAATAGTTGGACGATTTTAAAGTTTTTTGCGGTCTTGAATTTAAAAGGCTTAATTATAACTGATTACTATTTCAAATGTATTAAATAAAATTTTCATTTTCGAAGAAATAATTTGGATTAATAGAAAATAAAAGTAATATTTACATTTCATAACCTTTTTATTATTGAATTAAAAAATTCCTTTTATTAAATCCAAGATTTTCGATTTAAAATAGATGCCACATTTGGAATGTTCTTAGGGTATTACAAAATGGGCAAAAAAGATAATTTCAAATGACTGTAATATAGGGAGTTTATTAATGAAAATAATTTGAAATACAGAAAATTAGCCTTGTCGAGCTAAATATTTTAAATAAGATTAATTTAAATCTAAAACTTATTAAAATTTACATAATGAAAATAATTATCATTCCTCTCTTTATTATTAGTTTTTGTTTTCTGTCCTGCAATAGCAAAGAAACAGTCAGTTTATTTAACGGTAAGGACTTGTCGGGATGGCATGTAGATGTTCCTGATATGGATGACAATCCACAGGAAATTAACCCCTTTATTGTTCGTGATGGGCTGCTTGTTAGTTTGGGGGATCCCCGGGGTCATCTCCTTACTGACAGTGTTTACGATAACTATAGGTTGGACGTGGAATACAGGTTCGCCGGAGAACCCGGGAATTGCGGTGTACTGATACATGCTTCCACTCCCCGTGCTTTGTATGATATGTTCCCGCAATCTATTGAAGTGCAGATGATGCACGAAAATGCTGGGGATTTCTGGTGTATAGTAGAAGATATAGAAGTTCCAAATATGGAGACACGAAGAGGACCAAAGGAAAACTGGGGAATTACGGAAGGTAAAGAACGCCGGATAAAAAATTTAACTGATGGTTCTGAAAATCCATTAGGAGAATGGAATAATATGATCATTGAAACCCGCGGTGATTCTTTAAAGGTTTGGGTAAACGGGGATCTTGTTAATGAAGGTTTCAATATGACCGCCCAAAAAGGCCGAATCGCAATACAAGCGGAAGGATCAGAAGTGGAATTCAGAAAAGTTGAACTGACTGACCTGTAAAGAAAAATGTCAAAAAACATTAAAATGAGGATCCTTCATAAAATAAACAATAAAACCGGGTTTTTAAGTGCTTTGTTTCTTTTCAGTAATGTTTTGGGTTTTTCTCAGGAAGAACTTAAAGATTACATCCAGAAAATTCCAGGATCAGATCTGCAAATAGAAATGATAGCCATTCCTGAAGGAGAATTTGTTATGGGAAGCCCGGAAAACGAAGAAAACCGATATGTTGATGAAGGTCCCACTCATTCAGTTGAGGTGGATGCTTTCTGGATGTCCAAATATGAGATCACCTGGGAGTTGTATAATTTGTTTGTGAACCGGGCTATAGATGAAATCCAGGAAAGTAAAAAAGCTTCTGATGTGGACAATGAAATGGATGCTATTTCTGGGGCTACCAAAAAGGATGTGACCATTGAAATTGATGCTATTTCTGGGGCTACCAAACCTTATGTGGATATGAGTTTAGGGATGGGCACCGGTTCGGGCTTACCGGTAGGTAATGTCACTCAGCTTGCTGCTTCCAAATTTTGTGAATGGCTTTCAGCTAAAACAGGCTATTTTTATCGATTGCCTACGGAAGCCGAATGGGAATATGCCGCCCGTGCGGGTACAAGCACGGCTTTTCATTTTGGGAATGATGTCGGGAAGCTGGGGGATTATGCCTGGTATTATGAGAACAGTGAAAATTCCTATCATAAAGTTGGGCAGAAAAAACCAAATCCCTGGGGACTGCATGATATGTATGGAAATGTAGCTGAATGGACCCTGGACCAGTATTTACCCGAAGCTTATAAAAAAAGGCTAACAAAAACAGACAATCCTTTTGAAATCCCGGTAAAGGAATATCCCCGGTCGATAAGGGGAGGGTCATATTATGATGACAGTGAATATCTGCGAAGTGCAGCTCGTCTGGGATCAATTGAGGACTGGAAAATGCGGGATCCCCAGTTTCCAAAAAGTAAATGGTGGAATACGGATGCTCCATTTTTAGGATTCCGAATTGTAAGGGTGCCAAATCCGCCTGCAGAAACAGAATACGAAAAATACTGGGGATCAGATACCCCTTAACTTTAATACAACAACTATGGACAACACTGAGAAAAAACCAAAACTAGCTTTACAATCCTCAAGAAGGAATTTCTGTAAAAATACTGCTCTTTTCACTGCGGGAATGATGTTGCCGGTAATGGAAATGAGCGCTATGGCCAATGTATTCAATGACAAAACCCTGAAACTAGCGGTAATTGGTTGTGGGGGCCGGGGTACAGGAGCGGTAAACCAGGCCTTGAAAGCAGATGATAATGTGGAATTGGTAGCTATGGCCGATGCCTTTGAAGACCGACTGATTGGTAGTCTGCGAAGTCTTGAGAAAGAATTCGAAGGGACTAAAAAAATAAATGTAAAAGAAAAAAACAGGTTTGTTGGATTTGATGCATATAAAAGGGCTATAGATCAAGCAGATGTTGTTATTCTAGCAACTCCCCCGGGTTTCAGACCGTACCACTTTGAATATGCCATTAATGCTGGGAAGCACGTATTTATGGAAAAACCTGTAGCTACTGATGTTCCAGGGATAAGAAAAGTTCTGGAAATGGCAAAGGTGGCCAAAGAAAAGAGACTTAATGTTGTCGTAGGTTTGCAGCGCCATTACCAGAATAATTACCTGGCAATTGAACAGAAAATCAGGGAAAATGAGGTTGGAAAAATAATGTCCGGACAGGTTTATTGGAACAGTGGCGGAGTATGGGTGAAACCAAGGGAAGCGGGACAGAGTGAAATGGAATATCAAATGCGGAACTGGTATTACTTTAACTGGCTTTGCGGAGACCATATCCTGGAACAGCACATCCATAATATAGATGTGGCGAACTGGTTTATTGGAGAGTATCCTGTTTCTGCTCAAGGCATGGGTGGACGTGAAGTTAGAAAAGGACCGGAGCACGGCGAGATATTTGACCATCATTTTGTGGAGTTTACATACCCCAGTGGGGCGGTAATTTCAAGCCAGTGTCGTCATCAGCCTGGAACCTGGTCAAAAGTAGGAGAGGCTTTCCAAGGCACAAAAGGATCTATCGATATGAATGATGCAGGAGCAGCCAGTATAGTTGATTTAGAAGGTAAGAATATTTTTGAATACAAAAACCGAACAGACCCTAATCCATACCAGGTAGAACACGATAAACTTTTTGCTTCAATAAGAAATAATGAAGTGATTAGTGATGCCGAAAATGGTGCGAAAAGTACGATGACCGCTATAATGGGACGAATGGCAACCTACTCAGGAAAAGTAATAAATTGGGATGAAGCTATGAAATCGGAAAAAGTATTAATGCCTTCAGAGGTAGACTGGAATACAACCCCGCCATCTCTTCCGGAAGCAGATGGAAATTATCCTATCCCGATACCCGGAAAAACAGAGGTTATGTGATATTAATTCAGAAATAGAAAAATATTACCTGTTCACTTCTTTACTAAACGAAAATTTGATTCTAATAAAAATAGAAAGCATTAAAAAAAATGTTAAATAGAAAATAAATTACTTGTTAAAAAATGGTTTCAAAAGTTTTTAGCATAATTTATGCTTTATAAGCAAATTTTAATTTATGTTTGTGATTCTGAAATAAGATTTATCTATCAATGCAAAAAATAAACTCTTTTTCAAATTTAATCTATACTTTTAATTTCTTATTCCTATGAAAAAAATTATTCTTATTTATTTATGCTTTTTACTTTTTCATGCTAATGTCTCTGCACAAGATGCTATTATTACTGTGAACGGTAAGGTAACAGACTCAGAAACCGGTATGAGCATACCCGCTGTTAATGTGATTGAAAAGGGTACATCCAATGGAGTGATGACCGATTTTGATGGTGAATTTAGTATTGATGTACCGGCAGATGCAGTTTTGGTGATTTCATTTCTTGGGTATGCAACCCAAGAAATTGAAGTAAACGGTCGAACACAACTCAATATATCTTTGAATCCGGAAGCTTCAGCTTTAGATGAAATAGTAGTGGTGGGTTACGGCAGCCAGAGAAAGGCAGACCTTACTGGTGCAGTTGGATCATTGGGAAGTGAAGATATTGTTTCAAAGCCTATTACAAGTCCTGACCAAGTTTTGGCCGGTACACTTGCTGGGGTAAATATTACGAGCAGTGGTGGTGATCCTGGTGCACCTATTAATGTCCGTATTCGAGGTATTGGATCCCCAGGAGTGAATGATCCCCTCTGGGTAATAGATGGTGTTCCCCTTGTTCAAACCAATAATATAACAGTAAACACTTCTTCTACTACAGATTCAAACCCTCTGGCTGGGATCAATCCAAATGACATTAAGTCTATTGATGTTTTGAAAGATGCCGCTTCTACTGCAATTTATGGGGCTAGAGCAGCAAACGGAGTTATTCTTGTTACAACCAAAAGAGGTGAGGACGGTAAAGCTCAGTTGACTTATAATGGATATACTGGTTTTGCAAATGTACGGGAAAAGATAGATGTGCTCAATGTTCAGCAATATATAGATATTCAAGGAGAATTAGGAAGGGATGTTTCCGAGTTCAGTGGAGAAAACTTCGTAGATTGGCAAGATGCTGTATTTAGTACTGCACCTATGCAAAGTCATAATGTTACCGTCAGTGGAGGTAATGCCAATGCCAATTACTATATATCTGGTGGTATTTTAGATCAGGACGGAATTGAAAGAGCACAAAGTTTTCTCAGATATTCTTTTAAGGTAAATTCAGATATTAAAGTAGGAAAAAGGTTGCGTTTCGGTGAGTCTCTTTCGATAAGTTCTACAGATCGTAGTACTCAAGCAGAGGGGGGCGGATTACTTGCTGGTTATAATGCTGCTCTTAATGCTCCTTATTTTAAGATTTACGGGAATGGTCCTTATGGGTACAATTTAGAAAATCCAAGTACAATTGGTGAAGGTTCTGCAAGTAACATCGTTTTTAGAACTGACCCTAGAGTTAACTATACCACTATTCAAACCCGAAAGGTTATAGGTAATTTTTACGGTGAACTCGAAATAATAGACGGTCTGAAATTTAAAACTTCTTTAGGTTTTGACTACAATGTAGGAAGTGGTGATTTTTTTCAAGCCGAGACTACATTTGATGGAAACTCAATTCGACAATCCTTATTGGTGCAGTCACGACCTATAGAACTAACCTTGACCCCTTCAGCTATACTCTCTTATGATAAAGTATTTGGAAATGAAGGACAACATAATATTTCAGCTCTCGTTGGATTTGAAAGGACAGAATTCAAATTTAATAAAGTACGTATTCAAGGACGTAATCTTATAAACAATAACTTTGCAGCTTCAGGAACAGCCGTAGCTGCTGCTAATGAAGCAGATTTATGGACATTACAAGGATGGTTGGGCCGGTTAAGCTATAATTATAAAGGAAAATATTTGGTAACCGCTAATATGCGGCGAGATGAAACTACAAGATTTGCTAAAGGCAATAGAGCCGATATTTTTCCTTCGCTATCGGCAGGTTGGAGGATTTCCCAAGAAGAGTTCTTTCCAAAAGACAATTTTGTTGATGATCTCAAATTTCGAGTAAGTTGGGGAAAATCAGGTAATCAGTTTACGGGAATTAACTTTGCCTACATAAGCTCTTTGAATACCAGTATATTCTATGTAATTGGAGATGGGCAGACTGTTGTACGTGCTCCCGCACCTATAACATTTGCCAATAGTGGTTTGAAATGGGAAACAAGTACACAAACCGATATTGGGATAGATGCCAGTTTTTTCAAAGGTAAACTTAATGCTACTTTTGATTATTATGATAAAATTACAGATGATGTGCTACTGGGTCTTCCTCTTCCGTATGTTTCAGGATATTTTTTACCCGCAGATGCTAATATTGGGCAAATTAAGAATTCAGGTATAGAATTTTCCTTCGATTATAATAATGAGCTAGGTGATTTTAGGTATAACATTGGTGCGAATTTTAGCACTGTGAAAAATGAGGTTACCGATTTAGGCTCGATACCTCAGATTCTTTCCGGTATTGGTGGCGCACAGACACATCGTACAATCACTGGGCAATCAATGGGTCATTTTTACGGTTTTAAAACCGACGGTCTCTATCAAAATCAGGCAGAAGCTGATGCAGCTTTGCCAGATTCTTTTTCTTCGGGTGCCGAACCGGGTGATATTCGATTTGTTGATGTTAATGGTGACGGTGTAATTAACTCAGATGATAGAACTAATTTAGGAAGTCCATTTCCAGGATTCTTCTACGGAATTAATATGGGGGCAGAATATAAGGGCTTTGACTTATCTATTCTGCTTAGAGGAGTAGGGGATAAACAAGTTTACAATTCAGCCCGTATCTCCCTGGAAGATCTTTCCAGTGCAAGTAATTTTAGCACCCAGGTTTTGGATAGATGGACAGGTGAGGGAACTGCCACCTCAAGTTTAAATCCAAGATTAACCAGATTTGATCCTAACTCCAATAATCGTTATTCTGATCGTTGGATCGAGAATTCTGGTTACTTGCGTATTCAGAATGTATCGATTGGTTATAGTTTGTCTCAGGAGAAATTAAATAGTTGGACTAACGGGTTTGTTTCTAGGATGCGCTTTTATGTTGGTGCACAAAATTTGGCAACATTTACGAATTATTCTGGGTTTGACCCGGAGGTCACTCGGGCACAAAGTTTTCAGAAAGGCGACTTTGCATTAGCCAGTGGCCAAGATGGCGGGGCTTCCCCTCTTCCTAGAATCTATCAATTTGGGTGGACCGTTTCGTTTAATTAATAACAAAATCTTAGATATTAAAACATAGGTATTATGAAAAAAATAACAATTCTTTTAGGCATCTGCATGATTTGTCTTTCTTCATGTGATAAGGGTTTAGATTTAGTACCCCTAGATAGGATAACCGAAGAATCATTCTATAAAACCAGAAACGATTTTGATGGAGCAATCTTTGCCTCTTATTCTTCCATTCAGGATTTTTGGGGGACTAGTACAGAAACGCTTTCAGAAAGAGGGGAATTTTGGAAAATAACCATGGTTATTACTGACGACGTTGCAGCAGATAACGTTACGGCAGATGGTATATCTCAAGACGTAGACAGGTTGTTAATTAGATCAAGTGATGTTCCTTATGCCGCTGTATATACGCAAATTTATGAAGGGATTTTAAGAGCCAATTTAGTTTTGGAAAATCTTGATAATGAAAATGAATTGACCGCAGAAGATAAAACCGTTTTAGACGCCGAGGCAAAGTTCCTTCGCGCTTGGTTCCATTTTCAAGCGTTGAAATTATTTGGAACTCCACCACTAGCCCTTGAAGTTGGTAAAGATTTTAAAAACTTGGCACTTCCCAATGCTACAAAAGAGGAGCTTTACACCTCAATATTGGCGGATTTTAGCGCAGCAGTGGCAGGTCTTCCTGATGTATGGGATAGCGGCAATACTGGAAGAGCTACCGCATGGGCTGCAAAATCTTATATCGGTAAAGTTAACGTATGGAAACAAGATTGGCCTTCAGCAATAAATGCATTTGAAGATGTCGTTCTAAATGGCCCATATCGACTTATATCTGATTATGAACAGGTATTTTTCTTTGAAAACGAAAACAATGCAGAGTCTATTTTCGAAATCCAATATGGTGGGCCTTTTTCAGATGATAATATATGGGTCTTTGACGATACCCACTCTGAAAATTTTAAAGCATCACAAGGTTCAGCAAGAGGTTATTATTGGGATGCAGGTAATGGTGCTCCTGGAGGTAAAAATGGATGGTGGGCTCCCACTCAAAATTTAGTCGATGCTTTTGAACCCAATGATTCTAGGGCTCAAACTACTTTTTATCAAGATGGGGATATGTATTTTACAACATTTACTTCTTTGCCTTATGATCCTGATTGGTCTTCAACAGGCTATACATTAAAGAAATATAGAGGGGAAATTAACAGCGTACCGGCTAATTATGCGCCCAACCAACAAGCAGAATTTAACAATGAACGTTGGTTTAGATTTGCTGAATTAAAACTTCTTTATGCAGAGGCATTATTGGAAGGTGGAGGAGATCCAATAATTGCTAAGGCACAAATTGACGATATAAGAGTTAGGGCAGGGCTATTGCCATTAGATAATGGAGTCGACCTTTTGCAAGCCATGCGCCAAGAGAAGAGAGTTGAGCTGGCTTTAGAGCCTCATCGTTGGTTCGATATTACTAGATGGGGTATTGGCCCAGAAATATTTGGAGCTAGCTGGAGTGATAATCTCAAAGTTTTTCCATTTCCTCAATCTGAAATTGATCGTTCCGATGGATTATTAAATCAGAACCCTGGTTATTAAATTTTAAATAAATTTAATAACTTGTTGGGTTAGTTTAAATAATTATATCAAATAAAACGTATTCTTTTCGGAATACGTTTTATTTGATATAATTATTTTTTATATTGCTAATTCTCGAAATAAATAAAAACATTAGTGATGTCTCTATCTCCGAAAATTAATAATTGCGGAGATTTCAATACAAAAGCAGTACTACAGAACCTATATTTGTACCAATAATTAGGATAAGAAATACAAAAAAAACCTACTGGTAACCAAATCGTGATATCCTTTATCTCCAAAATCATAGTTTAAATAATTCAATAGGAAAGAATACCTTGTAATTATTGTTAATTGCTGTTCAAACAGAAATATATCCCACTTCATGAGAAAGTCTTTAACTTACTTAAGTTTCATTTATATAGCAATCATTTTTTACTCTTGTCAAGATAATGAACAACCTCGCTTTAGATTAGTTAACCCGACTGAATCAGGAATTAATTTTAATAATACTATTAAAGAGAATGATAGTGTAAATGTTGTTGATTTTCTCAATGTTTATAACGGTGGTGGAGTAGCAGTGGGCGATATAAATAATGATGGAATGCTTGATGCTTATTTTAGTGGTAACATGGTTTCCGGAAGGCTTTATTTAAATAAAGGGAACCTGAAATTTGATGATATAAGTAATCAGAGTGGAATAATGGATAATCGCTGGGGCACTGGAGTAACCATGGTTGACATAAATCAAGATGGATGGTTAGATATATATGTATCTGTATCTGGAGGTTTAGGTAATAACAAAAAGGCCAACCTTCTTTATATCAATAATCATGACCTAACTTTCACCGAAAGTGCTGCCGAATATGGTTTGGCGGATGAAACCCAAAGCGTGCAGGCTGCTTTTTTTGATTATGATAAAGATGGGGATCTTGATCTCTACCTTTTGGTGAACGCGGCAAAATATTGGTCTGAGGTAAATACCATTCAAAAAAGAAAATTGAATGGTGAATCCTTAAGCAATGATAAGTTGTATAGGAATGATGGTAATGGAAAATTTACTGATGTTTCAAAAGAAGCAGGGATTTTAGTGGAAGGTTATGGACTGGGAGTTGGTATATCAGACATTAATAATGATGGATGGCCAGATATATATGTTTCCAATGATTTTATAGGTAACGATATCTTGTATATTAATCAAGGAGATGGGACCTTTAAAGATAAGCTTGGTGACCATATCAATCACACATCTTATGCGGGTATGGGTAATGATATTGCAGATATAAATAATAATGGTGAACCTGATATCATGGTTGTTGATATGAGACCAGAAGATAATAAACGTCAAAAAATGGTTGTGTCTTCTAATAGCTATGATAGATTCCAACTGATGCTCGAAGCCGGGTATGATCCCCAATATAGTAGAAATACGCTTCAATTAAATCAAGGTAATGGAAAATTTAGTGAAATTGGTTTCTTGGCAGGCGTTAGTAGTACAGATTGGAGTTGGAGCCCACTTTTTGCGGATTTTGATAATGATGGACATAAGGATTTATATATTACTAATGGATTTCTCCGCGATTTAGGAAATTTGGATTATATACATTATCAAAATGACCGAGATAGTCCCATGGGTGATCGCAAAACAAAAATAAAACAAACTCTCAAATCAATACAAAATCTACCAAGTGCTAAATTAAGAAACTACATTTATCGAAATAAAGGAGATATTACCTTTAAAGATGTTTCAGAAGATTGGGGTATCGACGAATTAAGTGTTTCACATGGATCTGCATATGCCGATTTAGATAATGATGGTGATTTGGATTTACTGGTAAATAACACTAATCAAGCAGCCTTTTTATATGAAAACTTAAGTAACAAAACTGAACAAAACTTTTTTTTACGTGTTAAATTGATTGGTAGACAAGGAAATTTAGACGGCATTGGGGCGAAAATAAAAATTACAACGGCATCTCAGAGTCAGCACTACCAACATTTTTTAAGTAGAGGTTATCAATCAAGTATTGATCCAATCATACACTTTGGACTTGGTGGGGAGAATTATGTAAAAAGTATTGAAGTTTGGTGGCCTAACGATTCCTATCAAGTCTTAAAAGGCATTACAGGGAATCAAACCATAACTATTAATCAATCCGATTCCAAAACACAAAATTATGCTAAAAATGATGGAAATTCACATGATAAATGGCTAAACGACGTAACGGATTCTCTAGAAATCTTATATAGTCATATTGAAGATCCAATGGTAGATTTTAAATTACAACCTATTTTACCCCACATGCACTCACGGAATGGACCAGGAGTAGCCGTATCAGATGTCAATAGTGATGGATTAGAAGATTTTTACATAGGTGCTGCTGCTGGGCAACCCGGAACATTGATGATTCAACAGAATAACAACAAATTTAAGACAATACTTTTCCCTGATGAAAAATATGAAGATATGGGTGCACTCTTTTTTGATGTTAATAATGATGGATATCAAGACCTCTATGTAGTGAGCGGGGGTGTACAAGTTTCAACCGCCGATAATATGTATCAGGATAGAATCTATATCAATGACGGTAAAGGAAATTTTACTAAATCAGAAAATCTCCCAAGGATTATAGCAAGTGGTTCTTCTGTTACAGCAGTGGATTTCGATAAAGATGGAGATTTGGATATTTTTGTTGGGGGAAGAGTTAATCCAGGAAAATATCCTATGCCTGCCAAAAGTTATTTATTTGAAAACTTAACAGAGAAAGGATCCAACCTATTAAAATTTAAAGATATAAGCCCCGAAATTAAAGGTTGGGAAAAATTAACAATGGTTACTTCCTCTTTATGGTCAGATTATGATAATGATGGATGGGTTGATTTAATTGTAACTGGAGAATTTATGCCTATTATTTTTTTTCATAATGAAAATGGGAAATTGATTGAAGTAGAGCCAAAGGATCTCAAAAATACCGAAGGTTGGTGGAATAGTATAGCTGGCGCGGATTTTGACAACGATGGTGATACCGATTATATTTTAGGAAATCAGGGATTAAATAATAAATTCAAAGCATCTCCGGAAGAACCTCTTAGTATTTATGCCAAGGATTTTGACAATGATGGAAGGATAGATCCAGTAATGAGTTATTTTATAAATGGTGAAAATCAGATAAGTCACTCAAGGGATGAAATAATTAAACAGATGAATGTAATGAGAGTTAGATTTAAAACCTATCAATCTTATGCGGAGACTACTTTTAATAAATCATTCTTACCAGAAGAGCTTGAAGATGCCTATGTGGTAAAGAGTTACAATTTTGCCACCAGTTATTTAGAGAATTTGGGTGATGGTAATTTTAAATTACATCAAATGCCATTAATTTCTCAAATTTCACCTGTTGAGGGAATTGTAGTAGATGATATAAATCAAGATGGCAATCTAGATGTTCTCTTAACAGGCAACGCATATCAAAATGAAGTTTCCACTGGTAGATATGATGCATCAAAGGGAGCTTTGCTAAAAGGCAATGGAGATGGAAGCTTCAAAGTAGTCCCCCTAGAAGAAAGTGGTTTTGTAAATGATTTTGATGGTAGTGGTTTAGGTATTTTGAGGGATATAAATGGCAATACATTTGTTTTGTCAGCTAATAACAATGGCCCTTTAAAAGTTTTTGAAACAAACTACCCGCAAAAGAATAATAAAACAATATTTGTTGATGATGACACTCAATTTGCAACTATTTTTTATAAAAATGGTGATCAACAAAAACTCGAATTTTATTATGGTTTTGGATACTTATCTCAGAGCACGCGCAGTATTCTGATTAATGATAAAATAAAAAAGATACAAACAACAAATTTTAAGGGTATAAAAAGAAATGTATACAATGAAAAAGTTAATTAGTTTATTGTTTATTATAGCTTTGTCAGCTTGTCAACCTAAACATAATATAGATGAATTAGATTTATATTTTAAGGGAAGCATTGCCAAATCCAACCGTGAATTGACAGATGTAATTATATCTGATATTTTCACACCTCCTGTAGCCAGTCGTATTTACGCTTACCCGAACATAGCTGCTTATGAAAGTATTCGTTTTATGGATTCAAAAAGGCCGTCATTGGTAGGGCAGCTCAATGATTTAGATTCTTTAACAAAACCAGATAAAAATAAATCTTATTATTATCCTTTGGCATCAATAATTGCTTTTACAGACGTGGCCAAATCACTTGTCTTTGATTCGGGAAAAATAGAAATAATTAAAAATCAAATGTTAAAAAGGGTTCAAGAAATTGGCATAGATCAAGAAATCTATAAAAACTCGGTAAGTTTTGGTGAAACTATCGCCAAGGAGATTTTGAGTTGGGCAAGTAAGGATGGCTATAATATTAGAACTGCTTTACCTGGATTTAATGTAAGTGATGATATAGCCCGGTGGCGTCCAACACCTCCTGATTATATGGACGCCATCGAACCGCACTGGAACACTATTCGTCCTTTTGTATTGGATTCTGTTAACCAATTTGATCCAGGCCCACCTACGGCATTTGATATAGATCAGGAATCTCAATTTTTTAAAGAGGCAATAGAAGTGTATCAGACTGTAATCAATATAGATGCGGAACAATTAGAAATAGCTAAATTCTGGAATTGTAATCCTAATGTGTCTCAAACAAATGGACATGCTATGTTTTTTAATCAACAAATATCACCTGGGGGACATTGGATACATATTACTGCACAAGTTTTAGAAGAAAAAAAATTGGAGCAAATAGAAGCGGCAGCGGTTATGACTCAAGTGAGTATAGCAATTGCAGATTCCTTTATTAGTGCCTGGGATCAAAAATACAAGAGTAATCTAATCCGCCCGGAAACTTACATTAATAAATATATAGACCCTGATTGGAGTCCCTTATTGCAGACTCCGGCATTTCCGGAACATACTTCAGCTCATAGTGTGTCTTCTACAGCTGCTGCTAGTTTATTGACACGTTTTTTTGGCGAAAATTATACATTTATTGATTCTACTGAAGTTCCATTTGGTTTACCAGAAAGGAGTTTTAATTCTTTTTTGCAAGCTTCTCAAGAGGCGTCAATTAGTCGTTTATATGGTGGGATACATTATAGACCAGCGATTGAGCTAGGCATGAAACAAGGACGATTGGTGGGGAAACATGTTATGGAAAATGTAGATATCAATTGACTATAAAATTTTGTCAGGTGCTGCTGGGTGCAAATCACAAATGCAATTTGTTGATTAAAGGTTTATTTATTTCATCACAAATATAGTGCTTTTACAACCATGCCCGGTCTAGTGTTTAGCCTGTACTCTTTTCAATTTAAAATAATCGACGTAATTATAGTAAGATTTTTTTATTGCGTATTGCCTTATTATTAAATTATGGTTTTTATTTGCTCCTCGCTCCCCAAGAATGTTAGGGCTTTGCAGAATAAAATTCAATTGCCAGTTGTCTATAATTTTTTTATGTTCTTCGAATGATGCCATTTTAAAAGATTAAGTAGAACTTCTTGTCACTCTAAACTAATCGATTATGCCAATTCACTTGACCCAATGACTTCAAATTATTCCGTAACATTTTGACGGTATCAATAACCCTGAAAAAGTTCCGCCATTGGAATTTTTGTTTACTGACTACAGGAATCGCCAACAACACCTAAACATCTATATGAAGCTGTCCACTGTAAGCCATTATTCTTCTTTTAATGAAACAACTGAAGTTTGATAATGATGCCTAATCTGAACTATTTTCTTCATACACTACCATTTTTTATGTATTGTTGTTTTCTGACTGCAGTCTGTAATCATTCTGGTTTCACCTTGCTGCATTTACCATAATACTATCAAAAAGAGAGAATTAAAATGGCCGCAACAGCAAGGACAAGTCCGATAAAGAGTATAGGACCAGGCATTACGCTATAAATGATAAGCGAAAGTATAATGGTAATTAGGGGGGCCATTCCTGTAAGTGGCACAACAATGATAGCTTTGCCATAACGAAGAGCGTACACCAACATCAGCGCTCCAATAGAATTGAGGAGGTGAACAATTCCAGCAAGGTATGGCCCTTTAAATCCCCAGTTGATTGCTTGATTGAAATCAGTCATCCACCAGGCAAAGGGAGTAAGGAGCAACGCGACAATAGTCATATAAAAGAAAATACTTTCTGCTTTCATGGTTTCATTGGAAAATTTCATCGCAAAAGCCTGAAGGCCCCAAGCTGTAAAAACCATCATCGATAAAGCCATCCAAAGGTAGCCCCGAGCATCGGAGGCCCCGGGTTCCTGATAAGAGAGAAAGAAGATAGCCACTATGGCTGTTCCTATTCCTATCCATTTCAGAAAGGATGTTTTTTCCTTCAATAGCATAACAGATAACAGTATAGTAAGCACAGGATAAAGCGAGATAAAGGGGAAAATAATGTAAGCCGGCCCCTCGCGCAGAGCCTCGAACAGCAAAAGTTGTCCTCCCGCCCCAAGAAGTCCCACGGCTGAACCGAGCAATATCGACCGCTTGTCGGTTTCTATTTTCCATTTTACAAGATATAAAGAAACCAATGCACATGGAATCATAGTTAGAGCCCAAACAATGTAACCTAACGTGGCCGGGAATCCAGCTTTTTCTGGAACCTCGATAAGAGCACCCCAAATACCCCAAAATACGGTAGTGATGATTGCATATGATAACCAAGAACGGGAAGATTTCATAACTTTTATTTAATGTTTCATTTATTTGCTGAAATTAGAAATAAACCTTTATTTACAAAAAAAGCTTTCATATTTATTTTAATTTCGATTTATTATTATATTCAATTAAAATTTATTATTACAAAACATTTTCTATTTCATATGGGCCACTATTCAATATGACGGCAATGGGACATGGAACCAGATAGAAATCTTCATAGATGGAATAGAAACATCTTCATTGGCACGAGTAAACTTTTTTAATCGGAAAATAACATTAACCTTAAATAATTTAAAGTTTACTCATCCGCTAAAAAAATATAGAACTTCATTGATAACAATTTAGTTTCTTCTAATTTTATAACCTATTTGGGCAAAAAACAATATATAAATATAGCAAGGTATCACAATCCAGTAAGCTTGTTTCGGATCAAATAGATCTGCCAAATACCCGTATATCAATGGTAGGACTGCGCCTCCGGCAATTGCCATAATTAAAAAAGAAGCTCCAATTTTAGTAAACCGTCCCAAGCCTGCGATTGCCATTGGCCAAATAGCAGGAAATACCAGGGCATTAGCCAAACCTAATAAAGATATTAAGAGTACAGAAGTAAATCCATTAGAAAATATAGCACCCAAGCCAAGTACTAATCCTAATACTGCCGAAATACTTAAGGCTTTTTCCTGAGATACATATCTTGGAATGGTAAAAATTCCAATTACATATCCCACAATCATTGCAACCAATGTATAGGTGGTAAAGAACTTAGCTGTTGTAAAAGGAATTCCCTGGGAGGCACCATAACTAATTACCGTATCACCTGCTATTACTTCAACCCCAATGTATAGAAACATCGCCAAAGTTCCAAGCAGCAAATGTGGGAATTGAAAAATGCTTTTCTTGTTAATATTGATTTTTGCAATTGTTTCATCTTCAGCATCAGTATCAATATTTGGCAAAGAGGAATAATAAATAAGAATGGCAAGCAAAATAAGCACCCCCATCATAATCAAATAAGGCAAAACAACTCTTTCAGACAGCATATTTAAGGCATTTGCTTTTTCCGCAAGGTCCATCGTTTTTAATTCTTCAACCAAAAAATCAACATTCTTTAGGGCAATTGCACCCAAAACAATTGGAGCCAGAGCTCCGGCTACTTTATTACAAATTCCCATAATACTAATGCGTTTTGCAGCACTTTCTATAGGGCCTAAAATAGTGATATAAGGATTGGCAGCTGTTTGCAAAATCGCCAAACCGGTTCCCTGAACAAACAATCCAAGTAAAAACAATCCATATGTACGTGTAAATGCTGCAGGAACAAATATTAAGGCCCCAACAGCCATAACGAGCAAGCCAAGTGACATCCCTTTTTTAAAACCTGTAACCTTTAAAACCCAAGCCGACGGCAAAGCCATGACTAAATAAGAAATATAAAAGGCTGAGACTACAAAATAGGCCTGAAAATTATTGAGTTCACAAGCAATTTTTAAGTAAGGAATAAGTACTGAATTTAACCAGGTAACAAATCCGAAAATAAAAAATAAGGCGCCAATTATTATAATAGAACGGTTAGTGCTGGAATTTGAATAATTAGATTTATGAGAAGTTATTTTGGGGTTATTTACATTCATGGATTATTCTTAGGGATTAAAATTTATTTAATATTAAAAAAAACAATGTTCTTTTTTTAATTAAGTAATGGAAAAACAACTCTGATAAATTAATTTTTCATTTAATCTAAGAGTGCATTGTTTTTTTACGCATTCGAAGGCTATAAATAATGATAAGAATGCCCTATCTATTCCACCAACAAAATTTTGATTTGGAATATTTCATTATTCTGCAATAATTACCTTTACATTATTTTTTTCTAGCATAATTAGACTTTCTTCTTCAACATTTGCGTCAGTAATAATTGTATCTATTTTATTAAAACCTTCAATAAAAGAAAACCCCATCTTTTTAAATTTAGACGAATCGGCTACAACAATAACTTCCTGGGCAATTTCAATCATAATTTGGTTAAGGTAAGCTTCCTCCATATGGTGCGTAAATACACCTACATTAGGTTTTACACCGTCAATTCCTAAAAAAAGTTTATTGCAATTTAGTTGGCGAAAATTACGTTCGGCCATTGGTCCAACAAGGGACATGGAAAATTCCTTTAAATAACCCCCAGGCATGAATATTTCTAAATTTTTATATTGTGAAAGATTTGTAACAATATCCAAGGCATTGCTTATTACAGTTAGCCTTTCAAACTGTCCTAGATTATTAGAAATTTCAAAAGTAGTAGTGCCAGAGTCCAAAATAATTGAGTCATTCTCCTCAATTAAACTAATAGCTTTTTTTCCTATTAAACGCTTGTAATCTAGGTTAATATTTTTCTTCTCAGAAATAGGTAATGCAGTATTATTAAATTTAAATGCACCACCGTGAGCTCTAATGAGTAATTTATTTTTTTCTAATTTATCCAAATCATTTCTGATGGTCACTTCGCTTACTCCGAATTCCTGACTTAAATTGTTTACATATACTTGGCCTAAATCGTTAAGAATTTGAAGAATTTTTGCCCTACGTTCTGCAGATTTTTTCATAATTTATTAATAATATTATCCCACAAATATTAAATGTTTTTTTCTAAATTATCGAAGAAACCATAAAATACTTTTGTGAATTTTGAAAATATATAATATATAAATTATTTTAGAATTATTATTGATTTATAAGAACGTTGGTAGTTCCCCCTCCTGCCAAAGTTATGTCTACAGGAGCATTAGTCTTCCATGAGCCATTTGTAAAGTCTGGAACATCAATGGATTTCGCTCTTTTCTTTACAGATTCTTCTGCTAATGGCGCAATTGCACTCCATAATGCGGCATCGTAAACATCCTGATCAAGTGGTAAACCATTTCTTAAGCAGTCTATTAAACGCCAACGCATAATAAAGTCCATTCCTCCATGACCTCCTATTTTTTTGGCCATATCTCCAACTTTTTTCACAATTTCAGGGGCGTATTCTTCTTCAAGGCTTTTCATCTCTGCTTCATTTAACCAGTCGTGCCCCTTAGATATTCTTGCCGGTAAGGGATATTTCCTTGCAAAAGCCTTGGTACCACTTACTAGGTGTATCCTAGAATAAGGTCTTGGAGAGGAAACATCGTGTTGAATCATAATACTTTTTCCATTTTTAGTCTTGATAGTAGTAGTATTCATGTTACCCCTATATGATTTTCCAGCAAATGGTTCATAGAAATCATCAGAAGATGCTAATTCCTTTGCTTTATCTGCCATAGAAAAGTCATTGCTGGACAATGACGTTAAATAGTCCATTTGGTCGCCTCTATTAATATTCATTATTTGACAAATTGGACCTAGACCGTGTGTAGGATAAAGATTTCCATTCCTTTCGTAATTTTCTCTTAACCTCCACATATCTTGATAGCCATCTTTACTAAAGTTAAGATCTATTAAATCATGAATATAGGCGCCTTCCCCATGAATAATTTCTCCAAAATATCCTTGGCGTGCCATGTTAAGAGTTAATAGTTCAAAGAAATCATAGCAAACATTTTCCAACATCATACAATGTTTTTTAGTCCTTTCTGAAGTTTCCACCAATTCCCAGCACTCATCGATCGTTTTCGCCGCTGGAACTTCCACCGCAACATGTTTGCCCGCTTCCATTGAATAAACAGCCATAGGAACGTGCCAATCCCACGGTGTTGCAATATAAATAAGGTCAATATCATCCCTATCAACCATTTCTTTCCAGACATTATCGCTCCCAGTATAAGAAACAGGATTATGTGGGGTTCCTTCCAGCATTTTCTGAACTTTTTCAACTTCTTTTGGTCTAAGATCACAAAGACCTTTTATTTCAACCCCTTCAATTTTACTCATTGCCTCAACACCTCCTGGGCCTCTCATACCCAGCCCAATGAAACCAATTCGTACTTTATCCAGTTTTGGGGCAGCATAACCGGACATATTAAAACGTTGTGATTTTAGCCGTGAAGCAGAAGCCATAATTTCATTGCTGCTCTTACAGCTAACCAAACTTCCACTTACCAAACCAAGTCCAGCTAAGCCGGTTATACGAAGAAAATCTCTTCTATTATTTTTCATGATTTATGGTTTTAATATTAATGATTCCTTAATTTTAAAATTGATAGGTATTTTTTGCGTTAGTATAAAATATTTTTTTTACTACATCTTTAGGAAGATTTAAACCCTTAAATCTTCCTCTAAATTCTGGAGCTTCCAGGATTTCATCAGTAGCGAAAAATTTATAATGAAACCTCCAAAGAAGCTCAAAGCGTTCAGCAATCTCTTCGGCAGTTGTATTTCCATCGTCAATTACATCTGTTCCGTACATAATTTTATCCTGATATTTTATACAGAAATCACGCACTGCTTCCCAATTTTCTTTAGCCTGTAACTGAAGATGGCAAACCCTCTCGGCAACATCTGTCAGCGTATTTGGGAACTGCTTCAAGCGTTTGGCGACTTCATCTATGCTCCATTCCATACTGAATAAGTGAAGGGCTACATATCTTAATTTTGGAAATTTTTTAAGCATATTGTCCCTGGCCTGCATTTGTTCTTCATAAGTAGGATATTCCTTTTGAAGAAACATATGGTATTCAGGATGTTCTGAAAAATAATTTCGATCTGAATCCACAGTCATTTCCTCCAAAGGCAACCAGCAATTACGAGGCTCGCCCTGATGCCCTAATAAAAGGATATCATTTTCTACCAAATATTCGAAAATAGGATCGAATATGGGATTATCAATCATTACAAAATCACCCTTTTCATCGTGCAATTCAAAACCTACATCTTTCCAGATTTTAACCCCAACTGCTCCATTAGAAAGGCCTCTTTTTATCTGATTAATTGCTGAAGTGGTAAAACTGTCTTTTCCCCAATCCCGAAAATCGAAACTAGTAATATATTGTATCCTGCCAGGGTATTTTTTCTGTAGATCAAGAATCACCTTTTCCTGTTTTTCAATTGACTCAAAAAAAGGAATGTTGGTATTTATTGATAAAAATGAAGCATTGAGTTCTAATGCTTTCTCCATTTTTTCAGGAGATACAGTGTTTAAATGAACTTGAGCGTCGATGAATTTTGATAACATTATTTATTGTTTTTAACGATTTCCAGTTTT
The DNA here is from genome assembly GCA_024635715.1 of Gillisia sp. Taxonomy (GTDB): domain Bacteria; phylum Bacteroidota; class Bacteroidia; order Flavobacteriales; family Flavobacteriaceae; genus Gillisia. The sequence goes on from JAGXIK010000011.1 coordinate 22,491, forward strand.
CCTTTTACCAGCTTGGTTATTTCGGCGGTGGCTTGTGGAAAAACCTTTCTTAAATCTATTTCTGCATTATTTTTAAGCAATTCCCGCAAGGTCATCATAAAAATATTTTTAATTTCTGTAGCTAGATTCACCTTGCAAATTCCTCTTGAAATTGCAGCTTGTAACTGTTCCCCAGGAACCCCGGAGCCTCCATGAAGAACAAGGGTAGCCGGGGTGATTTCAGAAATACTTGAAAGCAAATCTAATTGCAATTTTGGTTCTTGTTTATAGAATCCATGTGCGGTACCTATTGCCACGGCTAAAGCATCAACTCCTGTTTCTTCCACGAATGCTTTGGCTTCCTGGGGTTGGGTAAAGCCTTGTTGTTCGTGAGATTGTCCTAATTTTGCTACATAACCCAGTTCAGCTTCAACATGGGCACCATAAGATTTTGCGCGTTTTACCACCTCCTTGGTTATTTTTACATTTTCCTCAAATGAAAGTTCACTACCGTCTATCATTACGGAATCAAAACCGGCGTCTAAACAAGACTGAACTAATTGAACCGACCCTCCATGATCAAGGTGTATCCATCCTTCTACTCCAAATTCTTTCATTCCTAAACGACCCATTGCAACAGCGGTTTCTAACCCCATATAATCAATAGAACTTTGGGTAAGTTGTAAAATTAAAGGCTCATTTAAGTCTGAGGCCGCTTTTAATACTCCGTGCAAAGTTTCAAGATTATAAAAATTTGTAGCTAAAAGACCTCTTCCTTCATTAGTAAATTGATGTAATTTATTTTTGATTTTCATTTCGTTAAAGTTGTTGATTTAAAATTTGTTGCTTTTGTTTATCAATGGCTTCTTTCGAAGAA
>JAGXIK010000091.1 GCA_024635715.1 Gillisia sp.
CAGGAGTTAGTAGTACCTAAGTCAATTCCAATTATTTTACTCATAACAGTATACGTATTTAAATTTTATATATTCAATTTCACAAACACAAATAGTCAATCATTATGCCAGCGGTTTAGTTCTGACAGGTTGTCATAAATAATCTCACTTATGGCATTCCTCCTTCCGCATCTCGCAAAATGCAGGAAGAAGGCCGGGCTTTACGCTGTATCTTTTAATTTCTCAAAAAAAAAATTAAAAGGATATCGCTGCAATCCCTAATGCAAAATATTCTTAAACATTTCTTAATAACAAATTCAGAAAAATGAAGCCTTAGACTAACAAATCCTTATTTTTGCGTGTAAATTTTGGAGTAGAATGCGAAAAATAGAATGTATTAGTGTTTTCGACATGTTAAAAGTTGGTGTTGGTCCTTCCAGTTCTCATACCCTCGGTCCATGGAGAGCAGCCCAACGATGGATCCAGGAACTCAAGGATAATAAATGTTTTGAAGAGGTAGATTCAGTTCATATAGATCTATATGGTTCGCTTTCGCTTACCGGAAAAGGTCATGCTACAGATCTAGCCGTAATGCTAGGTCTGGCAGGTTTCGATCCGGTTAAAATGGAAATAGATCAAATAGACCCAGAGATCTTTAATATTAAAACTACAAAATCTATCATTTTAAATGGAGAGAATGCCATTCATTTTGATCCAGAAACCCAGATCAAATTCAATAGAAAATTCCTGCCTTTTCATCCTAACGGACTCACTTTTAGAGCGACCTTAAATAACGGAAAGAAAATCTCCTCTTCTTATTATTCTATAGGTGGAGGTTTTGTAGTGAAAGAAGAGCGAAAAAATGCTTCAAAAAAAATGAAGAGCTTTCAGGAATTTCCCTTTCAAATAGAAAAAGCAACAGAGCTTTTGGCTTTTTGCAATGCAGAAAACAAATGCATTTCAGAAATAGTGATGGAAAATGAAAAATCCCTGCGATCTCCAGAAGAAATACATCAAGGTTTAAAAGAAATCTGGGATGTAATGCTAGAGTCTATGTATATAGGTTGTCATACAGAAGGCTCGCTCCCTGGAGGGCTAAATGTGCATCGCCGTGCTTTCGATATGAACAAACGTTTATTAGGCGAAGCAACTTACAATTCTCCTCAGGAATGGCTGGAAACCATTAGAAAGACTGAGGTGAAATTTAGACAGATCCTTAAATGGGTGAGTTGTTTTGCGATAAGTGTGAACGAGGTAAATGCCTCGTTAGGAAGAGTAGTTACTGCTCCAACCAATGGTAGTGCAGGAACTGTTCCCGCAGTGCTTATGTATTATATGGTAATAGAGAATCACAAGGCTACTTTCGAGGATGTAAAAAGATTTATGTTGGTAGCTGGAGAAATAGGAAGTTTATTTAAAAAAGGAGCTACCATCTCTGCGGCCATGGGTGGCTGCCAAGCAGAAATTGGGGTCTCATCGGCCATGGCGGCCGGCGCCTTAACAGAAGCTATGGGAGGAACTCCAGCACAAGTTTTAATGGCAAGTGAAATTGCTATGGAACACCATCTAGGTTTAACTTGTGATCCTATTGGAGGCTTAGTGCAAATACCTTGTATAGAACGTAACGCCATGGGAGCTATTAAAGCTATTAATGCAGCAGAAATTGCGATGGATAGCGATGCTTCCAAAGCAAAAGTGCCTTTAGATAAGGTGATAGAAACCATGTGGGATACCGCAAAAGACATGAATTCTAAATATAAAGAAACTTCAGAAGGTGGTCTGGCGGTAAGAGTGAATTTGAGTGACTGTTAATTTTTAAAAGGAACTCTTGGTAAATTATCCTAACTTTAAATTCTACTAGCTACTACCATATTGTTTAAACCAAGTCATATCACAGTATTCAAAATAAAAAATCTGTTCCGAAATTATGGCTGGATGCTGGGTTCTTACTTTGTGTTTTTCGCCCTTCTCGCAATACTTCAAATAGTTTTTCCAAATTTAGATTTTCTAAAATATCAGCAATCCGACCTTGATGCCTTAATGTCTAAAAATCCATGGAAATTTGTATTATTAGCAGTTGTGATAGCTCCTGTTTTGGAGGAGGGAATGTTCAGGACCCTTATTAAACCCTCTCCTAATGAATTTATATTTTTCCTTTGCAGCTGGATCCTTGTGGGTGTTGCCATTTTTATTCCAGTAGATGTGCATTGGGCATTAAAATTTGGTTTCCTACTACTCTTTATCTCTTTGATCTATTTTTTTCTGAAAGAATTAATTCCAAGAGCATTTCAGTATAAAGCATGTAGTTTTTTAAACAGGAATTATATATCCATCTGGATGATCACCGCAGTTATTTTTGGCTTGGTCCATATCTCCAATTATGTAGATGGCTTTCGTTTAGATTTTCTATTATTCTTAATGATAGTTCCAAGAATTATAGCCGGTTTTTACTTTGGAAAAGTAAAGATTGAAAATAGAAGTATGATTTGGCCTATCGCGATGCATGCCATGAACAATGCAACAGTACTAGTGTTTCTTATTCCTAGAATGATCTGAACCATTTAACATAGCATTATAAATATTAAAAAAACTTCTTCGTAAATTCAAGAAAATCAAAAATTGAAATTATGAAAGCAGCGCAGATACAAGAAAAAGGTGGGGATTTTATATTGGTAGATATAGATAAACCAATACCTAAAAAAGGAGAGATCTTAATTAAAGTAGAGGCCTGCGGAATTTGTCACAGTGATGCTTTTGTTAAAGAGGGTGCGTTCCCGGGAATAGAATACCCTCGTACACCCGGACATGAGGTGGTGGGTACGGTAGAGAAAGTTGGGGTAGATGTAGAGAGATGGAAGGTTGGCCAACGAGTGGGTGTAGGCTGGCATGGAGGACATTGTTTTAAATGTGACCAATGCAGGAGAGGAGATTTCATTACCTGTGAAAATGCAAAAATCAGCGGAATCTCCTATGATGGTGGTTATGCTGAATATATGACAGCGCCCCAGGAAGCAATCGCAGCAATACCAGAAGAATTATCTTCAGCAGAAGCAGCACCTCTTCTATGTGCCGGAATTACAGTTTTTAACGCCTTAAGAAACTCAGGAATTAAACCAGGAGATGTTGTTGCTGTTCAAGGGATTGGAGGACTAGGGCATTTAGCCATTCAATATGCTTCAAAAATGGGAATGAGAACGGTAGCAATATCCACCAGCGATAGCAAAGAAGATCTCGCAAAAGATCTTGGAGCTCATCATTTTATCAATACCAAAAAAGCAGATGCTGTAGAAGAACTTCAAAAACTGGGAGGTGCCAAATTGATTCTGGCAACCGCACCAAACAGTGAAGCGATCACTAGTGTGATAGATGGTTTGGGCGTAGATGGTAAATTATTAATGGTAGCCGCCACTGGGGAACCAGTAGAAGTATCTCCCTTACAATTATTAATGCATAGAAAATCAATTGCTGGCTGGCCTAGTGGAACCGCTATAGATTCTGAAGACACTTTGAAATTTAGCGCTTTAACGGGAACTAAACCAATGATCGAGGAATTTCCTTTGAGTGAGGTGAAAAAAGCTTATGATAGAATGATCAATAATAAATCAAGATTTCGGGTAGTTCTAAAACCTTAATAATGACTTTTTAGGATGTTTTTTATAGAAAAAGATGATTTGTTTTCAATAATTAATAATAAAGAATTATTTACATAGGTTCACAGCCTTTCTTAGTTCGCGTGTCTATAATATAAACAATCTTCCAAGTATCTTTTTTCTTGAATAACTGAAAAGTATTCACCCCACAATGACTCATTTCTCCATTCACATAAAAGGAATAGGGCGCAGAAACATTTGCCATTGGTCCATCTACCTGAACTTTATAGGAATGTATCTTTTCCTGAAATTCTGTATTTTTTGGAATGGCATAGATCGCTTTCAAAAAGTTAGAATAATCTGTGGTAACCAAATCTGAATCTGCTCCCTCTTTAACACTTATAGAATGCATTTGTACCATTGGGTCTGCCATTGCCCTAAGTGCCGTGGTATCTTGCTTATGAAAAGCAATAAAAAAATCTTCTATCAAGGTCTTTGCTGAAACCTCATCTATGGTTTCTTGTGCAGTGCCTATAAAACCAATAAAAAAAATAAGAACACTTAAATATTTCTTCATGATTCTAAGTTTTGAATGTGGAACTCTAATTTACTACTTTTACTCATCTAAAAAAAAGAGCTAATGTCAGTTGCCAAGAAACAATACAAAAGAATTACAGTTAAATCGTTGGTGGAAATGAAAGCCAATGGAGAAAAGATCGCTATGCTAACTGCATACGATTACACCATGGCTCAAATTGTAGATGGCGCAGGAATAGATGTGATATTAGTGGGAGATTCTGCCAGTAATGTTATGGCCGGTCATGAAACAACCCTTCCCATCACTTTAGACCAAATGATCTACCATGCAGCAAGCGTGGTGAGGGGTATAGAACGTTCATTAGTTGTGGTAGATCTTCCTTTTGGAAGCTACCAGAGTGATCCAAAAGAAGCTCTAAGATCTTCTATTAGAATTATGAAAGAAAGCGGTGGACACGCAGTGAAGATGGAAGGTGGAAAAGAAATAAAAGAATCTATCAAAAAAATATTAAATGCGGGAATTCCAGTAATGGGACATTTAGGGCTTACGCCACAATCTATATATAAATTCGGAACCTATACGGTACGTGCAAAGGAAGATCAAGAAGCTGAAAAATTAAAAGAAGATGCTCTTTTATTAGAGAGATTAGGCTGTTTTGCGATGGTATTGGAAAAAGTGCCGGCAAAACTTGCTAAAGAAGTGGCAGAAAGTGTGAGCATTCCAGTTATTGGTATTGGTGCAGGAAATGGCGTAGATGGACAAGTTTTGGTGACTCATGATATGTTGGGAATGAATCACGAATTCAATCCTAGATTCTTAAGACGCTATGCAGATCTTCATGGAGAAATGACAAAAGCATTCGAGAGTTATAAAAGTGACGTAAAAAGTAAAAGTTTCCCAACAGATGAGGAGCAATATTAAATCCTATTTCTGGCTGATATTTATTTACGTCGGTGCCTCAGTCTAGCTTGGCAGCCATAAAAAACGAATAAAACTATTATACTCAATCCGGTATCCGGCTAGTAGTAAAACCTAATTACCAGAATTTGAATTCAGAAAAAATTCTTTCCAATAAGCATAACTTACAGGTCTTATATGAAGACAATCACATTATTGTTATCAATAAAAGACCCGGAGATATTGTCCAAGGGGACAAAACTGGCGACATCCCTCTTAGCGAGGTTGTAAAAGAGTATATAAAGGATAAATATAATAAACCGGGGAAAGTATATCTGGGTGTTGTACATCGTTTAGATAGACCAACGAGCGGGATTGTGATCTTTGCGAGAACTTCTAAAGCACTGCCTAGACTAAATCAACTTTTTAAGGACCGGGAAGCTAAGAAAACCTATTGGGCAATTGTAAAAAACATGCCTCCTAAAGAAAAAGATACTCTTACACATTATCTAAAAAGAAATCCGAAGCAAAATAAATCTTACGCCCATATCAAGGAAGTCCCAGATAGCAAAAAAGCTATATTAGATTATAAGATCATCCAGAAATTAGATAATTATTTTCTTTTAGAAATCGCATTACATACAGGAAGACATCATCAAATAAGAAGTCAATTATCTGCTATAGGCTCTCCAATTAAAGGAGACCTTAAGTATGGTTTTGACAGGAGTAATAAAGACGCTAGTATTTCCTTGCATTCCCGCAAATTATCTTTTAAACATCCAGTGAAAGATCTAGAATTAAACGTAGTGGCCCCAGTGCCGAACGATCCGATCTGGAATGCGGTAAACAATTTATAATTTGCTTAACATTAGAAATAGTATTTTTAAATAAAAAATCATGAAATGGCAAGGTAGACGTCAGAGTGACAATTTAGAGGATCGTAGAGGTTCTTCAACTGGTGGTAAAGTTGCCGTAGGAGGAGGAATAATTGGACTTATTTTTCTTGCAATTCAGCTCTTTTCTGGTGGCGATATTTCAGAAACCCTTCAACAATTAGATTCACAAACACAAACCTCTTCTGGAGAAAGTAGAGAGTTAACTGCTGAAGAAATAGAATCCGGAAAATTTATTAATGCCGTTTTAGTAGATACTGAAGATATTTGGAATGAGATATTTTCAGAAAATAACATGAATTATCAAGAACCAGGATTGGTTCTCTTTACTGATGGTGTAAGGACAGCCTGCGGCGGAGCTTCTGCGGCATCGGGACCTTTTTATTGCCCTGCAGATCAAAAGGTATATATGGACCTATCCTTCTTTGATGAATTAAAAACCCGTTTTGGGGCCCAAGGTGGAGATTTCGCAATTGCATATGTAATTGCTCATGAAGTTGGACATCATGTACAAACCATATTGGGAACTTCTGGAAAAGTGAGACAGCTTCAACAAGGTAGAAGTCAATCTCAAGCAAATGAACTCTCTGTAGCATTAGAACTTCAAGCCGATTTTTATGCTGGGGTATGGGCAAATTATAATAAAGAATATTTAGAACAAGGTGATATCCAGGAAGCTATGAGCGCTGCAAGTGCTGTAGGAGACGATGCTATCCAAAAGCGTACTTCTGGGAGAGTGGTTCCAGATGCTTTTACACATGGAACTTCTAAACAACGAATGGAGTGGTTTATGAGAGGTTATAATTCTGGAGATATTAGACAGGGTGACACTTTTAATGGACAACTTAATTAATTTTAATATACCTAATCGATCCCTTCAACTACTGCATTTTCCCGAAGGGATCTGATACTTTCTATTATAACTGCGCTAATAATAAGCATACCTCCTATGATTGTTTTTAGGCTAGGATATTCAGAAAGAAATAGTATCCCTAAAATTATAGCGTATAAAGGCTGAGCGCTGCTCATGATACTTGCCGCTGTTGTTGAAAAATTTCTTAGACTCAGCAAGAAAAGGGTATGGCCAATGCATGTAGTAACAATTGCTAGCGTTAAAAGAGGCGCCCATTGTAAAACCACCTCATTAAAATCGCTGAAAAACACTACAGGTGAGAGAACCACCGCCACCACTACAATTTGATACATCATTAAAACCGAGCCATTATATTTCTCAATTTCCTGCTTCATTAAAATATTTCGGAGCGCATAGAATATTCCAGATAATATTCCCATCAAAACCGCAATAGTATAATTGTTTTGAAAACTGATTTCCGGTACCAGAAAATACACTCCCAATAATACTAATACCCCTAATGCTAAATGAACCTTACTGAATTTGGTTTTTAAAATTAATGGTTCTAAAAATACGGTAACTACGGGATATGTAAAAAGGGAAAGTATCCCAATAGCAACATTAGAATATTGAAGAGCAAAGAAATAAGCCACCCAATGGCCAGCCATCAAAAAGCCAGAGAGTATTGTTTTTAATGCATCTCTTTTATTTGAAATTCTTAGGTCAAATTTTTTAAATCTACAGAATAGATAAAAAAGAATTGCAGCTAATAAAGTTCTGTAAAATATAGTTACAAAAGGATTTAAGGTTATATATCTTCCCAATACTCCCGAGGTGCTA
>JAGXIK010000012.1 GCA_024635715.1 Gillisia sp.
ACTCAACTAGGTATTAAGATCTAATTTAAATTTAGCTTTTAATTTTATGTCAAAATTTGGTGAATTAATAGATTTAAACATTCCGGTTTTATTGGATTTTTATACCGAATGGAACGAAGCTTCTACTTCTATGCATCCTGTACTTAGGGATGTTGCCGCAGCTTTGGGAGATAAGGCTAAGGTCATTAAAATAGATGTGGATAAGAATCCTCAACTGGCAGAAGCGCTTAGAGTAAAAGGACTTCCTACACTTATGATCTATAAAAGTGGAGAAATGAAATGGAGGCAAAATGGCGAACAAGATGCAAATACGCTAATTGGACTTTTGCAAGAATATGTTTAAAGCCCTTTAAACTCGAAACCTTTTTTTGAATAGTACTCCAATACTCTTGGTAATACTATTTTTAGTTTTTCAGAAGCTTTTTCGCTATCATGAAAAACAACAATACTTCCCGCTTTAGTGTTTTCAATTACATTATTATAGCACTCTTCCGCAGATATAGTTGCATCGAAATCTGCACTTAGGGCATCCCACATTACAATTTTATAATCAAGCTGTTTCAATCGTTTTACTTGCGAGGGTTTTATCTTCCCATAAGGAGGTCTAAGAAGCTTTTGATCATTGGTGTTTTCTGAATGCTTCGAAATAACAGCTTCAGCTTTTATTATATTTTCAAGATAATTTGAAGTTGATGTTTTCCAGCCGTTCAGATGATTGTGAGTATGATTTCCGAAGGAATGGCCTTCAGAAATTAGTTGTTGGAATACCTTAGGAAATTTCAAAATATTCTCTCCTACACAGAAAAATGTGGCTTCTGCCTCATAATCAATTAAGACCTTTAGTACCCATGGAGTGATCTCGGGATGCGGGCCATCATCAAAACTTAGATAAATGGTATTTGTGTTGCGTGGCATATTCCATAAAAGGGAGGGATATAAAAGCCTCCCTAATCTGGAAATATTTTTTAAATATGCCATTGCTTTTTTGCAATTATTCTATAGTACTACTATCTAATTCCGGTAAGCTTTGCTCTCTTTGAAATTCACTTTCTATAGCAGAATCTGTTGGTATCGCCCGGGTATCGCTTTCTTCTTCACTTTCATCATAGAACCTTGGAAACAGCTTTAGATAATTATTGAATTCTTCAGCTTTCTTTCTTGCAAATTCCTGCTCTCCATTTCTAAACAACAGATCTATCAGAGATCTATATCTCTCCATATCTGTAATGATGTCATCAGCAAAATCATATTGTCGCTCTTCATCCCAACCGCTATAATATTTGAGATTCTCTTGGTATTTAACAGCAATTTTAGTCCAGAGATCTTTTGCCTTCTCAGGCTCTCCTACTTCAAAATACCCACTTATATAAGGTTCTAGAAGCGTATAATAGCCGTAATAATCAACTGGCATTTTCTCCATCGCCAGATCGATTATTTCTTTTGCTCTGGCAGTATCATTTTCAATTAAAAGCTGCTCCACCAATCTCCCTAAATTACTTCTATAGGTAATGGAGTTCTTTCTGGTTTCAGGATCATGATAGATGCTGGTGTCCTCCATATTTCCCCAGTCCCAGTTCTTCGCGATCTTATACATTTTGTCTGAATCTACTCGTCCCATTTCATACTGGTAGCGAGGATTTACTTTAGTTTGAATTGGAACCAGTTTATAAGCTACTCCGTCCAACTGAAGGTAATCCTTCATCCATAAATAATCGTCGTCACCATAGCTACCTCCTGTGAAGTAGATTGGGCGTTCCCAATTATTATTTGCAATAATATCCAGCATTAATAGCCTGTTCTTATAGATCACATTTCCATTAAGTTCTATAAAGATATTATCTACAGTGAGATCTGCATCTTTTTGAGCTACTACTCCATTTTTAAGAACCACATTCTTGTCTACCGGGATACGAATATTTTTGGTAGGGAACGTATTTACCATTTGGCCGCTTTGAAGCTCTCCTCGAGTTCCTGGATTGTCACTGGCAATCCAATTCATCCAATTCTGGATAGCCATGGTGTCTTTAGTAACCTGCTGATAAATCACAAATTCGTTGGTACCCGCACGGTATTGCTTATATTCTAATTGTGATGGTATAGGATCACTTTCCCAGGCTTTTCGTTTCATTTGAGAGATATACCAGTCTGTAGCAAAAAGGCTGGTATTAATGATGCGTACATCTTTCCTGTAGCCTTCAATTTGCTGGGCATACCAAAGCGCAAAGGTGTCATTATCTCCAATAGTGAATAAAATAGCGTTTTCATCTACAGAATCCAGGTACATTTTAGCCATAGCTAAAGCAGAATACCTGTCGGATCTGTCATGATCATCCCAGTTTTGAGATGCCAATACAGTAGGTACCGCTAAAAGGCAGGCAGCAATTGCAATTGGAGCTGCAATAGATGGTTTTAAGTATTTCCTAATGGAATCAAAGATCGCGTAGACCCCAAATCCTATCCAGATAGCAAATACGTAAAAAGAGCCGACTAAGGCGTAATCTCGTTCTCTTGGTTCAAAAGGACGTTCATTTAAGTAGATCTTTAAAGCGATTCCCGTAAATAGGAAAAAGACCATAAGTACCCAAAAGCCTTTTTTATCTTTTTTGAAATGGAAGAAAAGACCGATAAGTCCTAATATAAAGGGCAGGAAATAATAGGTGTTTCTCGCCTTATTATTTTTCATGTCTGAAGTGAGATTGTCTTGCGATCCTAATCTCATTTCATCTATAAAATCTATTCCGCTTAACCAATTTCCATTGGTGTCAGAATATTCGCCTTGGATATCGTTTTGTCTTCCTGTGAAATTCCACATAAAATAGCGCCAGTACATATAACCGAATTGATATTCGAATAAGTAGCCAAGGTTAGATCCAAAAGAAGGCTTTTCAATGTTGAGGTATTCGCTAAACTGCATCAGGAATTGGTGATAATCTTCATTGTCTACTCTTCCTAAAGCAACATTTTTTCTAAATTCAGCAATCGCGGTAAGCAATTGGTCTTCACTCTGATATTCTTCTTTTACAGTAAACTCAAGTGGCCCCGTGAACTGCATATAATTAGCAGCATGCTGCGAACTCCACATTCTTGGAAGCACAGTTTTATGGCTATCGTCTAAGTTCTGTCTTGCGTTTTTATAATCGTTTACAATTACGTATTTACCAAGTTTTCTATCCTTTTCGTAGTTGGGTGCATCATCTAAATAAGGATTGTCAGGATCCAGTCCGCTGTACATTTCAGAGAATTGTGGACCATAGAATAAATGGGTTTCCCCATATTGTTCCCTGTTATAATAGGCCAATAATTCCCGAGCATTATCTGGGCTGTTCTCATTGATCACTGTATTAGCATTCGCCCTAATCGGGAGCATAGTCCAGCTCGAAAAACCAATCAGAATGAAAAGAATGGAAAGAAGCAATGTGTTAAGCTGAAAATAACTTTTCTTGCGTGTATATTGAATTCCGAAGTAAAATATAGCAACAATAGCTAGAAGTGCTATAATAGTTCCTGAGTTAAAAGGCAGACCTATAGAATTGGTAAAGAAAACTTCAGAAGTAGCAAAAAATGTAAGTGTGTAAGGTAATAATAGTTTAAAAATAAACATTAAAACAGCCACTACTGCGAGGTTGGCAATAATGAAATTCTTAATGGTTATTTTCTTATAATTTTTGAAATAATATAAAAATCCGATTGCTGGGATGGTAAGAAGACCCATAAAATGAACCCCGAAGGAAAGTCCTACTACAAAAGAGATCAGGATTACCCATCTATTTCCACGTGGTGCAAACATATCTCGTTCCCAAAGTAAGCCCAAATAAAATAAAATTGACATTATACAAGCTGCCATCGCATATACTTCGGCCTCGCCAGCATTAAACCAGAAACTATCTGTAAAACTGAAAGCTAAAGAACCAACTAAGGCACTCCCTAAAATGGCTATTTTTTTGCTATCGCTTAAGCTTACTACCGGTCCGGTAACTTTTTGAAGTAAGAGTACAATAGACCAAAACATAAAAAGAATGGTAAATGCACTAGCTAAGCCGGACATCATATTTACTAAAAGGGCAATTTGACCAGCTTCTGGTGCGAAAGTGGCGAAAAAGGCGCCCATCATTTGGTAAAGAGGAGCTCCTGGTGGGTGTCCTACTTCCAGGTTTGCTGCAGTAGCTATATATTCCCCGGCGTCCCAAAAGCTTGCCGTGGGTTCAACGGTTAACCAATACGTAGTAAGAGAAATTACAAATACCAGCCATCCTAGTATTTTGTTCCATTTACCAAAGTTAAAGTCTGTCATATTATGCGCATATTGAGTATGATGAGGCGAATTTAAGAATAATTACAAGAATGCATTTATAACGGTACTTAAAAGCAAATATTTTTTGTTTGATTGAGAAAAATAGAATCGAAAAATAATTTATAAAAAAGATGAAAAAATGTTTGCGTAAAATAAAGTTTGTTTTAAATTTGCACCCGTATTGAAATACTGGCCTATGGTGTAACTGGCAACACGTCTGTTTTTGGTACAGAAGAGTCTAGGTTCGAGCCCTAGTAGGCCAACTTCAATAAAAAACCCGAACATTTTTGTTCGGGTTTTTTTGTGTTTAATTTTGATAGGCGAGATCACGATAGTTATCGGGACTCTGAGCCTGTTGAAGAGCCTGTCCTGAGCCTGTCGAAGGAAGCCCTAATAGGCCAACTACAAGAGAAAACACGAACATTTTTGTTTGGTTTTTTGTGTTATGTATTTGGCTAAAAATAAGTTGTAATTTTTAGGAGCTTGAATAAGTAAGAGAAAACCTTTTTTCTGAAAAGACTCTTCACTCCTCACTCTTCACTTCTGACTCTTCTCTCCTTTTTTAAGAATGTGACTCAATGATTCTAACGATCTCCTGTTTTGGAACTACTCCAGATTGTCGCCAAAGTTGTTTTCCGTCTTTAAAGAGTATTAAGGTAGGTACCCCTCTAACCTGATACTGGGAAGATAGCTCTTGATTTTTATCTACATCTATCTTCACGATCTTCACTTTATCTCCAAGAGAGGACTTTGCATCTTTTAATATAGGAGCTAAAGTCTTACAAGGACCGCACCAGTCGGCATAAAAATCTACCAACACAGGAGTTTCTCCTTTTATTATTTCACTAAAATTGCTTTTCATGATATGTTTTTTGTATACCTAAAATTACAAATTATAAGTGTGGGTAATAGTTGAGGGAATGTTAAAGTGGAATTTAAAGTCCATGCACCGAAACGGCGGAGTTCGAAGTATAGTGCTTCTTAAGATTCTTCGACAAGCTCAGAATGACATTTTGCTTTTAACCAGATTTAATCATTTCAACTCCAATCGACTTGACAACTAATGTATCCTGGTTTCAAACATCGGGATATTTCTGGGTCTCATGGGTAGCATATCGAGAAGTTTATTGTCAAACTGCCCCGAAGTATAGGGAAGAGCTAATTAAGGTTATAGAATCCATTTTATATTTGTGAGAATCTACTTGTCTATTAACTTAAAGACCTTAAAAGTTTGTTAAAGTCAATCTTCCTCTAAGCGAGATTTTTTTATTTTTAGTGTTAAGAATAGCCGAATAAAATTTATAATCCCCTCTAATCAGTATAATAAGTTAGAGTTTGATTATAAGCCATAAATTTCATTACATAGGTGTTTTTTAACACCTAAAGATTTGTTTTTAATCTTAAAATTTTGTTAATTTAGTTTTTATTGAAAAATGTATGAACCCTAACATTCAAGCATATGACAGCATTAGCCTATAAATCTTCGATTCTTTCTTCTTATTACAAAATGGACAATGTGCTTTATGAGATTCGTGATACAAAAGGCATCTCGAAAAACATGCGATATGAAGCCTGGAAAGAAGAGGTGTTGAGGGATTTATTGCAGGCGGGTTTTATAAAGATTCAGAAGGATCTTTATACCATTTCTGAAGAAGGACGTAAAGTGATTCAGCAGGACAGTTTTTTATATTATAATAAAAGGATAAAATTAAATAAAAGTGAAAGTGTTGATACAGATTTAGAAGAAAAGACCAAGTTGTTCAGTAATATCGGGCTTCTTCTTATTGGTGGAAGTGTAATAGGTGTAGTTTTGCTTTGGTTATTGATGAAATCGGGTGTAATGTTTTAACCGAATTGATCTCAAAAATTTTCAAAGAGAGAAGTGTTTTAGGAGATAAACTTTTAGAAAGAGTATTTGATCTAAATCACTTAAAATATTAGAACTTCAGTTGAAACAAATGATGATTCCAAATAGAATTTAATAATCTAGAATACTAAAAAATCCCTAACTTTTAAGTTGGGGATTTTTTAATATATAATTAATTTTTCTTCCTAGGCTGCACTTACAATGTTGTAGTGAGTAAGTAGATTCTGATAGAAAAATAAACTGTTTTCATCTGTTTTGACACAAGATTGAATAAAACTTCCAAGATCTAAACATTCAAAGGTGATAGGAGTGTATTTGTCTTTTCCTATTGGTAATTGAAGATCTACAGTTTGTTCATGGTAGTTAATCTTAACTTTTTTGGCATCAAAATATCTTTTGATAATTGCTTTGTGAAGACTTTTAAATTTAGAGTTATCAACTTCTTGATTGGTAATAGTATATGATATCAAATTTTTAACATCTTCAAGGATTACGTTTGGTGTAAATTTTGGCATATTCAAGTTCATTAATGTTAATAATAGCATTGGGGCGAACGCCAAAGTTACACTTCACAATGTTAATAAAAACCTAACATCTAGTGGATTAGCAAGAAATTAACTTTTAAAGTACTTAACGAACATATTTGATTGCTATCCATAAATCACTGTTATCGGTGGGTTTATATGCCTATAAGATTCGTCTAAAGAGGATGAATTAATAAATAAAGTTTTGGAAGTTTTAACTTTACCATACTCATTATGTACATGCCCAAATATGTGATGAGAGACTTTTAAGCTATTTATTCTATCTTTTAAATTCTTGCAACCTATCATCATTTTGTTATCTAATTCATCTAAAATGCCAAAGGGTGGACTGTGTGTGACTAAGATATTTGTACTTCCAGGTATTTTGTCCCAGTGTTGAGAAATAGGTCTTCCTCTATCTTTAGCAAATGCCCAATTGTTGTTGTCTGGAATATAAGGTGATCCCCAAAAATTGATGTTTTCTATCCTAACACCCGAATCCTGTAAATAATGAATATTGTTTGGAATTATTTGATCTAGTTTATGAGATTTCTTTTCTAAATAAAAATCATGATTTCCGGCAACCAGTATCTTATGCTTATAGGGGGTTGAAGAAAACCATTCCAAGAAATTTGTGGTTTCTTTTTTTGTACCTGCTTCTGTGAAGTCTCCTGCATGAACTATACAATCCCCTTCAGGAAGTATTAATTCTTCATGTTTATTGTGGGTATCGGATATGCAAATAATCTTCATATATACTTTTAAAAAAAATCCGATGAAATTAATTTCATCGGATTTTCCAAATTATAGTCCTAATCACTTTCAATCTTAACAACAACTTCGACTATAATTTAATTTAATGGTAATTTTTGTTTTTCAATTTGTTCTTCAGAAATAAAGTCGTCCTCTGGAAAAGAATCTGATACTGAAGGTAAAATTTTATTTGTAAATTTTGCAATAACAAATGCCACAATAAAAGCTGTAAAAGCGAAAAATAAAAATTTCATTCCTAAGCTATCTGTCATGAGCAAACTGTAAAAGCCAAGAAATAATTCAATGGCTAAAAACACAATCTTTATTGCTAATTTAAATATCATTTTTTAAGAGAAGTAAAGGGTTTATAAGTTCTAAAATTAATTGTTCAAATATAATACCTTAAGTCGTTGCTTAAATGTAATAATTACAATTTGACTTAAATTTAACTTATAGGCTATCAGTATCTTAAATGATCATAAGTTAAAATATGCCCAATGCAAATCCAGAAAACTCCACGGGTTTGTAAATTGGCTTTATAAGTGCCTATATAGTGGAGAAAAAATATAAGATATTACTTTATGCTTTTATTGGTTTAGCTGTTTTATTAGGTGGAGTATTCTTCGCCAATAAAATGCTTAAACAAAAAATTAAGGCAGGAATAGAAAAGGAATTAATTAATTCTAATGTAGAATATAAGGACATTAGTGTAGATTTTATTAGTGGCAGTTCTGTGGTCACCAGTCCTAAATTGAAGCTTGGCAGTGCGACAATAAGCTCTGAAGAGCTAAGCGTGATAGACCTAGACTATAAAGAATACTTCTCCAATAATAAAATTGTCTTTGACAGGATTATTTTTAAAAAGCCTGAAATTCATATAATCCAATCTGATACTCTTAAAGACCCAGATAAGGAAAATTCTAGAAAAGATTTTAAAGAAGATATTAAGATCCGGCATTTGGTGATTCAAGAAGGTTGGCTAAAAATAGCAGAAAACGATGCTGTAAAAGAGGATTTATATGTTTCTTTAAAGAATATGGATATTTATGATCTTCATATAACTGAAAAAAGTCTTAAAAATAAAATCCCTTTCAGTTTTAGAGAGGTCTCTATACAAAGCGATTCCTTATTTTATTCTCTAGATCCTGAACATGATCTTCAAGTTAAAAATCTCCAACTAGAGGAAGGTTTACTAATTATTTCTAATTTAAGAATTACACCGAAATTCAGCAAGGCGGATTTTGATCAACGACAAAAAGCAGAAAAAGATAGATTTGAGCTGAGCGTTCCTGAAATTAAGATGAAGGGTTTCTCGTGGGGCTTTAATGGAGATAAGCTTCAGTTAGAAAGTATAAAAGCAACTTTTGAGAATGCTGAATTTCATATTTATAGAAACAAACTCTTGCCAGACGATAATAGTATTAAGCCATTATACAGTCAGAAATTAAGAGATCTGGAAACAAAACTGAAGTTCGATACTATTCAAATTTCCAACTCGAGTCTAATTTATGAGGAAAAATCGGTTGCGGGAAAGCCTCCGGGAAAAGTGATGTTCTCTAAAATGAATGTTTCTATCGCCAATCTATCTAATTTAAATATGGAGGCAGAAAATTTCCCTTCAACAAGCATACATGCGAAGGCAAATTTTATGGGAGAATCTAATTTGAATTTTAATATGGAATTCAATATCAAAGATCCTAAAGATAATTTCAATTTTTCTGGAAACTTGGCTGGCATATCTGCAGATGCAATGAATTCCTTTTTACTTCCAGCCTTAAATATTGAGGTGGAAGGAGAGATATCTTCCATGTTTTTTAATTTCTATGGGAATGATGATAGTGCATTAGGGGATACCCGTTTGCAATATCATGATTTTAAAGTAGAAGTGCTTAGGAAGGATGGTGTTAGAAAAAATAAGATCCTCTCTGGATTGGCTAATTTGATATTAAAGAAAAACGTGGCTAATAAGAAAATGGATCAAAAAAACATTTCTGCCATTAGAGATAAAACAAAATCTTTTTGGAATTTCCTTTGGTTGTGTATTCGTAATGGTGCACTAAAAAGTTTTCTTTAGATCTTAAACGTAACCACTGGTCTATTGGCGTGATTTACCAGATCTTCACTGACGCTTCCATTAAAGAAATGGGCTAACCCCTTTCTTCCATGTGTGCTAATGCCAATTAATCCTGCGTTGATGCTTTTAGCGAAATTAAGCACCCCTTTTTCCACAGTAACATCGTTATATACATTTAGAGAATGCTTATCCAGATCTTCTCCTTTCACAAAATCTTCTAAACATTGAGTTGACTCCACCGTAGTTTTAAAATTATTAGCGGTATTCACATAAACAAGATGTAAATGTGCATTGATCTTATTTGCAAACTGTATCGCTTTGTTTAGGGTGTGTTTATGTTCCAGATCACAGTCTGTGGCAAAAACAAAGTTATTAATATCAAATTTTTCATGTTCATTTTTAATTACCAACACCGGAAT
>JAGXIK010000092.1 GCA_024635715.1 Gillisia sp.
CGAGATCTTGCACCACCTCCAAACATTGTTTCAAAGAAATCGGAGAAATTATCATCATCAAAACTACCGGAATAGGATTGTCTCTGTCCGCCGCCAAATCCGCCAGGCCCACCTCTTTGTTGACCTCTCTGTTGTTTTTGTTGCTCAAATTGATCGGCATGTTGCCAATCTTTCCCATACTCGTCAAATTTCTTGCGCTTTTCTGGATCACTCAAAACCTCATTAGCTTCATTGATCTGCTGAAAACGCTTTTTGGAGCTTTCATCATCTGGATTTAAGTCTGGGTGATATTTTCGAGCAAGTCTTCTATATGCTTTCTTAATATCTGCTTTTGTTGCAGATTTGTCTAATTCTAATGTTTTGTAATAGTCTATAAATTCCATTGAAATATTAGTAAGTGCTGGGTTGTATTATGAGTTATTGAAATTACTAAAAATGAATCTTACAATGAGTTAAGTTTTTGTAAAAAGCTAAAAGAGCTTCAAAAAATTTAGAAAACTTAAAAGTAGGTGAAGTGTTTTTGGACTTAGATTTATATTATCAAGGCAAGTGTTGCTTACAGATGGTTCAACAAATACTAAAGTACCTTGTATTAGTTCTAAATTGGCACTGAAATACTCCTTAAAGTTTGTGTGTAACTATTTTCAGATGTATTTTTGCTGTTAAAATTTCATAAAAATAATCAAACCAATGGGTGGATTACTTAAATCTTCAGTAGCAAAAAAGTTTGCTATGGCCTTATCGGGACTTTTCTTAGTCCTATTTTTAGCTCAACACTTTACAATCAATCTAACTTCGGTAATAAGCCCAGATACTTTTAATAGCTGGTCTCATTTTATGGGAACCAATATTTTAGTACAGGGAATTTTACAGCCGATCCTTATTTTTGGGGTAGTGTTCCATTTTATTATGGGTTTTGTGCTGGAAATTCAAAACAGAAATGCAAGAGCTAAAAGTTATGTAAGCTACAACGGAAGTGCAAATTCTAGTTGGATGTCTAGAAATATGATCTATTCTGGAGCAGTGGTACTAGCCTTTTTAGGACTTCACTTTTACGATTTTTGGGTTCCGGAATTGGTACATAAATATATTGAGTCTCATCCAGAAGATGCAACGAGATATTATGGTGAGTTAGTAGCTAAATTTGTAAGCCCTGTGAGAACCGGTCTTTATGTAGTTTCATTCGTATTTTTAATGCTACACTTACTTCATGGTTTTTCATCTTCATTCCAATCTATGGGCGTGAATAATAAATATTCTGAAGGGATAAGAAAATTCACTGTTGGATACGCTATTATTATTCCACTAGGATTCATTTTTATAGCAGTGTTTCATTATTTTAATAACCTTTAAAAGGTAAGATTATGTCAATTTTAGATTCAAAGATACCGAAAGGACCACTAGAAGATAAGTGGAGCAACTATAAGAATAATATCAATCTAGTTAACCCTGCTAACAAACGTAATATAGATGTTATTGTAATTGGGACGGGTTTAGCAGGAGGTAGCGCGGCAGCTACTTTAGCAGAGCTAGGATATAATGTTAAAACATTTTGTTATCAGGATTCTCCAAGACGCGCGCACTCTATTGCTGCTCAAGGAGGAATTAATGCTGCAAAGAATTATCAAGGAGACGGAGATTCTAATTATAGATTGTTCTATGATACTGTAAAAGGAGGAGATTACCGTTCTAGAGAAGGAAATGTATACCGTCTTGCGGAGGTTTCCGGAAATATTATAGATCAATGTGTTGCTCAAGGAGTTCCATTTGCAAGGGAATATGGTGGAATGTTAGATAACCGTTCTTTTGGAGGGGTATTGGTTTCACGTACTTTTTATGCAAAAGGACAAACAGGTCAGCAATTATTACTTGGGGCATATTCGGCAATGAACCGCCAGATAAACCGTGGGAAGATCCAGGCATTTAACCGTCATGAAATGATGGATGTGGTTCTTGTTGATGGAAAAGCAAGAGGAATTATAGCCAGGGATATGCTAACTGGAGAAATAGAGCGTCATTCTGCTCATGCAGTGGTTTTAGCTTCAGGAGGATACGGAAACGTATTCTACTTGTCTACTAATGCAATGGGAAGTAACGTTATGGCAGCTTGGAGAGCACACCGTAGAGGGGCGTTTTTCGCAAATCCATGTTACACACAAATTCACCCAACCTGCATTCCTGTTTCTGGAGATCATCAGTCTAAATTGACTTTGATGTCTGAATCTCTTCGGAATGATGGTAGAATTTGGGTTCCGAAGACAAAAGAAGATGCAGAAGCAATTCGTGCTGGTAAGAAAAAGCCAACAGATCTTTCTGAAGACGAAAGAGATTACTACTTAGAGAGAAGATATCCGGCTTTTGGAAACCTAGTGCCACGTGATGTAGCTTCCAGAGCTGCAAAAGAACGTTGTGATGCTGGTTTTGGAGTAAATAAAACAGGAGAAGCAGTGTATTTAGATTTTGCTAGTGCCATTGAGCGCTACGGAAAAGAGGAAGCATTCACTGCCGGACATAAAAATCCTTCTAAAGAAGAAATAATAAAATTAGGGAAAGGCGTTGTAGAGTCTAAATACGGGAACTTATTCCAGATGTACGAGAAGATCGTAGATCAAAATCCGTATAAAACTCCAATGATGATCTATCCTGCGGTGCACTATACTATGGGTGGACTTTGGGTAGATTATAACCTGCAAACCACAATTCCAGGATGTTATGCAACAGGAGAAGCAAATTTCTCTGACCATGGTGCAAACAGACTTGGTGCTTCAGCCTTAATGCAAGGTTTAGCAGATGGATATTTCGTATTACCTTATACTATTGGAGATTATCTTGCTCAAGATATTAGCACAGGTAAGATCCCAACTGATACTTCAGAATTTGATTCTGCTGAAAAAGAGGTTTCAGATAGAATTAATAGATTGATGAATGCCGGTGGACAACATTCTGTAGATTTTTACCATAAGAAATTAGGTAAAATCATGTGGAACAAATGTGGAATGTCTAGAAATGCTGTAGATCTTAAAGAGGCTATTAATGAAATAGCTGAATTACGTGAGGATTTCTGGAAGAATGTAAAGATTCCAGGATCTGCAGATACTAAGAATGCCGAATTAGAAAAAGCAGGAAGAGTGGCAGATTTCCTTGAATTAGGAGAGCTTTTTGCAAAAGATGCATTACACAGAGAGGAATCTTGTGGTGGGCATTTTAGAGAAGAACATCAAACCCCAGATGGTGAAGCGCTTAGAGACGATGAAAACTTCAAGTATGCAGCAGCATGGGAGTACACAGGAAAACCAAGCGATGCAATTCTTCATAAGGAAGAATTAATATTCGAAAATATTGAATTGAAAACTAGAAGTTACAAATAGTACAGAGATTGTAGTATTGAGAAGTTAAAACTCAATACCCAATACTCAATACTCAATACTTTATAAGATTATGAAGCTTACATTAAAAATATGGCGTCAAGAAAATGCCACAGCTAAGGGTAAAATGGTAGATTATAACATTGATGGAATAGACGGAGATATGTCTTTTCTTGAAATGTTAGATGTGCTTAACGAGGAGTTGGTAAATAAAGGTGAGCAGCCAGTAGAATTTGATCACGATTGTCGTGAGGGTATTTGCGGTTCATGTTCATTACAGATCAATGGAGAACCACATGGTCCAGATAAGTTTATTACCACTTGCCAGCTGCATATGCGTACTTTTAAAGATGGAGATACTATTGTTATCGAACCTTTTAGAGCAAAAGCATTCCCGGTAATAAAAGATCTTATAGTAGACCGTACGGCTTTTGATAGAATTCAGCAGGCTTATGGATATATTTCTGTAAACACTTCGGGAAACACTATCGATGCTAATACGATTCCAATAGAAAAGGAAAATGCAGACGATTCTTTTAATGCTGCTACATGTATTGGATGTGGAGCTTGTGTAGCTGCATGTAAAAATGCAAGTGCTATGCTATTTACTTCAGCAAAAGTTAGTCAGTTCGCATTACTTCCTCAGGGAGAAGTAGAGGCAGATAGACGTGTTCTGGCAATGGTTGAGCAAATGGACAAGGAAGGTTTTGGAAACTGTTCTAATACCGGAGCTTGTGAACTTGAATGTCCTAAAGGAATTTCTTTAGAGAATATCGCAAGAATGAATAGAGAGTATTTAAAAGCAAGTGTGAAGTAAATTCATACTTGATATATATAAAAAAATCCCGAAGTTTTACTTCGGGATTTTTTTATAGATTATTTTTGAGATCGCTTCATTCGTTCGTTAACAAAACTTCTCACAAATTCTGTTGTGATACCAAAAGCAATATGGGCAAAAAGCTCGTTTGCCTGCATTTTAATTGGAATATTTTTGGGTTTAGACTCAAGTCCAATAAGTGGCAGAGAGGTTTCGTGGGTAGAAATCCAAGTGGTTGCACCAAAGATCACACCATCTGCAATATTCATAACATCCTTATCTTTTTTACCATATCCATAAGCAGCTCCAATACTTGCGCCAAAAGGGAAATTCACCAATTGCTCCGCTAAAGCTTCATTTTCTTCACTTATAGGAGTTCCAGTGATCTTAGTAGAAAGATCATCAACGATCTTTAACTGTGCAGATTTCTGCTCTATCTTCCTAACAGGAAGAAATTCTTCTATTAACGTTTTTACAGCAGTACCTACCAAACCTCCAACAAACCCTGAAATAAGCCCACGCGAGGTATTAGACGTATAGGTATCCTTCTGTAAAAAAGCTTCTAAATTCATATTTGATCAATTTGGGAATAAAGCTATTTATATTCTAATTTCCTTCCAATCTTTTAACAAGTATTTAATAGCAAGAATCTTATTTTTTATAATTTTACAAGACATGGAAAATTTAAATATAGTCTTACTACAAGTAGATCTGTTTTGGGAGAATATTAAAAGGAACCTGAAATTATTCGAAGAAAAAATAGAATCTGTCAACACTGAGGTGGATCTTTTTATACTCCCGGAAATGTTTAGCACCGGCTTTTCTATGAATGCTGAAAAGTTAGCAGAATCTTCAAATGGACCTACTTTAAAATGGATGCAACGAGTTGCAAGCGAAAAGAACGCAGCTATTACCGGAAGCATTATTGTAAAAGAGAAAGATGAATATTTTAATAGGTTGTATTTCGTTTATCCTGATTCCACTTTCAAGAAATATGATAAACACCACACCTTTACATTAGCAAAAGAGCACGAAACCTATTCCGCGGGAAATGAGCGGCTGCAGGTAGAATATAAAGGATGGAAAATATGCCCATTAATTTGTTATGATCTTCGATTTCCTGTTTGGGCTAGAAACACTACAGATTATGATCTTTTGATCTATGTAGCCAATTGGCCTAAACCAAGGATCCTTGCATGGGATGTATTGCTGCAAGCCAGAGCTATAGAAAACATGTCTTATTGTGTTGGAGTAAACAGGACGGGTTTAGATGGAAATAATCACGAATATACCGGCCATTCAGCAGTTTATGATTGTTTAGGAAAACCCTTATTAGATCAAGAAGAAGAGGCGTTTACCAAAGTTGTGACCTTGGATAAAAAACAGCTTTTTGATACCCGAAAGAAATTTAAATTTCTTCAGGATCGTGATAAATTTACTTTAGAATAAAGGTCTGGTTGATATCCCAGTTTGGTCTTACCTCTAAAAGATCCGGGAAATAGATGATCTTTTCTGGATTAGTTTTAAATAA
The DNA here is from genome assembly GCA_024635715.1 of Gillisia sp. Lineage (GTDB taxonomy): Bacteria > Bacteroidota > Bacteroidia > Flavobacteriales > Flavobacteriaceae > Gillisia. The sequence goes on from JAGXIK010000092.1 coordinate 5,714, forward strand.
AAAATTACCAGTATCCCATTGACCATTCGCATTGGAGTCGTAGATCACCCTAATAAAATATTCACCTGGGGGAACTAATTCAAAAGCGATATTACTTTGATCTTCCGATTTTATTTCAGCTTTTATAACTCCCTTTTCATCTGTTAATTGAACGATGATAGGGAAACTCTGTACATTCTGTAAATTCAAACGCACATTTCCATAATCCGAAAATGTTTTTGTCTTTAATTTTTTATAGATCGTATCGTTTGTGGCGTTAAAAAAATCTGTAATCGCTCCAGGGAGTATTTGAATATTATAAGTTTCATTTTCATTTTTATTGAACTTAATATGAATAGAATTCTCTAACTTTTTAAGTTCTGATGTAAAAGCAACTTCAAGAGAGTCCTTATTAAGTATCTTAATAAGAGTGTCATCCTTAGTTGTTAGTGGGGTGTTTGCTTTTATGAGAAAATCTTTATTAAATTCCAAAGTTCCCGAAGGTTCTGTATTAATGACTAAAGAATCAGCCTTCATATCTGAAATCCTTGCGATCAAACTAGTAGTGTCTTTTTGGGAATTGAACTTGAATCTTAAACTATCTGTTTCCACTACAGGTTTGTACCATAAGTATAAACTGTCTTTATCTACCACTTTCGTGAAGCGATACTCAAAATCTGACGACACTGTATTTAAAAGATCTATAGAGATACTATCTAGGTTCGTTTTTCCTTTGTAACCAACCAATATTTTTTGTTTAGCAACCTGTTTAGGTCGCCCTGCTTCAAATGCAATTTCTTCCTTGAACAATTGTAAATTATAAGACGTGTCTGCGGGTACAGAAATTGTCTCTTTTAAAAACGCTATTTTTTCTTTCCCAGGGTTGTATTTATAGTCGTTGTTTAGATCTCTAACGGCCACCAAATGATACGTGCCTTCTTTAATATTGGTAAGTTCGAAACTTCTAAGGCTATCTAAGGTATTGGTTATATATCTTGGTGGAGTTGTAAATACTAAAGAGTCGTTGTAGGTTTCATCTGCATCATATAACATCACAGAAATAAAAGGATCTGCTTCTTTAAGAAGCGCATCAGAAACCGTTCCTGCCACCGATAAAGAATCTATATAGTCTCCTGTAGAAAACACATATTTAAAGTATGGCAAAGGATTCCCTTCGTTATTGTCTATGATACTTTTTCCAAAATTAATAGCGTAGGTAGTGTTTTTCCGGAGGGTATCATTTAACCTAATTCTAATGTATTTACTGGGAGAACCTAGGGGGGTGATCTCTGGTTTAATAGCCATTGGAGGAGAGATGATGATCTGTTTTTGGGCATCGTCTAATTTGATGAATTCGTCAAAATAGATCCTGATCTCTTCTTTGTTGAATTGAGTCGAATAATTTTCAGGAGTTGCTCTTAGGAATTTTGGAGGATCGGTATCCAAATCCCCGCCTTGTGGAGTTCCTTTTTTTGCACATTGCACAAATGTGAGGGAAAGAAGCATTATCAATAATCCTGAAAAACATTTTTTCATTTAAACCGAAATTTTAAGCAAAGAAACAATTATTTTTTGTTTTAGTCATGCTGTAAAAGCCATTGTGACAATGCTGATTTTCACATTTTCTACTTCCAAAAGAATATCTGCACAGGCTTCCAGAGTAGCGCCAGTAGTAATAAGATCATCTACAATCAAAAGGTGTTTATTTTTAATTTTTTCAGAATTTACCAACACAAAACTCTCTTCGATATTTCCCCATCTAGCAAGTCTTGTTTTGAGTGTTTGGGTGGAAGAGAAAGAGGTCTTCAAAAGAACATCATCCACGTACTCTATATTAAGTGCAGAAGCAATCTCTTTTCCAAATTCTTCTACCTGATTAAAACCCCTTGATCTAAGTCTCTTTTTATGCAGCGGCACCGGGATTACAAGGTCTATACCATTGTAAGAATTTGTTTTAGCTAGTTCTGCCCCAATCCAGGCACCTAGATAAGATCCAATTTCTTGATGCCCTCTATATTTTAATCGATGGATTAATTTCTGTACACTGCTTTTTTTCTTAAAAACTAGAAGAGAAGTTGCATTTTCTATAGGTACTCGCCCATAAAATACTTTTTTTACAGGGTTTTCGTTATCTAAATGAAAATTAGTAATAGGAAGTTCGTTTACACAATTAGTGCAGAGAATCTTTTGGTTTTTATACAATTCTGCATCGCAAATTTGGCAGATATTTGGGTAAAATAAATTGATTAAATCTTGAAACATTAGTTAATGTATTGTAATTTCGCTAATTAAACCATTAAATTACAAACTAAATTACATTTCAGATGACCGAAACAAAAAGCAATACCGCTCTTAAGATTTTAACAGGTATTTTGGCCGTAGCTCTAGTGGCACTAGGTATTTACACGGTTAAGTTTTATAATGAAGAAAAAGAAAACAAAGCGATACTAGTAAAGGAAAAAACTGTTATTGAGGACGAGTTGAATGACTTGATTGTAAAGTACGATGAAGCAATTGCAACCAACGAGGTAATGGATCAGGATATGGTAAATGCTAGAGAGCGCATTTCTAGACTATTAGATTCTGTTAAAGACTCTGAAGCTAATCTTGTATTGATCTCTAGATATAGAAGAGAGATTGGAGCTTTAAAAACTGAAAAAGACAGATTATTTAGAGTTGTAGATAGTTTGAGCAATCAAAACCGAATGATGGCAGTGACCATAGATAGTACTAACACAGTATTGGCTCAAAAAGTAAGATTATCAGATTCCTTACAAGTGAACAATCAAAGCTTATCTACGAAGGTTGATAAGGCTTCTCAATTAAAAATTACTTCTCTAAAAGGCGAGGGAGTAATTGTTAGGAATAGTGGGAAATTAGTGGAGAATGATAAAATCCGTAGAATAGATCAAATAAGAACTTGTTTTACTATTAGCTCTAATGATTTGGCTCCATCAGGAGAAAAAACTATGTATGTACAGGTATATAATCCGGAAAATGAATTGGTAGGAGACCAAATTGCAGTAAAGCATGATGGTGGAGTAATGATGTACAGCGCTACATCAACTGTTTTTTACGAAAATGAAGAGTTGGATGTGTGTATCCTTTCCAAAACTCAAGGAGATAAATTACTAGACGGGACTTATAAAGTATACGTTTATGAAGGTGCTCAACTTATTGGAACTTCATCTTTCAACCTGAATTAATAAAATAACAAATTTCATAAACCGCCTTGAGATTTATCAAGGCGGTTTTTTTATTTTTGCGCTATGGCAAAACAAGAAGATTTATTTAAAAATGTGGTTTCCCATGCTAAAGAGTATGGATATATTTTCGCGTCTAGTGAGATATACGATGGTTTAAGTGCTGTTTACGACTACGGTCAGAATGGAGCTGAGCTAAAAAAGAACATTAAAGAGTACTGGTGGAAAAGTATGGTGCAACTGCATCAGAACATTGTGGGAATAGACGCTTCTATACTTATGCACCCAAAAACATGGAAAGCTTCTGGTCACGTAGATGCTTTTACAGATCCTTTAATAGACAATAAAGATTCCAAAAAAAGATACCGTGCAGATGTTTTAGTAGAAGATTATGCTGAAAAACTGAACATTAAAGCGCTAAAAGAGATTGCTAAAGCTAAGAAACGCTTTGGAGATGCTTTTAATGAAGAAGAATTTGTTTCTACGAACCCTCGAGTTGTTGGATATTTAGCAGATAGAAAACGAATTCTTGAGCGTTTAGCTAGCTCTTTAACAAAGGAAGATCTTGAAGATGTAAAGGCTTTAATTGAAGAATTGGAAATTGCCGATCCTGATACTGGTTCCCGTAACTGGACAGAAGTTCGCCAATTCAATTTGATGTTTGGCACCAAAATGGGTGCTTCAGCAGACACCTCTACAGACCTTTATTTGAGACCAGAAACTGCACAGGGGATTTTTGTGAACTTTGCAAATGTTCAGAAAACCGGTAGGATGAAAATTCCTTTTGGAATTGCCCAAATAGGTAAAGCCTTCAGAAATGAAATTGTTGCAAGACAATTTATTTTTAGAATGCGGGAGTTCGAACAAATGGAAATGCAATTTTTTGTGCGCCCAGGAGATGAGATGAAATGGTACGAGCACTGGAAAGAACAACGTATTAAATGGCATTATTCCTTGAATTTAGGAGAAGAAAATTACAGATTTCACGATCACGAGAAATTGGCGCATTACGCAAATGCGGCAGCCGATATAGAATTCAATTTTCCATTCGGATTTAAAGAATTAGAAGGAATTCATTCTAGGACAGATTTTGATCTTAAAGCACATGAGGAATTCTCTGGTAAAAAACTTAGATTTTTTGATCCAGAATTGAATGAGAATTATGTGCCTTATGTTATAGAAACTTCAATAGGCTTAGATAGAATGTTCTTAGCGGTTCTTTCTTCATCTTTAAAAGAAGAAACCTTGGAGGATGGTTCTTCCAGAACGGTATTAAAATTACCAGCAATTTTAGCCCCTACAAAAGCGGCTATTTTACCGCTTGTTAAGAAAGATGGTTTACCAGAGGTGGCTCAAAAAATCATAGACGATCTTAAGTGGGATTTCAAAGTTCAATATGATGAGAAGGATGCTATTGGGAGAAGATATAGAAGACAAGATGCTGCTGGTACGCCATTATGTATCACGGTAGATCATGATTCTTTAGAAGATAATTCGGTAACAATTAGATATAGGGACACTATGGAACAAAAACGTGTTGCGATCTCCGAATTGCCTAAACTGATAAAGGAAGAAATAGATTTTAAACAATGGATGAACGATTAATTTAAAATCTTACTAGTAATAAATAAAAGCGGTAATTAAGATTTTAATTACCGCTTTTATTTATTTTATTTTTTATAAATGACTATTTTTAAGTTTTAATAAAAAGATGCTCTCCTTGAACGCTAATATGATTAAAACTATACAATATTTCACTTTATTCATTTTTCTCTTTTCATTGCAGGTTTCAGCGCAAAAAAGAGAAACAGCCGGGCCTGTATATATAGATTCTGCAATGGCAGTTCCTGTAACAGCAATTTCCACCAGAAAAATGAAGGCGCCTTCTACAGAATATAAATTAGTGAACCCAAGGAATAGAGGGATTAATAAAGTGGTTCCTGGGAAAGGTCTTCCAAAAACACAAGATGCTGCACTTCAATCTAAAATGGGAGAATTGCCCGCCAAGGCTCCAATTTTATCTTTTGATGCTGCGGCTACTAGGGCTACTCCCACAGACCCTACGGGAGCCGTAGGACCAAATCATTATGTAAATGGTTATAATACAGCGTTTTCTATATTCGATAAATCTGGAAACCAAATTGTTGCTCCGGCAGACCTTTCGAGTATTGGAGGGAAATTTACTAATGAAAATTTAGGTGATCCCATAATTCTCTATGATGAATTTGCAGATCGTTTTTTGATCACTCAATTTAGTGATACACCAGAAAGTTTTTTAGTTGCAGTTTCACAAACCTCCGATCCTGTAAACGGAGGTTGGAACACCTACAGGTTTCCTACGAATGGGGCATTACCTGATTATCCAAAAATTTCCGTTTGGAGTGATGGCTATTATGTAACAACTAATAAAAATTCCAATACCGCTAGTACAAGTCAAGTAGTATATGTGTTTGAGCGTGATAAAATGTTGGTTGGGGAAATAGCTAAAGTGATTTCATTTCCATTGCCTGGTATTAGAACTAATGGATTTTACAGTCCTGCTGGATTTCATGCAATGGGGGGAGAACTTCCGCCAAGAGGGAATTCTCCTATTATTTTTTTACAGGATGATGCCTGGGCTGCTGTTTCTGAAGATCATTTGAAATTGTGGAATATTAATGTAGATTGGAATACACCGGCAAATTCGAGGATTGCTGAATCTCAGGAATTAGGAACGAGTGATGGGGTAACTCCTTTTATAGCCACATTTGATGGTGGTGCATTCTCTAATTTAGCACAACCAGGAAATGCTCCAGATGTAGATGCTTTACAGGCTACTATGATGTATATGACCCAGTATAGACGTTTTCCAACATATAATACTGCAGTAATGAATTTTGTTGTAGACGTGGATGCCACGGCTGCTGAACATGCCGGAATACGATGGTATGAATTGAGGCAACCATCTAATGGTGGACTTTGGAGCGTTTATCAAGAAGGTACGTATGCGCCAACTAAAAGTGATAGGTTTTCTGGTAGCATAGGCATGGATGCCCAAGGAAATATTGGTTTAGGATTTACAATTTTGGACGATAGTCCCGAAACTCCAATCTATCCTTCTATTAGATA
>JAGXIK010000093.1 GCA_024635715.1 Gillisia sp.
AATGGAATTAAAAGATAAATTAGTATCCTCCTTTATGGCTTTTGAAGAAGCTTTTGATGTGGATACAGATATACATCAATTAAGAAGCGATGCCATTAAGGAATTTGAAACTTTGGGTTTTCCATCTAAAAAAGATGAAGCCTGGAAATACACTTCTTTAAATTCGGTATTGAAATATGATTATAGCGTATTCCCAAAAAAGGAAGATGCTATAGAATACAAGGATATTAAAAAGTATCTTATTCATGATATCGATTCTTATAAGTTAATCTTTATAGACGGGATCTATTCTTCTCATTTATCGCAAACCACACACGATAAAATAGATGTTTGCTTAATGTCTTCGGCCTTAAGCAAGTCTAAGTATAAGCCAATCATAGAGAATTATTTCAATAAAATAGTTGCAAAAAATAGTGGATTAAATGCATTGAACACCGCTTTTTCTAAAGAAGGTGCATTCATCCATATTCACGATAATAAATCGGCAGACAAGCCAATTCAAATAATCAATTTTTCTACAGGTAATGAATCGGCATTGTTGGTTCAACCTAGAAATCTAATTGTAGTTGGAGAAAATTCTCAGGTTCAAATTATAGAAAGACATCAGAGTTTAACAGATCATCCTGTTTTTACCAATTCTGTAACCGAAGTTTTTGCTGAAAAGAGAGCTATTGTAGATTATTATAAGATCCAGAATGACAGAGATTCTGCTTCGTTAATTGATAATACTTTTATTGAGCAAAAAGAAGAAAGTTATTGCTTTATGCATACTTTTTCTTTCGGTGGAAAATTAACCAGAAACAATTTGAATTTTTATCAAAAAGGAGAACGTTCTGAATCTACTTTAAAAGGGATTACTATAATTGAAGGGAAGCAACATGTAGATCATAATACTCTTGTGCACCATACTGCACCTAATTGTGAAAGCCACCAAGATTATAAAGGCATCTTCGCTAATAATTCTGTAGGTGTTTTCAATGGTAGGGTTTTAGTAGATAAAGACGCACAAAAGATAAACGCATTCCAGTCCAACAATAATATTTTATTGGATGATAAAGCTACCATTAACTCGAAGCCTCAATTAGAGATCTTTGCAGATGATGTTAAATGTAGTCATGGTTGTACAATTGGACAATTGGATGATGAATCTTTATTTTATATGCGTTCCAGAGGAATTCCGTTAAAAGAAGCTCGTGCCCTTTTAATGTATGCTTTTGCTAATAATGTATTGGAAAGCGTTAAAATTCCCGAGATCAAAAAGAGAATTACGCATCAAATTGCACTTAAATTAGGAGTTAAATTAGGTTTCGATCTTTAATCCTTCATTGAGGGTGTAATTCCACGTCTCGATAGAAGCTATCGGGATGCCTAGAATTTTTAAAAGTGTTTTCCTCCCAAACCATCGGGACATACCTTGAAGGCTTGCTCCGAGGTTGTTGATTTCGGAATAGACTTTATATTATAATTTCTTAAGACTAAAATTGAATCCTTATGAAAGCTGTTGCCAATAAATTGCCATTAGATATAGAAACTATCCGTTTAGATTTTCCAATCTTGAAAAGGAAAGTTAATGGATATCCTTTGGTATATTTAGATAATGCAGCGACTTCACAAACACCCCAACAAGTTATAAATGTAATTGTAGATTATTATTCCAATTACAACGCTAATATACACAGAGGAGTACACAGTCTTTCTCAGGAAGCTACAGATAAATATGAATCTGCAAGAAAGAAGATTCAGCAGCATTTTAATGTGGCGAATTCTCATGAGATCATCTTTACTTCTGGAACCACCCATAGTATTAATTTGGTGGCGAATGGATTTGCTCAAGAATTAGAAAAAGGGGACGAAGTAATAGTTTCAGCATTAGAACATCATTCTAATATTGTGCCTTGGCAGATGCTATGTGAAAAAACCGGCGCCATTTTAAAAGTAATTCCAATGACCCAAGAAGGGGAACTGGATATGGACGCTTTTCACAAATTGCTTTCAACCAAAACAAAAATGGTTTTTGTAAACCATGTTTCCAATGCGCTGGGGACTGTTAACCCTATTGAAGAGATAATTGAAGCTACCCATAAAGTGGGAGCTGCTATACTAGTAGATGGCGCACAAGCTGCACCACATATTAAAGCAGATCTGCAAGCTTTAGATGTAGACTTTTATGTAGTTTCTGCTCATAAAATATGTGGCCCAACAGGAGTTGGAATGTTATACGGAAAAGAAAAATGGCTAAATAAATTACCTCCTTATCAAGGTGGTGGTGAAATGATTGCTACAGTAAGTTTCGAAAAAACTACCTATGCAGAGCTTCCTCATAAATTTGAAGCTGGAACTCCTAACATCTGTGGAGGAATTGCTTTTGGCGCAGCGATAGATTATATGAATTCTATAGGTTTTGAAAACATTGCTGCATATGAGCAACAACTACTTGAATACGCGACCAAAGAACTTCTTGAAATTGAAGGAGTAAAGATTTATGGCACTTCAAAAGAGAAGACAGCAGTAATTTCTTTTAATATTGAAGGAATTCATCCTTACGACATTGGTACCATCGTAGATAAATTAGGCATTGCCCTTCGAACCGGTCATCATTGTGCTCAGCCAATTATGGATTTCTATAAAATTCCAGGAACTGTGCGTGCTAGTTTCTCTTTCTACAACACTTTTGAAGAAGTAGATCTTTTTATAGCCGCTATAAAGAAAGCTAAAACGATGCTTCAGTAGCTCTAAATTATAAAAAAACCCATTACACTTAAACATCTGTTTTTATTAGGGACTTAAAAGGCGCTTTTAAAATGTTCTATGGAGTTCTCTAATTAGCTGATAGTTTTTGTATTTTAACTCCTCAATTAAAACCATTTCATTTTAAAACCTCCCATTATGAAACTTATACTCGTACTTCTATTCCCCATATTAATGGCTGAAACCTGTTCTCAAAATAATGAACAGAACAAAGAAATAAGCTTTACATATGAAACGATGACTCGTGGTTCTCGCGTTAATTACACTTTAACACAAGAAGATATTAAAGTAGTAAGAAATATGGGTGGAGAAACTAAGGCTTCAGAAAAAATGACGTCTAAAGACTGGGAGAACTTAATGGAAAAAATGGAAGAAATAGATGTCCCTAATATTAGTAAGTTAAAGCCACCAAGTGATAAAAGAACTTTTGATGGTGCCGCACATGCTATTCTAACTATTAAGAAAGGGGACGAGGTTTATAGGTCAAATTCTTTTGATCATGGTAATCCACCTTCCCAGTTAAAATCATTGGTTAAAGCTATACTAAGATTGGGAGAAACAGTTGAATAGCAAATCTCGTTATTGTACTTTTGCATAAAATATCAGGTATGACAATACAAGAAATACAGGAAGAAATTGTTGATGAGTTTTCTATGTTCGACGACTGGATGCAACGATATGAATATATGATCGAGTTAGGGAAATCTTTGCCTTTGATCGAAGAGAAATATAAAGTTGAAGAGAATTTAATTAAAGGCTGCCAAAGTAAAGTTTGGGTACATGCCGATTTAAATGGTGATAAACTGGCTTTTAGTGCAGATAGCGATGCTATAATTACAAAAGGAATTGTAGCTATTCTTATTCGTACCTATTCCAATCAGCATCCCACAGCTATTATAGAAGCAGACAATAAATTTATAGATGAAATAGGTTTAAAAGAGCACCTTTCTCCTACCAGAGCTAATGGCTTAGTTAGTATGATCAAGCAATTAAAAATGTATGCAATCGCATATCAAACGCAATTAGATTAAGATGGAAACAGAAATAAACACTCAGGAATTAGGCGAAAAAATAGTACGAGTTCTAAAATCTATTTATGATCCAGAGATACCTGTAGATATTTACGAACTAGGGCTTATCTACGACGTAATGGTAAATACAGATTACGATGTAAAGATCTTAATGACCTTAACTACTCCTAATTGCCCGGTAGCCGAAAGCTTACCGAAAGAAGTAGAAGATAAAGTGAAGACTTTAGAGGATGTAAAGGACTGTGAGGTAGAGATCACTTTCGATCCACCTTGGACTCAAGACCTAATGAGTGAAGAAGCAAAACTGGAACTTGGAATGCTTTAATAATTTTCAGCTTTAATTGAAATTTTTAAAATAACCTATGTCTACAGAAATAATTAATAGAGTTGCCAATAGTAAACTAGTCACTTTTGATCTGGAGGATTTCTATCCTAAAGGAGAGCGGGTGCTTTTCGATATTAAAGACTGGCTTCTTGAGGGATTAGTGCTAAGAGAAACCGTATTTAGGGAAAAGGCACTGGAACATGATTGGAGCCAGTATCAAGACAAATTTGTAGCCTTAACTTGTACTACAGATGCTATAATTCCTGCATGGGCATATATGCTGCTTTCTACTCATTTACAAGCTTTTGCAAAAAAGGTGGTGACCGGAGATCTGGACACATTGGAAACAATCCTTTATACCGAAATTATTAAAGATTTAGATGTTTCAGCATTAGAGGGAAAGCCAATTATTGTAAAAGGCTGTTCCCACAAGCCGGTGCCGCAAAATGCTTATTTATTATTGATTGAAAAATTGCAGCCTGTTGCAAAAAGTATCTTATACGGAGAAGCCTGCTCCTCTGTACCTTTATTTAAAAAGAAAAACGTTTAGATTAGAATGAAGAAATTATTACTTGCTTTAGCAGTATTTGTTACTGCTTCATCTGTAAATGCACAAGACAAAAAAACACAAGACGTACCACCTAATGGATGGTCTAAAAATGGATATGTGCAATTGTTATTAAATCAGTCTGCTTTCAATAAAGAATGGACTGGTGGAGGAACTTCTAGCGTCGCAGGAAATCTTACTTTGAATTACGATTTCAACTATAGAATGAATGATTTTACTTGGGACAACCGAATTCTTGCCAATTATGGTCTAACCAAACTGAAGGGTGATGAATTTGTAAGAAAGACTAGTGACAGAATAGAATTTAATTCCATCGCAGGAAAACAGATCCAAGAAACAAAATGGTATTATTCTTATTTCCTGAATTTCAGATCTCAACTTGCCAAAGGTTACGCTTTTAGTGAAGATGCTGAGACAGGTGAAGCCATAAGAACTGAAACCACTCACTTTTTATCTCCGGGATACTTACAAACTGGCCCTGGTCTTTTATGGAAATACAATGAATATTTAAGTGTCAATATAGCTCCGGCAACTGCCAGACTTGTTTTTGTTGATGATAAATTCACAAGTGTTCCAGGATATGTAGATGGAGATTATTTTGGAGTAGACCAAGGAAAAGCTACAAGATTCGAGTTTGGTGCATCGATAGGCGTTTATGCAAAAATGTTCTTGTTGGAAAATGTTACCGCAGAGCATACTTTGAATTTATATTCTAATTATTTGGATGAACCCGGAAATGTAGATATAGACTATTTGTTAAGTGTAGAAATGAGCATTAACAAATATCTTTCTGCTAACGTGATCTTCCAGGCAATTTATGATGATAATACCGTGGGTGCTTTTCAAATTAGAGAAGTATTCGGACTTGGGCTCAATCATAAGTTCTAAAAAACTTCCAATTAAATTTGTCACATTGAGCTTGTCGAAATGTGAAGTCATATTCTAAAGATCCGGAGCAGTAATGTTCCGGATTTTTTAGTTGAAGATGATTCCAGACTCAGCTTAAAATATTATTTAAATGTCATCCTATGCCTGTCACATTGAGCTTGTTGAAATGTGAAATTATAAAGCAATTTTTTTTCTAGAATTTGAAAATATTTTCCAGCTTTAATCCCGAATGCAACGAGAAATCTTACGAAAACATCCTTATCACTGTCGGGACAGGAGGACATCCGTTTATAAATAATAATTTTCATATAGTTAAATTTTTGTTGAATAATCTAGTCTAAGATTCCGGTTACAATCTATTGTGTAACTTTGTGATTATGATAGAAAAGAATGATTTAACATACGAGAAAACTGTGCTTATTGGAGTTGTTACCCAACAGCAGAG
>JAGXIK010000094.1 GCA_024635715.1 Gillisia sp.
TATCTTCTCTATATCATCTAAGGTCACCGATTTTTGCCCTAAGCTATGTGTTTTTCTATTAAAGAAGCCTTCAATATCCATTGGAGATTTTACAGGGAATTCTTTAACAATACTACTTATAACGGCTATATTATAAGAATTTATCCAAAATGCTTTATAAACATCTGGGTCATCAGTAGACACTTTTATACGTTCTGCAAGGCTTAACAATTCGTATAAATCGTTGGGATTCTGCTTTATTTCAGCGTACTTTACCCTACCATTACTAACATATTGCTTAAAAAACATATCTGAAGCATCAAAGAATTTTGATGTTTCCTTAGCAAATGAAAAACTGGAAATTAGAAGTATTAGTAAGGAAAAATATTTCATTTTTTTAATTTATAAAAGGTTTAATGCAAAGCTTCGACCAAACGAATTAAGTATAAGTCGAATTGCAAAAAAATTACTAACCCAATTGTTACCAATCTTCTAAAAATAAGCAATTATATGGAGCATATTGTCATCATAGGGAATGGAATTTCTGGAATTACCGCCGCCAGACACATTAGAAAACAATCTAACAAAAGGATCACGGTAATTTCCGCAGAAAGCGATCATTTCTTTTCCAGGACTGCCCTCATGTACGTGTATATGGGCCATATGAAATGGGATCACTTAAAACCTTATGAAGATTGGTTCTGGAAAAAGAACAGAATAGAACTTAAAAATGCATACGTATCTCAGGTACAACCTGAGATCAATCAGCTTACTTTCTCTTCCGGAGAAACAATGGAGTATGATACATTAATTATAGCCACGGGCTCCAATTATAACAAATTTGGCTGGAAAGGTCAAGATCTCGACGGGGTTCAAGGAATGGTTTCCAAACAGGATGTCGAACTTTTAGAAGTAAACACCAAAAATTGTAAACGTGCAGTAATTGTGGGCGGCGGACTTATAGGCTCTGAAATGGCAGAAATGCTAAGCACAAGGAAAATACCAGTTACTTTTTTAGTTAGAGAATCCAGCTTTTGGAATGGTGTGCTTCCTCCCGGGGAGTCAGAAATAATCAACAATCATATTTTAGAACATCATATAGATCTTAGATTAAATTCCAATTTAAAAGAAATAGTCTCCGACGAAAACGGCCGAGTAAAAAGCGTTATTATTGAAGAAACAGGTGAGGAGATAGAATGTGATCTGGTAGGACTCACCGCTGGGGTTTCTCCAAATATTAATTTTCTGAAAGATTCCGGAATAGAACTTGGAAAAGGTGTGAAGGTAAACAGATCGCTTCAAACAAATTACGAGAATATCTATGCTATTGGAGATTGTGCAGAGCAGCGTGAGGGAATAGGCGAAAGAAAAACTGTTGAAGCAGTTTGGTATACCGGCAGGATGATGGGCGAAGTGGTGGCTCAAACAATTTGTGGAAACCCTATGGAATACAATCCTGGACATTGGTTTAATAGTGCAAAATTCTTTGATATAGAATATCAAACTTATGGTTGGGTTTTTCCTGAACCACGAGAAGGAGAAGCACATTTCCATTGGCAGCACAAAGAAGGCAGAAAATGCATCACCATAAATTATCAAGAAGGAAGTAGGAAGTTTGTAGGCATTAACAACTTCGGAATTAGAATGCGACACGAAACATTTGATAAATGGCTCACCGAAGAAAGATCTGTAGATTTTGTGATAGAAAATTTAAAACAGGCCAATTTTGATCCTGAGTTTTATAAAAAACACGAAACTGAAATTCAACAAAGCTTTAATAAACATCAACCTGTTGCCAATTAACCCTTAAAAAAATTACAAACATTATGGAAAATAATCTGTCCTTGACCGGTGATGTTTCAAGCTCTTTAAATATTCCTCAAAAGTTAGCCACATTATTAGGGGTTTCTGGTTTGTTTATTTTAACGCTAGCTGCCTTCAACTTAAACTTTCCAAACAAAACTTTTTGGTTATATGCCTCGCTTTCTGCAATAGGAATTGGAGTGATCTGGTTTGCACAGGCTACATATACAAACAAAACCGAAGGAATAAAAAATGATCAAATTTGGTTTAAATCCTTAACTAACAGAGGAGTATTGGCCTGGATTACTGGCTTGATCCTAACAGGCTTTTATATTGTCCTATATTTTTATCCAGAGCTTCTAGGCTTAACTGCCGAAGGGGAGAATACCGGGATAATTTCACTTTTTGATCCATTAAGTAATCTATTAAGCGGTAATCCCGCCAGTCAATGGTTCGTCTACGGAACACTTTATACCATAGCAATTCTTTCCTTCGGAGTAAAATTCATCTGGAAATATCGTCATAATAAATATGAACGTTTGCGAACCTTTTCGGTCATGTTCTTTCAATTAAGTTTTGCTTTTCTAATTCCAGAATTTATGCAGCGTCTTAATAGTGAGAATTTTTCGTTGCCTTATTACGATCTTAAGAACATCTGGCCTCTTAACTATTATAACTTCGAGCAATATCGGGTAGATTCCATGATAAATGCCGGAGATATAGGAATTGCAATGCTTCTCTTTGGAATTGCTTCAATATTTGTAATCACCCCAATTCTCACTTATAAATATGGGAAGCGTTGGTATTGCTCTTGGGTTTGTGGTTGTGGAGGATTGGCCGAAACTGCTGGCGATCCTTTTAGACATTTGAGTGACAAATCTCAATCGGCTTGGAAGATCGAGCGTTGGGTGGTACATAGCGTTGTGGTTTTTGTGGTACTCATGACAACGGCAGTTATTTATTCGTATCTGGGAGAAGATGGAAAATACTGGCTTAATAGAACCACTTTTCTAATTGGAGTTGCTGTTCTGTTAACAGCCGTTTTTGCTGTAGTGATGATATTCAAAAGAAATGAATTTCAGAAAGACGCAAAATTTGGAGCGATAGGGTATTTAGCAATCATTTTAGCACTTATTGGATTTCACTTTTTTAGTGGAGATGGGAAAGTATTCTTATTTGAAGCCGAAACATTAAGATCTACTTACGGGGTATTAATAGGTGCTATTTTTAGTGGTGTGATAGGTACTGGGTTCTATCCCATTTTTGGAAATAGAGTATGGTGTAGATTTGGCTGTCCTATGGCTGCAATATTAGGTTTTCAGCAACGATTATTTTCAAGATTTAGAATTACTACGAACGGTGGTCAGTGTATCTCTTGTGGTAACTGTTCTACCTATTGCGAAATGGGAATAGATGTGCGTGCTTATGCTCAAAAAGGGGAGAATATTGTAAGATCCAGTTGTGTGGGCTGCGGAATATGTGCTGCTGTTTGTCCACGAGGAGTATTGAAATTAGAAAATGATTCAATGGATGGTAGAATTAATTCAAATGAAGTCTTACTAGGAAACGATGTTAATTTGATGGATCTATTAAATCAAAAATAATATTCTGTAAGTAACTACCTTTGTATTCGAACCTACCCTTGTTCTAATTATAAATTCCACAGTAGAGATCCCCACTGAATGTCTGAAAAAATTATTGTTATTATCCCGGCTTTTAATGAAGAAGCTTCTATTGCTAAAGTAATTCATGAAATCCCGGATATAGTTTCAGAGATCATAGTGGTTAGCAATAATTCTACAGACAGCACTGCGGAAGTAGCTAAAAATGCTGGAGCCACCGTTTTATTTGAATCCAAAAAAGGATATGGTTACGCTTGTTTAAAAGGCATGGATTATATTTCTGAAAAATCGGAAAAACCAAGCATCATCGTATTTCTGGATGGTGATTATAGCGACTACCCTGCGGAGTTGACACAGATCATTGCTCCTATAATTGAAGATGATATGGACATGGTCATTGGATCTCGAGTTAAAAGATGGCGAGAAAAGGGCTCGATGACATTTCCACAGCGGTTTGGAAACGGACTTGCTACTTTTTTGATGAAGTTATTCTTCAATGCTAATTTTACAGACCTTGGACCTTTTAGAGCTATTAAATACGGCAAATTACTTCAGCTAAATATGCAGGATAAGACCTATGGCTGGACCGTAGAAATGCAATTAAAAGCTATAAAACAGAATTTTGCGTATATAGAAGTGCCTGTGCATTATAAGAATAGGATTGGTGTCTCAAAAGTTTCAGGAACAATTAAAGGGGCTATCTTTGCAGGAATTAAAATATTAGGTTGGATTTTTAAATACAGTTTTAAATAATGGACTTTGCGATTATATTTATTTACACCCTCGCGCTAGTGCTTATTTTTCTTTACAGCCTTTCTCAGTTAAGTTTGCTCATAAATTATCTTAGATCCATAAAAAGGAACGATACCAGTATAAAATATAATTTTTCCATTCCTTCAGACATACCTAAAGTCACCATCCAGTTACCACTTTATAATGAAATGTATGTGGTAGAAAGGTTGCTTGAAAATATTTCTAAACTCGATTATCCATCAGATAAGTTGGAAATTCAGGTTTTAGATGACTCTACCGATGAAACTGTAGCCACTACTGCTGAACAAATTCAAGAACTTCAGAAGAAAGGATTAGACATACAGCATATTACTAGAATAGATAGAACGGGTTTTAAAGCCGGAGCTTTAAAAGAAGGTCTTAAGATTGCAAAAGGAGAATTCATAGCGATCTTCGATTCAGATTTTATGCCGAAATCAGATTGGCTTCTTCAAACAGTGCCTTATTTTAAAGATCAAAATATTGGAGTGGTACAAACCAGATGGGGCCATATTAATAGAGACTATTCCCTATTAACTAAAATTCAGGCTTTTGCATTAGACTTTCATTTTATTCTGGAACAAGTTGGAAGAAATTTCGGAAAGCATTTCATCAATTTTAATGGTACTGCCGGAATATGGCGAAAAGAGTGCATAATGGATGCTGGCAACTGGAGCGGAGATACGCTAACGGAAGATCTTGATCTAAGTTACCGGGCGCAAATGAAGAAATGGAAATTTAAATATTTAGAAAACGTAGAAACTCCCGCTGAATTACCCGTAGTTATTAGTGCTGCGAGATCTCAACAATTTAGATGGAATAAAGGGGCAGCAGAGAATTTTCAGAAGAACTACTCGAAATTGCTATTTGACAAAACACTAACTGCAGGAACAAAATTCCACGGATTTTTTCATTTACTAAATTCCAGTATGTTCCTGTTGATTTTACTTTTAGCCGTTTTAAGTGTTCCTGTGCTCTATATAAAGAATACAAACCCACAGTTTAGCAGCTATTTCTACGTGATCGCTTTTTTCGCGATAAGCACGCTAATCTTCTTTATTTGCTATTGGGTTACCTATGCAAAGATCCACGGAAAGGGCATCGGCAGTTTTTTTAAATTTATTGGGATGTTCTTTACCTTTTTCTCTATCGCAATGGGGTTTTCTGTACACAACTCGCTTGCGGTTTTGGAAGGCCACTTCGGAAAAAAAAGTGAATTCATTCGCACTCCAAAATTCAATATAAATAATCTGAAAGATTCTTGGAAAGGCAACAAGTATTTATCAAAAAATCTATCCCTAAGCACCATGGTAGAGGGCTTACTTTGGTTATACTTTGGATTTGCCATTTACAGTGCTTTTGTGCTGGAAGACTTTGGACTTATTATATTTCATCTGATGCTTTTTGCAGGTTTTGGTTATGTTGTTTTCAAGTCATTACTTTCAAAAGTTTAATCTCAGATGGATTCACTTACACAAATAGTTCTTGGAGCAGCCATAGGAGAAGCCGTATTAGGCAAAAAAGTTGGGAATAAAGCCATATTATATGGCGCTATTGCCGGCACCATTCCAGATCTTGATTCATTTGCTCCCCTTTTCACAGATACACTTACGGCTATAGAGATCCATCGAGGTTTCACCCATTCCATTGTGTTTTCCATACTTTTCGCCCCTATCTTTGGTTGGCTTATTTCTAAAATAGAAAAGAAAACCGGAGTTAGCTGGAAAGATTGGTCTTGGCTAATGTTCTGGGGATTTTTGACGCATCCGTTATTAGATGCTCATACTACCTGGGGAACTCAGCTATTCTGGCCATTAGACCTGAGACTCGCCTACAAGAACATCTTTGTTATAGATCCACTTTACACCCTCCCTTTTCTAATCTTCGTAATCCTCGCAATGCGATCCAAACGCGGATCTATAAAAAGAAGAAAATATAATAATCTTGGGCTCATTATAAGCAGTGCATACCTGTTATGTACCATCGGTTTAAAAGGAATTACTTATTACAAATTCAAAGACGCATTAGAA
>JAGXIK010000095.1 GCA_024635715.1 Gillisia sp.
GCTAAATACAAACACCATGTTTTTAAAACTATTCTTTTTCAGAAGAAAGGAAATAGAGATTAGAAAAACGAAGAATACAACACAGAGCATCAGCGAAAATGAAATGTCTTTAATTATAAATGTGTCTTTAGAAGCAATATAGGCTACAAAATTATTTAATACTGAAATCATCCAAGCATAGGTTTTGGATAATAGTATTGGGTTCAATCCAATAAGGATGAATAAAATTAAAATGATACCTGCCGCCAGGATCAATCCCATAAATGGTAGAATAAGAATATTGGAAGCGAGAAATAAGCCGGGGAACTGATGGAAATAATACAAACTTAGGGGCAATACCCCAATTTGCGCAGCCAAGGTTACCGAGACTATTTTCCATAGGTATCTAAAAAGTTTATTTTTAGTGTTTATTGTTCTCATAATTGCAGGCTGAAAGACCACAATTGCGAAAACTGCGGAATAACTTAATTGAAACCCGACTTGAAACAGATAGAATGGATTAATAAGCAGAAGGATTAGTAGCGAAGCAAATAAAGTGTTCAGAATGCTTGTTCTTCTGTTTAATTGCATTCCAATAGCTACGAATGAGAACATGCTTACAGCGCGTACTACAGAGGGGGAGAGACCAGCAATCAATGCAAATCCCCACAGAGAAACTAATAAG
Organism: Gillisia sp.; assembly: GCA_024635715.1. Lineage (GTDB taxonomy): Bacteria > Bacteroidota > Bacteroidia > Flavobacteriales > Flavobacteriaceae > Gillisia. The sequence continues at coordinate 665 of JAGXIK010000095.1, forward strand.
AACAGTGTTTTAGTGGTTTTTCCATATTTCCATCTATCCATGAATTTTAGCGCCCAGTTAAGCATGAATAAGATGATCCCTACATGTAAGCCAGAAACTGCTAGAATATGTATAACTCCAGCAGCTGCATAGTTCTGTTGAATCTCGGGAGATAATTCCTGTCTTTGGCCTAATAACAAGGCTTGGATTACAGCAAGTTCATCTTTACTGAAGTTTTGCTTTTTAAGATTGAAGATTATCTGGTCTCTTAGTTTTCCGGCATAAGATCTTAATGAAGTTGGAGAATTATTAAGGGTTTCGAACTGATGATTGGAGATATTTAGTTGCTTGTAAACTCCCAATACCTTCATGTACTGACTATAATTGAATTGGTATGGATTTAAGTTTTCTTTTATATCTTCAAATCGTCCTATAGTGACAATACGTTGGCCAATCTTAAGATTGGGTGATAAACTATCTTTAGATACATTTAAAAGTAATTTCCCTTCTACATAGTTTGAGTTCAGCTTAATAAGCTTTAAAATATATCTATCTTGATATATCCCAGGTTTTAATATTTCTAATACTTCAGCAACAAGAATAGGGGATGCGTCTTTTACCTCAGTTTGGGAAGAATTTATAATATGGTCTGGATTATTTTTTGGAAGCTGAGAATAGGAAGTGAGAAACCCAAGATATAGGAACATGATGAATACCAAAATTCCAAAAACAGGATTTTGAAGAAAACTTCTTTTTGCTAAGAAAAAAGAAATTATGAATGTTAGAAAAAGAACAATGCCAGTTGTTAAAAGTATAAAGGACGAAAACTCGACATAAAAGCCCAATAGTATCCCGACTATTAGAAAAAATGTAAGCTTAATAAGTATAAAATTATACAATCTTCAAAAAGTCTTAGTTACTCTTGAAGATAGTAAATAATTAGATCACTCGTCTAGCCATCACAAAATGGTTAAACCAGTAATTATCTGCTAAAGAAGATATTATAACGCCTTTGGAAGACGAAGAGTGGATAAATAAAATGTGACCTTGCTGAATCTCTACCACTAATCCCACATGATTTATCACTTTTTTGTTCTTATTGGTCTCAAAAAACAAGAGATCTCCAATATTTACATCTACTAAAGATAAGCGTTCACCTTCTAGGGACATGGCTCTAGAAGACCTTGGTAGTTCTATATTTTCTTCTAAAAACGAAGTGTATACAAGGCCAGAACAATCCATGCCTTCTTCTGTGGTACCGCCATATTTATATTTTGTTCCCTGGAATTTTAGCGCAGTTGTAGTGATATTATAGACTCTTTTGTCTTTTGGTTCCTCCGAGGCAGGGGCTGTATTTACCTTGTTTTCCGGAGCCTTGTGATAGATTATAACTTCGTTTGCATTCAAATTTTGCTGCACTTCAGACCTTTTAGTCTTGGAGGCCCCACAACTGCTAAGTAATAAAGCGAATAGGGAGAAAAACACATAGAACGATAATCTACTCATATAAAAATGCTATTTCTTAATACTCTTATAAATTAGTTGGGCAGTCTTTTCACTAGCTCCTGCACCCCCTAACTTTCTTTCTAACTCAAAATAAGCCTCAAATATTGTATCCCTGTTCTCTGTATCCAATATTTTATTCAATTCACTTTTTAATTTTTTCGGATTAAAGTCATTCTGAATTAATTCTGTCACTACTTCTTTATCCATAATCAAATTAACCAGCGAAATATAGTCTAAATCCACCACCCTTTTTGCGATCTGATAAGAAATTGTACTCCCTTTATAACAAACAACTTCCGGCACCTTGAACAATGCTGTTTCTAAAGTTGCGGTCCCAGATGTTACTAAGGCCGCAGTAGAAAGACTTAATACATGGTAAGTTTTATTCATTACTAAATGAACATTTTTCTTTTTGATAAAGGGTTTATAGAATTCTGGATCCTGACTAGGGGCTCCGGCAATAATAAATTGATATTCTTTAAAATCATCTGTTATGCTCAACATGGTTTCCAACATCTTGGAGATCTCCTGTTTTCGGCTCCCTGGCAACAATGCGATAATAGGTCTTTCGTCTAATTGATGTTTTTTTCTGAATTCCTCAGGCGCAACCAATTCTTTTTTCGCGATTGCATCTAAAAGCGGGTGCCCTACAAAATGCACTGGGAACTGATGCTTTTCTTCATAAAATTCTTTTTCGAAAGGAAGAATCACATACATTTCATCTACATCCCGTTTTATTGCATTTATCCTGTTCTCTTTCCAGGCCCATATCTGTGGAGAAATATAATATTGTGTAGAAATATTTAGCTCTTTTGCCCATTTGGCAATACGCATATTAAAGCCGGGATAATCTATAAAAATAATGGTGTCTGGTTTGTATTCTAAAATATCATTTTTACAAACTTTAATATTCTTTAATATGGTTCTTAGGTTTGCAATCACCTCTAGAAATCCCATAAAGGCTAATTCCCTATAGTGCTTTACCAGAGTTCCCCCAGCTTCTTGCATAAGGTCACCGCCCCAAAACCTGAACTCAGCTTCTGGATCTGCTTTTTTTAAAGCTAACATTAAATTAGAAGCATGTAGATCTCCGGAAGCTTCACCTGCAATAAGGTAATATTTCATTCTAAGGGATTTTAAGTATTGAAAGTTATCAAATTATTTTATGTGTTCCTTGCTGCTTGCCTTTAATATGGTTGGGATGTCACATCGAGCTGAGTCGAGATGCTATTATTTCAATTCTTTATTAGAAATAAACTCTTTAAATCTTTTTAAGTTATTTTAAAAAATGAGAGCCAATTGAACATTTAATCAAATTCCTAAACTTTCCGATGCCATCAAATAAATTTGGTAATAGCTATAACCACTGCCATAAGCACGGTCGCTAAGAGCACACCTCTTGCTTTGTAGAGCTGGTTCTTTTTTATAAATACAAAAAAGGGGAAAAAGTTTAAGATCGCTCCAAGCGCTATAATTTTCCCTAAATAATCATTTTGAAGAGCATTCTTAAGTGTAGCCTCCAGATCCATTTTCGAAAACAGTAAAATATAAAAGAAAATCCCGGCTGCGTTGGTCAATAATCCAATTAGAAAACCAATAAGAACGTGTTTCTTAATCATTTAGTTCCCATGCGTTAAGATCTGAAATATAATGATGTGCAGTAAGGTCAAATTGAACAGGAACTACAGAAACATAGCCGTTTTCTAAAGCCCATTCATCTGTATCTTCCCCACTATCTTCATTTACAAACTTACCGGTTAGCCAATAGTAATCTCTTCCCTGCGGACTAGTTCTTTTATCGAATTCCTCTACCCAATAGGCTTTCGCTTGCCTACATATTTTGATTCCTTTAATTTCTTTCTCCTTTAACTTGGGTAAATTCACGTTTAAAACCACACCTTTTGGAAGGCCATTTTTAAGAACTTTTCGTGTAATTGCTTTTACATATTTCTTGGTAGGTTCAAAATCGGCACTTAAAGAATAATCCAATAATGAAAATCCAATTGCTGGAATTCCTTCAATCCCAGCCTCTACAGCAGCGCTCATTGTCCCAGAGTAGATCACATTAATGGAGGAATTAGAACCATGGTTTATTCCGCTCACACAGAGATCTGGTTTGCAGTGTAAAATCTCTTGAGTTGCAATTTTCACACAATCTGCTGGAGTCCCAGAGCAACTATATTCTTTATGAGTATATTTTTTGTTGATTTTAACCTCGTCGCAGTAAAGTGTATCTGTAATAGTAATTGCATGTCCCATTGCACTTTGGGGGCTATCTGGAGCAACAACAATTACATCGCCTAATTCTTTCATCACCTCAATCAATGTGCGAATTCCCGGAGCGGTGATTCCATCATCATTTGTGACCAAAATAAGCGGTTTCTCTTTAGACATAAGTAAATATTTTAAGGGTGCTAAAATAATAATTCCCAAAGGAAAGCTTATCTTAGGCGTCTAGCAAATTATTTGTACAAATGATGAGTGTTGGCACAATTTTTACTATATATAGATTGATATTAAATGATGAAATATATTCGCTTTATGAAAAGGAACTATAAATATTTGGTGTTGGTGTTGCTTATGGCGGCCGCATCGTGCAGTTTTACTACAAAAACTTTCAACGACCCTAATAAAGATAAATTATTAATAGACCTTATTACCTATGTCTTAGAGAAAGGACATTACGATGCTAAGACTATAGACGATGGTTTTTCCAAAGAAGTTTATAAAGATTATTTAGATGCAATAGACCCCTTAAAACGATTTTTCTACGAGAAAGATGTAAAGGAGTTTGTTGTTTATGAAGATAAGATTGATGATCAAATAAGAGGAAAAGACCTTGCTTTTTTCAATTTAACTCATGAGAGGTTACTGGAAAGAATGAAAGAAGTGCGAGGAATTTATAAAGAGATTCTAGCTCAACCTTTCGATTTTTCTGAAGAAGAAGATATCAATACAAACTACGAAGAGATAGATTATATTTCTTCTAGAGCAGAATTGAAAGAGCGTTGGAGAAAGCAGCTAAAATTTAGCACTTTAGGAAGTTATTACAATAGTAAAGAGGATCAGGAAAAAGCATTAGAAAAAGATCCTTCTTATAAAGTGAAATCTGATGTGGAATTGGAGAAAGAGGCTAGGGAAGCTGTTCTAACATCTATGGACGAGTATTTTGATTTTAGCGAAGAACTAGAGCGTAAAGATTATTTTTCAGTTTATATTAATGCCATTGTAGAAGAGTTCGATCCGCATACATTCTACTTTGCCCCACAAGATAAAGATAGATTTGACATTGCAATGTCTGGGAAACTGGAAGGAATTGGAGCAAGACTACAAAAGAAAAGCGATAACATTACTATCATGGAAGTGATCTCTGGTGGGCCAGCATGGTTGAGTGATAAATTAAGTGAAGGAGACATCATTTTAAAGGTAAAACAAGAAGACGAAGAAAACCCTGTAAGTATTGTTGGAATGCGTTTAGATGATGCTGTTAACCTAATAAAAGGGCCTAAGGATTCTAAGGTTACTTTGACAGTTAAGAAAAAGATGATGGGTAATATTGAGGATATTACTATTACAAGAGATATTGTAGAATTAGAAGAAACATATGCAAAATCTGCGTTGGTTAATAAGAACGGAAGAGAATTTGGACTTATAAATCTACCTAAGTTCTATTTTGATATGGAAAACTATGCAGATAGAAATGCTGCTTCAGATGTTGAAAAGGAAATTATAAGATTGAAAAAAGCAGGAATGGAAGGTCTTGTTTTAGATCTTAGAAACAATGGTGGTGGATCTCTTAAAACAGTAGTAGATATTGCTGGCTTATTTATAGAAAAAGGACCTGTAGTTCAAGTGAAAAGTAAAGGGGTAGGTCAGGAGATTTTAGAAGATCAAGATCCAAGTATTCTATGGGACGGTCCTTTAGTAATATTAGTAAATGAATTATCGGCTTCGGCTTCAGAAATCCTTGCAGCTGCAATGCAAGATTATAAGAGAGCAATTATCATTGGAAGCAAACAAACTTATGGTAAGGGTACCGTACAAAATGTTATAGATCTTAATCAAACCGTAAGAAGTAACGAATATGGTGACCTTGGAGCACTTAAATTAACTACTCAGAAGTTCTATAGAGTAAATGGAGGTTCTACCCAGTTAGAGGGTGTTAAAAGTGATGTGGTTGTTCCAGATAGATATAGCTTTATAGATATAGGTGAGAAAGATTATGAAAACCCATTGCCTTGGGATCAAATAAAAGCGGCTAAATATAAAATCTGGGATGGTTATATAGATTTTGAAGATGCTATTAAGAATAGTAATGAGAGAATGTCTAATAATGCACAATTAAATCTTATTGCTGAAAACGCGAAGTGGGTAAAAGATCAAAGAGATGAAGAAACTTATTCTTTGAGCTATTCGGCTTATCAAAATCAAAGATTGCTTACAGAAAAAGAGGCTAAGAGATTTGATGCTATTTCAGATTACACCTCTAATCTTACCTATGAATCCTTGCCTTATGAAAATGAATTGTCTATTACAGATACTATCTTAAGAGAAAAGAGAGACAGATGGCACGAGAGTTTAACGGGAGATGTATATGTAGAAGAGGCTATTAATGTTCTTGAAGATATTAAGGTCAATAACATTAAAAGAAATAAGATAGCTGATATTAAGAATTAAAAGTTTTCTAAGAGTCTGTTTAAAGAGTTTAATGCGTCAAAAAATTGTAGGATAATCATTGGAATTATTTCAATTTCTAAGTTTAATTAGTTGAGATCTTGAAATAATTCCTTCTACTATCTGCAAAAGTATGATGTAAAAACAAATCTTTTAAACAGGCTCTTTATTATTTTTATAACTTTCCTATGAATTCCCTATGAAGAGAAAATATATTTATCCGGTTATAATACTTGTTGTTGCTTTGCTATTGGTTTTAGTAGAACGATGTAAATAAAAGCACCTTTAATCAAGAAGCCTGGGTTAAGACGATTGGTTATTTTCCGATGGTTCGGAAGAAAATAAATCGAGGAATCTCGAGCAAATGTGACGTGGAATTAAACCCTCAATGAGGTGTTAAAAGGCCATTCTTTCCGAATCCAGCTTTATAAAGATAAAGAGTAAAATAGTAAAGCCCCATAAACCGGAGCCTCCATAGCTAAAGAAAGGAAGTGGTATTCCAACGGTTGGGAAGATACCTGTTACCATTCCTATATTCACCAGAAAGTGAATAAACATAATACCCACTAAGCTGTATCCATACACTCTATGAAATGTAGATTTCTGCCGCTCTGCAAGAAATAATAATCTAAAGAGTAGGCCCATAAACAAAAGCACTACTAAAGAGGTTCCTAGAAATCCCCATTCCTCACCAACGGTACTAAATATATAATCTGTGTGCTGCTCTGGAACAAATTGACCTTTGGTTTGTGTGCCTTCTGTCCAGCCCTTGCCTAACCAGCCTCCACTACCAATTGCAATTTCACTCTGATTGGTGTTATATCCAATTCCCTTAGCATCTACTTCTTTTCCTAGAACTATATTAAAGCGATCCCTATGGCGTTGTTCAAAAACATTCTGAAAGATATAATCTACAGAATAAGAAAGTGCAACAGCACCTATAATAATCCCTAATATAACAAGGGGTTTCGGGCGTCTCCTTTTTTTCTGGAGCAAGCTTAGTAAACAAATGATAGCGACCGCAATGCTTACATACAATGGCCCAAGAACCAAGGTTAATATAAAAACAGTTATTCCCGCAAATCCTAAAAACAAGTAAATTCCAGATAATCCTTCTCTATATAGCGGAAAGAGGAATGCTGCGTACACCATAGCACTTCCTGCGTCTGGTTGAGGTAAAATAATAAGAGCGGGTAAAGCGATAATGAAAAAGGCCTTAAGCTGATGTGAGAATAATTTGATATTTGTTTGAATATCCCCAAGGTAATTTGCGAGTGCCAGCGTAGTTCCAACTTTCGCAAATTCTGCTGGCTGAATACTTATTCCGCCAAACACATACCAAGAAGTGGCTCCGTTAATGGTCTTTCCGAAGGCGAAAAGGCCTAGAATGGAAAGGAGTGATATTATATAAAAAACACTCGAAAACTTCATGAAGAACTTAGCCTCAATAGATAATATGATGATGATCATAAATAAACCAAGGATGATCCAAAGGGCCTGTTTCCCATAGATCTCGTCGAAATTAAAAATTCCCGAAGGAGCATCGCCAAGTGAAGCGGAGTATATATTCATCCACCCAAAGCTTATGAGTAGAAGGTATATTAAGATAGTAACCCAATCAAAACTAATAGTGCCTTTCGCCATTATTTGTTAATTGAGAAAGGTTCTCCACTTAGTGGCTTTAAGTATTCATCTTCTAAACTATGGGTGAGTACCCAAGTTTCCATATCTTTTCTAGAAATGCTATTTTTAAGATATTTTTCTATCATTAAACTGGCAATTCTTCCGGCATATCTACCTCCCCAATATCCGTTTTCAACAAATACCGCAATGGCTATTTTTGGATTGTCCACCGGTGCAAACGCAATAAATATTGAATGATCTGTTAGCTGTGTTCGCTTACCATTTATTTTAGTGTAATTCTCTGCAGTTCCAGTTTTTCCAGCTATCTCAATTCCTGGAATTTGTAAGGCAGATGCTGTACCTACTTTATATACTTGGTGCATTCCTTCAATAACCGGAATAAAATGCTCACTATCTATAGTAGTAAAGTGTTTCTTAGTATAATCTGGATCTGATATTGGTTCGCCTTCGATATTTTTTAAAATATGAGGAGTATAAAACCAACCTTTATTGGCAATGGTGGCGGTCATATTAGCAAGCTGTATAGGCGTCATTAAAACTTCCCCTTGCCCAATAGCATTAGATATGGTGGCAGTTGCATACCATTTGTAAGTTGGATATTCGTATATTTTATTATAGTAATCGGCATCTGGAATTTTCCCAGACCTTCCCGCAGGCAAATCGTAGCCTAAGAACTCTCCAAGACCAAAACTATTTAGATGCTTCGCCCAAGTATCAATTCCTTCTTGTGGAGTAGGATATTTTTCTATGATCCTCCTATAAACATTAGCAAAGTAGGCATTACAGGATTGAGCAATTCCTGGTATCATATCTAAAGGACTCGCATGGGCGTGACAGCCTAATTTTCTGCCTCGTCCATAGACATATCCTCTATTACATGAGAACCTATCATGAACATCTACTACGCCTTCTTGTAGAGCGATAAGTGCATTTATCGTTTTAAATGGTGATCCTGGTGGGTATTCAGCCAACAAACCTCTATCGTATAAAGGTCTTGCAATTGTGTCGTAATAAAGTTTCGTGAAATTCGCAGAGCGTTGCCTTCCCATAAGTAAAGCAGGATCGTAACTTGGAGCTGTGATAAGTGATAAGATCTCCCCAGTGGCAGGTTCTATTGCTACAATTCCTCCACGTTTGTTCTCCATCAATTTTTCGCCATATGCTTGCAGCATGGCATCTATAGAGAGAGTGACATCTTTTCCTTTTTTTGGTAGAGTATCAAAAATCCCTTCTTTAAAAGGACCAATATCTCTATTAAATCTATCTTTCTGAATGTATTTTACGCCTTTTATACCTCTAAGCAATTCCTCATACTGA
>JAGXIK010000096.1 GCA_024635715.1 Gillisia sp.
ATTGATAGAAGATCTTAAAAAACTATTATAAATGGGAAATACAAAGACCGATAGAATTGCGGTTCCAATAATCATTGCGCTTTCAATCCTCATTCCTATCGTAGTTATTATTTTAATGTATTTACCAGAACGTTATAATATCTTCGGAACACAATCTGGAACCTTTCCATTTTTTCATGCTGTTTTAAATGGTAGCACTGCTTTGTTGCTAACCATTGGTTATTTTTTTATGAGCATTAAAGAATACAAATTGCATAGAAATGTAATGATCATGGCATTTGTGCTATCCTCGGTATTTCTTGTAAGCTATGTGATCTCAAAGATCAGTAACGAACCTGTACCCTATGGAGGAGAAGGTGTGATGCGTTATATCTATTTTTTTATTCTGATAACCCATATTATACTTTCGGCAATAATAGTTCCCTTAGTGTTATTTACTATGTATAGAGGGCTTAGTGGTCAATATACCAAGCATGCTAAAATTGCACGTTGGACATTTCCAATTTGGTTATATGTTGCGGTAACGGGAGTTTTGGTTTATGTTTTTATGTGGCCATACTATTAATTTTATTTAAATTTATAGTTGAGATTTATTGCATTAATTCTGAAAGAATCAAAATGAAAATTAAGTTAATCATTGTGTTATTTTTATTTGCTTTAATGCCATCTTTGGCTGAAGCACAGTGTGCAATGTGTAGAGCAGTATTAGAAAGTGAAGGATCTGAGGCCGCTGCGAAAGGGATAAATGATGGAATAGTTTATTTAATGATCTTCCCATATATCCTCATTGGAGGTATTGGTTTTTTTATCTATAGAACTCTTCGGAATAAAAAGACTACAGAGTAACTTCTTAATGTACAGTTAAATTTTAACAGTTTCATAACATATGGGACTGTAACAAATTCTTCTTGTTTAGGTCTTATGCTTATACCTGAGTAAAGAGCCTTTAATCTTGATCGGGTATTTCTAATTTTAGAAGTATGATCGAAATTAAAAATTTGCACAAATCTTATAAGATGGGGAGTAATTCTCTTCATGTCCTAAAAGGAATAAATTTTAGCGTTGCTGAAGGCGAATTAGTTTCTATCATGGGTTCTTCAGGTTCTGGTAAATCTACACTCCTAAATATTCTTGGAATATTGGATGAGGCCGATTCTGGGTCATATACGCTAGATGGACTTCCTATTAAAAATTTGAATGAGAAGATCGCAGCGCAATACCGCAATAAATTTCTTGGCTTTGTATTTCAATCTTTCAACCTTATATCCTACAAAAACGCATTAGATAACGTGGGTTTGCCATTGTATTATCAAGGAATAAAACATAAAGAGCGCACGGATATAGCAATGAGCTATCTTGAAAAAGTTGGATTAGCAGATTGGGCTGGACACTTACCAAACGAACTTTCTGGAGGACAAAAACAGCGTGTGGCAATTGCCAGAGCTTTGGCTTCTAATCCTAAAGTATTATTGGCAGATGAGCCTACCGGAGCTTTAGATACCAAAACATCTTATGAAGTTATGGATTTAATTCAAGGGATAAATGATGAGGGTAGAACAATTCTTGTAGTTACTCATGAGCATGATATTGCTCAAATGACTAAACGGATTGTAAATCTAAAAGACGGGGTGATCATAGACGATTCTAAAGTAAATCAAGTAAGAGCATTAAGCAATGTTTAATCTAGAAAGATGGCAAGAGATTTTTGAAACGATAGGCAAAAACAAATTGCGTACGTTTTTAACTGGGCTTTCTGTAGCATCGGGAATTTTTATATTGGTAATTCTTTTAGGAATTGGCCAGGGGATGCAAAATGGGATCGCTAGGGAATTCGAACAAGATGCAGCTAATATGTTATTGGTTTGGACCAATGTTACTTCAAAAGAGTATAAAGGATTGAATCCAGGGAGACAGATCACCTTAAAAAATGAGGACTATAATCAGACCGTAAATAAATACGAGGATCAGCTAGAGTATAAATCTTCTGTTTTTAGAATCTGGAGCGGACTTGTAAATTACAAGAAGGAGTCTGGGAATTATAGAGTAGAAGGAATCTGGCCAGATTTTCAATTCCTTGAGAATGCTACCATGACTCAAGGGCGTTATGTTAATTATAAGGATAACGATAACGTAGAAAAGGTGGTAGTTATTGGGAATAAAGTTAAGAACGATTTGTTTAAGAATGGGGAAGATGTAATTGGTAAGTATGTGCAGATCTCTGATATTAATTTTAAAGTTATTGGAGTGTTCTCAGATCCAGGAGGAGAAAGAGAAGAGTCACGTGTGTTTATACCAATTTCCACTGCACAAAAAGTATTTAATGGTGGGAATAATATAAGAAACCTTGCTTTTACACTTCCAAAAAGAGATAATTTTGAACAAGCATTAGCAGAGTCCGAACAATTTTCTGAGGAATTAGTTACTTATTTAAAAGAAAAACACTCTGTTGCACCAGATGATACTCGTGCTATCACTATAAATAACAGCTTAGAGAATATGAAAAGATTCTATGATCTAAATAAGATGATCAAGATGTTTTTCTGGGGAGTTGGGATTTGTACTATTATAGCAGGAGTTGTAGGGGTTAGCAATATCATGCTCATTATAGTTAAAGAGCGTACCAAAGAAATTGGGATAAGAAAAGCTTTGGGTGCTCAGCCACTTAGTATTATAGGTATGATCCTTCATGAATCTATTTTTGTTACAACTATTTCAGGTTTTATTGGACTCATTACTAGTTTAGCGCTATTGGAGTTTGTAGGGCCCCTTATAGAGACAGATTATATTGCCAATCCATCTGTAAATTTTAATGTAGCATTAACTACCGTTTTTATTCTGGTTTTGGCTGGAGCTATAGCAGGATTTTTTCCAGCTTGGCGAGCTGCCAGAATCAAACCCATAATTGCTTTAAGAGACGAATAAGATGTTTAGTAGAGATAAATGGAGCGAAATATTAGAGGCCTTAACCTCGAATTGGTTTAGAACCGTCCTTACCGCCTTTGGTGTTTTATGGGGCATCTTTATATTGGTTATTCTTTTAGCTGCGGGGAAGGGATTGGAGAACGGTGTTAAGCAAGGATTTGGAGGTATTGCAACCAATTCCATGTTCATGTGGGCACAAACCCCATCTAAACCTTACAAGGGTTTACCAAAAGGGAGACGTTACAATTTCAAGATAAGTGATGTCGCGGCAATAAAGCAAAATGTACCAAATTTAAAATATGTTTCTCCCAGAAATCAATTAGGTGGTTTTGGTGGAGCAAACAATGTTGTGCGCGGGCTTAAGAGCGGAGCCTTTAACGTCTATGGGGATTATCCAGAAGTGATTAAGCAGGAACCGATGGATATTACATCGGGAAGGTTTGTGAATTATTCCGATATCGAACAAAATAGAAAAGTAGCAATTCTTGGGGCGGGAGTGATCAATGACATGTATGATCCCGGGGAAGAAGTTATTGGCTCCTATATAAAGGTGAACGGCGTGAACTTTATGGTAATCGGGACCTATAAAAAGAAGGGAAATAACGGAAACCCAGAAGAGAACCAAAAACAGATCTATGTGCCGTTTACGGCATTCTCTCAGGCCTTTAATATGGGAGAAACAGTAGGCTGGATGTCTATCACTGCAGAGGATGGCTCCTCAATTACCGATTTAAAAACTCAAATATTCGATGTAATAAAATCCAGACATTCTATTCATCCAGAAGATGATAGGGCTATTGGTAATTTTGATCTTTTTCAGGAATTCAGTAAGATCAATGGCTTATTTGTAGCCTTAAAAGCGGTGGCCTATTTTGTAGGGATCTTGGTCTTATTATCTGGAATTATCGGGATTTCTAATATTATGCTTATCGTAGTGAAAGAACGCACCAATGAAATTGGGGTTCGTAGAGCCTTAGGCGCTACGCCCTGGGATATTAGAGGTCAAATATTAATGGAATCTATCTTTCTAACCATCATTTCCGGGATGTCTGGAATAGCATTAGCAACGGGGGTAATTGCTCTCGTGAATATGCAGTTGGATGGCGTAGATACTTCAGAAATGATGTTTGCCAATCCAAGTGTAGATCTTGGAGTAGTATTTATTGCGCTGAGTATTTTAATAATATCTGGACTTTTGGCGGGATTGATTCCAGCACAAAATGCAATTAAGATCCAGCCAGTAGATGCCTTAAGAACAGAATAACAACAAATTGATTAATACCATTTTAAAATGAAAAAAGTAGTTACAGTAATAATTCTAATAGTTATCGCGATCTCATTCGTTGGTGCTTTGTATTATTTATTTCAAAAAAATCAGGAAGATCCGATAGTTTATCAAACCGAGACTCCGAGCAAGCAAGATATTGTGAAGAAAACTGTAGCTACAGGAAGCATCGTTCCAAGAGAAGAGGTGCTAATAAAACCAAACATCTCTGGAATCATAGATGAGATCTATATTGAAGCCGGAGATGCTATAAAATCTGGTGATCTTATCGCAAAAATCAGGGTGATTCCTAATGTGTCTTCTTTGCAAAGTGGGAAGGATGCAGTTGCAACTGCTAAGATCAATTTAGACACTGAAAAAAAACTATACGACCGTCAAAAATCACTTTTCGATAAGGGGGTGATTTCTGCAAACGATTGGGATAACGCACAAGTTGCTTATCAAAGGTCGCTTCAGAATTATAAATCTGCCCAACAGAATTATGAAATTATCAAAACAGGAACCACTAGTGGGCTTGGGAGCTCAGCAAACACTCTTATACGATCTACGATAGATGGAATGGTGTTAGATGTTCCTGTAAAAGAAGGAAACCAAGTGATTGAGAGCAATAACTTTAATGATGGAACCACCTTGGCTACGTTGGCAGATGTGAATAATATGATCTTTGAAGGAAAAGTAGATGAGAGTGAAGTTGGTAAGATCAAGGAAAACCTTCCGTTAGAAATCACTGTGGGAGCGATAGAGAATAAAAAATTCGATGCGATTTTAGATTATATCGCACCAAAGGGAATCAGTGAGAACGGAGCAATTCAATTTAATATAAAGGGTACTTTAAATAAGGCTGATACTACATTTATTAGAGCTGGTCTTAGTGCAAATGCCTCTATTATACTTGCAAAAGTGGTTGATGCCTTGGCTATCAAGGAGGCCTTAGTGCAATTTGATCCAAAGACCCAAAACCCATTTGTAGAAGTGATGACTGGCGATCAGGAATTCACCAGAAAAGATATCCAATTGGGAGTGAGCGACGGAATCTATGTACAGGTTTTAAGCGGAATTTCAGAGGGCGATAAGATCAAAGTCTGGAATCAATTAAAGCCATCTCAAGCTATGAATAATAACTAGTGACATCTTTTGTGTAACAACTTCCTAATTTCTTAGACCAATAATTCACAATCTTAATTATGAAAAAATCAATTTTACTGGCATGCCTATTTTTAATTTCCGCAGGGGTAACTGCGCAAACTAAAAAGTGGACCTTGCAAGAATGCGTAGTATATGCTTTAGAAAACAATATATCTATTAAGCAGTCGGCTTTAGATGTTGAGTCTGCAGAAATCGAACGTTCAGATGCCATCGGGAACTTTATCCCATCCTTGAATGCACAAGTTTCTGGATCTAGTAATGGAGGTTTAAGTATTAATCCAACAAATAACAGATTTGAGAATACCCGATTCAATTCCCTTTCTGGAGGAGCTTCTACATCGCTAACACTTTTTGATGGACTAAGAAACTTAAGACAGTTGGAGCGAGCTAAGCTTTCAAAACTTGCTAGCCAGTATTCCTTAGAACAAATGAAGGATGATATTGGTCTTTTTGTTGCTAATTCATATCTGCAGGTTTTATTCAACAAACAAAATTTAGAAGTTTTAAATTCTCAAAGTACCATAACTCAAAATCAATTAAAAAGAACTCAGGATCTAGTAGATGCGGGAGTATTGCCAAAAGGAGATCTTTTAGAAATTCAGGCTACTGCTGCCAATGAGCAACAAAGAATTATTGTTGCTGAAAATAATATCCAAATATCTTTAATTAGCCTTGCTCAATTATTGCTTATCAAGGATTATGAGAATTTCGATATTGCAGATTCGGAATATGAAATTGTTGGAAATGAAATTTTAGCGAATTCTCCTTATGAACTTATCGAAAAAGCTAAAGAAGAACGCTATGAAATTAAAATTGCTGAAGAGCAAAAGTTAATAGCAGAAAAGGATGTGCAAATCGCAAGAGGTGCTTATTATCCTACGCTTTCAGCTTTTTATAATTATAATACCCGTTATGCAGATAATGATGCTTTCAACAGAGATTTCACCCAACAATTGTATGAAAATGATGGAACCTCTTATGGACTTCAATTAAGCATTCCAATTTTAAATGGTTTCGCTACTAGAAACCAGGTGAAAAGAAACATGATAAATGTAGAAAGAGCAGAATATCGTTTGGAGCAGGCAGAGTTAGATCTGGAAGCGAACGTGTATCAGGCATATGTAGATGCTCAAGGAGCATTGAAAGCATTTGAGGCCGCTCAATCTGCATTAGATGCGCAAGACCAAGCTTATTTATATGCAACAGAACGTTTTGATGTTGGATTGACCAATGCCTTCGATTTTAGTCAGTCTAAAGTGAGATTAGAAAATGCACAAACAGAATTGTTAAGAACTAAGTACGATTATATATTCAAATTAAAGGTGATCGAGTTATATTTTGGAATCCCGGTAACCGATCTTAAATTTTAAATCATGAAGAAAAAAACACTTATTATTATTGGTGTAATAGCAGTTTTATTAATAGTTGTCCTTGTAGTAGGTAAAAAAGCCGGTTGGTTTGGTGCTTCAGGTAACTTTAAAGAAGTGGAGATCACAAAGATCGAACCTTTGGAAATAATTGAAACTGTTTCAGCGACGGGAAAAATTCAGCCGGAGATCGAAGTAAAGCTTTCCTCTGAAGTATCCGGAGAAATTATAGATCTACCAATTGTTGAAGGACAATTGGTAGAAAAAGGAGATCTATTAGCCCGAGTTAATCCAGATATTTATCAGTCTAACTTGCAACGCTCCAGAGCGGGACTTCAGAATGTAAAAGCGAATTATGCGCAATCTGAAGCTAGCTTAAAAGAAGCTAAATCCAATTACGATAGAAATAAGACCTTATTTGATAAAGGAATTATTTCCAAAGCAGAGTGGGATCAAATTGTAGCAGCTTACGAACGTTCTGAGGCTATGAAAACTGCAAGTTATTACAGCATGCAAAGTGCTGCAGCAACAGTAACCGAAGCTACAGATAACTTAGCGAGAACAACAATATATGCACCAATGCGTGGAACTATCTCTAAGTTGGATGTAGAATTAGGGGAACGAGTTGTTGGAACTCAACAAATGGCTGGTACCGAAATTATGCGTGTTGCCAATCTTTCCAAAATGGAAGTAGAAGTAGATGTTAATGAGAACGATATTGTAAAGGTTTCTGTTGGAGACAGCACGAAGGTTGAAGTAGATGCTTACTTAAAAAGAGAATTTAAGGGAGTGGTAACAGAAATTTCTAATTCAGCAATACAAGGTTTAACTGCAGATCAGGTTACAAATTTTAAAGTGAAAGTTAGAATATTAGAGTCTTCTTACCAAGATCTTTTAGAAGGAAAAAAGGAAAATTATTCACCTTTTAGACCAGGAATGACCGCTACAGTGGATATTATTACCAGAAGAAAAAGCAATGTACTTGGAGTGCCAATTAGTGCCATTGTTATTAAAAATGACACTACTACCACGAAATCTTCAGGAAAGAAAGATGAAGCCAAAGAGAATAAAGATCAAAAATTTGAAACTGTCTTTGTAAAGGAAGGGGAGAAGGCTAAATTGCGTGTTGTTAAGACCGGGATCCAAGACGATAGAAATATCGAAATTGTTTCAGGTTTAAAATCAGGAGAAACAGTGATAACCGGGCCTTATAACACAGTTACAAAATCTTTAAAATCTGGAGATGATGTAATTTTACTAAAAGAGGAAAAACCTACAGAATAAATAAAACAATAGTGTCTACCATACTTTGTATAGAAACCGCTTCCACCAATTGCTCTGTTGCTATTGGTGTGAACGGAAAGTTGATTGCGTTAAAAGAGGATTATGATTCCAGCTACTCCCATGCGGAAAGGCTACATAATTTTATAAAAGAAATCTTAGCTGAAAATAGTCTGGAACTCTCAGATCTAGATGCTATTGCAGTAAGCAAAGGCCCAGGATCATATACCGGTTTGCGGATTGGTGTTTCTGCTGCTAAGGGTTTGTGCTTTTCATTAGACCTCCCACTAATTTCTGTAGCAACCCTTACCTCTTTGGCTAATCAAGTTGAAAACGAGGGGACTATCATTCCTATGATGGACGCCAGGCGTATGGAAGTTTATACTGCCGTATTCGATAAGGATAAAAATCAAATTGAAGATACGTCTGCCAAAATACTAGATGCCGAATCTTATAAGGAATATCTGGATGAACAAGTTGTTTATTTTATTGGTAGTGGTGTAGAGAAGTTTAAAAATATCTGTGAACATCCAAATGCGCGATATATTGAAGATAAATTACCCTCTTCTGCTCAGATGGTTTCATTGTCAACTACAAAGCACAAAAAAAGCGACTTTGAAGATGTCGCTTATTTTGAACCTTACTATTTGAAAGATTTTATGGTGGGTTAATTTCTAGTTATCCCCTTTAAACTCTTCCTTGTTATCTTCGTTATCTTCACTATTTTCCACTTCCTTATTTTTTTCTTTATTATCTTCTTTGTTCACTTCTTTGTTCTCTTTTTTATTCTCTTCCTTAGTGTTTTCTGAATGATTATAAAAATGCACATCTCTTTGTGGAAATGGAATTCCTACTCCAGCAGCTTCTAATCTTGTTTTTGCTTCTTCGATAGTATACCAATGACAATCCCAGAAATCTTCATTATAAGCCCAGAAACGTAATGATAGATTTACAGCGCTATCTGCTAATTCAGTAACAACTACTTGAGGTGCTGGGTCTTCAAAGATCTTCTCTTGCCCAGCCATAAGATTAACTAGAATATCTTTAGCCTGCTTTATATCGCTATCGTAAGAGATACCTATGGTAATGGCGTCTTTTCTTTTTCCTTCAACAGAGTAATTTATAATATTATCGTTGGTAAGTTGACCGTTGGGAATTACGGCTAATTGGTTTCCAAAAGTGGTTAATTTGGTATAGAATAAAGAAGTTTCCTTTACTGTTCCAGAAACACCTTGAGCCTCTATGAAATCACCAACTTTAAAAGGTTTAAGTACAATTATAAGTACTCCTCCTGCAAAGTTGGATAACGAACCTTGTAGCGCAAGACCAATTGCTAAACCTGCGGCACCAATTATTGCTACTAGAGAGGTAGTCTCTACGCCTAATTTAGTTATCACTAGGACAAATAAAATTATTTTAAGTGTCCAGTTAGTAATGCTAACAGCAAAGTTTTCTAGAGTAGGATCAAAATCTTTCTTATCAAAATACTTGCGTATATATTTTACAAATATATTAATAAGCCATAATCCAAAAACTAACAAGAATATGGCATAAAGTAGACTCGGAAGGAATTCGATAAATTTATCGGTATATTCTGTAGCGTAAGCTTCCCAATTGTCTAAGTATTTCATTTAGTTTGTTTTTTTTTGCAAAAAAAAGATTTTTATTGCGGGATTGATAATTTTTGCTGTTTAAGTATTGTTAAATCTATTTTATTAACTTTAATGCTAAATTTATTGTTTTCACAGGAAGCTGGCAAGTTCCGTTGGTACAAACGTAAATAAGATCCACTCCTTCTTTAAATCGATTTTGGAAAAGCGGAGAACTATTGTTCTCCACAGTTGAACCTGCAATTAGAATATTCGGAAGATACTCTTTGTTGAGTTTCGCTAATAAGTCTTTTGCATTAGGTCCCATAATTACAACTTCATAAAAACTATGACTGAAATTAAGTTTTAAAGAAAGCCAATTGGAATAACCTTGTGGATAATCTTCTAGCTGAGGTGTCACCGCAGTTAGCATTTTTTCTGAAATAGTCAGAAAATCTTCCTCCCCAAAATATTTAGAAAGTTTGAATAGGTTTTGAGCCATTACAGAATTTGAAGCCGGAATCACATTATCTGAAAGTTCATAGTTTCGAGTAATAAGCGGCTGGTCTTTTTTAGATGTAAAATAAAATAGACCCGTTTTTGGATCATGGTAATTTTGAATACAATAATCTAGGAGGTCTTTTGAAAAATTAAGCCACTCAAAATCGAAGCTAACTTCATAAAGCTTAATACAAGCTTCAATTAAAAGCGCATAATCTTCCAAATAGCCATTAATAGAGCTTTCTCCATTTTTAAAAGAGCGCTGAAGATTTCCTTCGGACTTATATAGGTGCTTCTTGATAAAGGAAGCGTTTTTAAGCGCGATTGCTAAATAATCTTCATTATGGGTGATCTTATAAGCATCCACATAACCGGAGAGCATTAAAGCATTCCAAGAGGTTAATTGCTTATCGTCTAATCTTGGTTTTTCTCGAGTATTTCTTTTTGAAGAAAGAGTGGTAGTCCAATTGTCTTTCATCTTTCTAAATTCAGCCGAATTTAATTTATGTTCTTCTAAAAAAGTGGCATCTTCTGGGGTTCTTATTAAAACATACTCATTGTTTTCCCATTTTCCATAAGAATTGACATTGTAGTATTCTTTAAAAACGGAAAACTCTTCATTTAAAAGTTCTTTTAATTCATCTATTTCCCACGTATAAAAGGCTCCCTCTTTAAGTTGTCCCTTTTTATTTATGCTGTCTGCATCTAACGAAGAGTAAAAAGAACCTTCTTTAGTTGTGAGATTGTTCTTGATGAACTCTAAGCTTTGCTCCACCACTTCTTTATACCAATCTATTTTGGTTAATGCATAG
>JAGXIK010000001.1 GCA_024635715.1 Gillisia sp.
CCGTAGAGCCTTCACTGTTACCTTTTTTGATGCTTATACATTTTCAGGATTTAGAATTAGGGAGGACTTATAAAAAGGGAACGCAGGGACCGGCTTTATGCAGTCTGGACTAACTTCTAAATCTTGGTATTTTGCATTACAAAAAAGGTAAAGACAGTGGAGGCCGGGGAGTGGGTTTAAATAAACATGGGAAGTATTAAAGGAATTTGAAGAGGAAAAAAGAATATTAAATGGAATTCCGTACTGGCGCACTTAATTCAAAAATTACTATTTGTAATGAAGTGTCTCGATTTTTTATCGGGTTAGTGGAATGGAAAGTAGAAATTGGGGATTGTGTCCAAGACCTGCGTGGAGAAGCTCTTTTCCCGAAATGTAGTTTTTACGAAATGCAGGGGAATGTGCTGAATGGATTTTGAAAATGAATTATTCTTGTTTAGTAGGAACTAAAGCGGACTTGACTTTAGGGATATAGATGGGAATGGAGTTTGGCCGCTTCCCGACTTTTCTCGGGAACAAGCGGACAAGTGAAATGGAAATGGAATCTTTGGAGTTGTGTCCAAGAATTTTGTAATGAAGCGCTTTTCCCAGAAAAGAGTTTTTTAAGGAATGAAGGGATATGGGCTTAATGGATATGAGATAAATTCCTCAACTAGTAAAAAGGACATACTTTTTAATGAAAGGCTCTTTGAGTTAAATTCCGAAATAGATTAGTAGAAAAATTAATTAGAGAACTCTTTTAAAGTGGATTTTAAACAGAAGTATAATTACATCAGCAAAATCTTTGAGCGCAAAAATAACGGCCATTAGAAACCATTTTAAAGGATTGAAACATATTCCATTCTTATTGTAAGATTAACAAATATTTTTCCAACAATTAGGCTGGATTCATAGATGATACCTTATTCTATAAAAAAATAATATTCAAATTTATTGTAGATATGGAAGTTTCAGATAGGATATATCTAAATGATATCAATTATCTTAAAGTATTGTTAAATATCGATTTGTGTGCGTAAAGTGTGCGTTTTCAAGAAAAATTTGCTGTTAAAAATTCTCTTAAAATAAAAAAACCCCGTAGGTACGGGGTTTTTAAGCGTGATCGCGCCAGGATTCGAACCTGGGACCGCCTGCTTAGAAGGCAGGTGCTCTATCCAACTGAGCTACGCGACCGATTTCGCGGTGCAAATATAACTTACTTTATATTTAAAACAAGGTTTTTTTAATCAAAAATAAAAAATAAAAAAGCAGCTATTGCTAACTGCTTAAAATTCAGCTTAAAACTGAAAATAAAATTTATTTAGATTCCTTTATAAGATTGCGTTCTAGGTGCTGAGTTATGGATAATAATTGATTTAAAGCAAAAGGAGTTGCTTCCTCTACCTTTTCAACTGGTGTATATAAATTATAAAACCTTCTGGTAAGCTCTAAAGTTTCTAATGAGAGTCCGAAAATTTCTTGTTTATCATACAATTCATCCACATGCACTTTTATAGCAGCGATATAGGAAAGTGATTCCTCAGTTGATACTTCTGGTTCTAAAATAGTATTCATAACTTCAATTTTATTCTAAAATTTAATTATGCCAATACCTGCATTTAGAAGCAGTTAAGTTTATTGTAAGTAGTACTTGGGATGATAAAAGTATAGTTAAAAACTAAAATCACACAGGAATAATTAACATCTTCTATGAAAATTATTATATAATCGATAAAGAGTAAAACTAAGAGCTATTTTAGCTCTGAAAGTATTAAGTGGGTGGTGGGTTCACCGTAATTTATAAGCTTATCTATAAATTGTTGTAGATGTAATTGATCTTTTAATACTACCTTCATATGTATATTATGGGAACCAGTTATTCTTGAAGCTCTTTTTACCTCAGGAAAAGAATCTATAGCTCCCATGAAACTTTTTAATTTCCCACTAAATAATTTTATCATAATAAAGACCTCTAGGCCGAATCCCATTTTAGCATGATCTACTTTTAAGCTATAGGCTTTTATTATTTCTAAGTCTTCCAATTTTTGAATACGTTCCCTTACCGAAGAAGCTGAAAGTGAAATTTGTTTTCCAATTTCCACAAAAGATGCTCTGGAATTTTGTTGCAATACCTCTATTATTTTTTGGTCTATACTATCTAACATCGAATAATTGTTTTATAGCCTCAAATTACATTTATTAATTGGCTTTAGATAGATTTTACCATTTTTTCAGTTTCATAGTGATAGCTTGGCCATGTAATTTTGTTTGAAATTATGTTGATTATTATGGAAATAGAGCTCTATTTTATTGTCTCAGTAGCTATTTTTTTTGGTTTTTTCGTTCAAACTGTAGTAGGTTTTGCCGGTTCATTAATAGCCTTGCCCATACTACTGCTTAGTGTTGCCCTTCCAGACGCAATAGCCTATATTTCTATATTCTATATCTTTTCAAGTGTTTTCCTTATAAATAAGGAATGGAATAACATAGACTTCTCAATTTTATCTAAATTGGCTTTTCCCACTATAATTGGAGTTGTATTAGGGATTTTAGTTCTTGCTTTCACGAATCCTGTTCTTCTTAAGAAGGGCTTAGGCATCTTTATAATTCTATATGTTATTTATGTTTCTTTAATAAAAGCCGATTTTAAAGTAGGGAGAAAATTAGTTGCTATGTTAGGGATATTAGGAGGTTTCTTTTCAGGGGTGTTTTCTACAGGTGGCCCCTTATATGTAATATCTGTGAAGAATATGGCGATAGATATTAGAACCTTTCGAGCCACTATGATAGGAATTATGGGGTTAATTACCTTAGTGCGAATTCCCATGCTAAGTGTAAGTGGAATTTTAACCTTTGATCACTGGAAAATAGCTTTGATTATCTTTCCAGTATTTCTTTTGGCCCAGTACATTGGGAAAGTGGTATACTCCAAAATAGATGAATTCTATTTCAAAAAAGTACTATTGGTTTTGCTTTTTTTCTCTGGAACGGTACTTATTATAAATTAAATCTACAGCAGAAAGAAATTAAAGCGAACAGTTTGTTCTATTGATTACAGCACCTATTCCAACACCGTTTTTGTCATCAGAAATAATAACAGAATCATCGTTTAATTTAATAACGATAGGTATGGTTTCTTCTTTTCCTTCTTGAGTGAATTGGTATTTTCCTTTGATTATGTTTTTTTCTATTAGCCCAGTTATAGTTCCTTCCCTTCTGTCCTTAAATTTGGGAAGCCAATTATAGATCCCAGATACAGAAGTGCCAATAACATCCAGTTTTAATTCAAGAATATCAATATCTTCAGAATTCTCTTTGAATGGAATTTCATTTCTAAAACAATAGGATCTCTTTATGTCTATTTCTTTCTCTAACTCACTTTTTTTAATAGCTTTTACCAAAACCGGCTCAGGTAAGGTTTCTATAGAAGCAGTTTTATTACAACTTAAGGCAAATGCGCTAACAGCTAAAATAATTAGGATCTTAAAAATGAATTTTGGCATGAGTTCTTAAAATAATTAATGGCTTTAAAACAGGTACTAAAACTAACTCTTTTCCTCTTAAAATGAAGTATTTTTTTAGATAGGATTTTGAAAATGCTATTGATTTTTAAAAATTAATTTAAATGCTTAAAACACTCAATATTAGAGGTTCAAACAATCTAGATATTGACTAGATATCAAATGAAAGCGAGATATGCTTTATGTTGTTGAACTGCTTTTATTTTTCTGTTAAGTTCCTAAGCACTTTTTATCTATATATCAATAGAGCATACTATCTAGTAGTCTATCTAAGTTGCGTTCTTTAAGATCGAACTTTTTATCTGATAAGAATATTTCATGTATTTCTTTCCTGAGTCCCTTAATTTCTTTGTTGGAATATTCGTGTTGTGCAATTGCCGACTGAATTTTATCCAAACAATTATCTTCATCATCGCAGCAAAACTCATCATATAATCTATCAAAGGTTGCTATATCTATTTTAGATTTTATCATATTTATTTCTACATCAGATTCAATTGAGTCTGCTTTGGCACAGAGTAATAAGATATAGATCTTTAATTCTTGTTTTGACCAGTATTTTGATTCATTTTTCATCGTAATAAAATTTAATTAGCCATCTTTTTAAATAGGCATCAATATTTTTAGCTTTTGATAATTATAAAGTTGCTAGGATATAATACACTACAATTACAAGTAATAAAAACAGGCCCAATGCTAAAAGGTAGATGGCCCTTTTTACATTTTTAAATTTCCAAGCTGCAATTTTTGAAATAATATAAATTTGCTCTCCTAATTGTACAAAAAGCTGATCCTCATCTAGGCTTACACTATAAAAGGTTTTAGCGAATTCCTTAATGTTTCCAAACTTAGAGATCACATCTCCAAAAAAGAAAACGTTCTTGTCATATCCTCCTTCTATTTTTGGCATAAAACACCGTACACTATAGAATATAGATGCTCCAGTGCAGGCAAACCATAAGCCAAGGATTACATCAAAAATCAAATCGCTGGAGACCACTTTTATGAGCATTCCCCAACTTTGGTAAATAAAATTCAATAAGATCCCATAGAAGGTAAGTATAAGCCCAGCCTTTAATTCAGAAGCTTTAATAAGGTTCGTAACATAGTTAATGCTACCCCAGTAATGATCTATTAGATCATCGGTGTGCTTATTCTTTATTCTTGGTTCCTGTATTAAAGCTGCTGTTTGCTCCATGAAAATATTAAGTTATAATTCAAAACTGTTATTTTGAACTTATCAATTCTTAATCTTTGGGGAATTAAAACTTGTAAGGATAAGAGAATAAAGTTAATTAAAATGTAGCTATTCTTAAATTTTATTTCAAATATTCTTTTATTTAAGTATTGAATAAGAGGTGATTAGGGGCTTATAATTGTTGAAATATCTCATATGATCAACATGAACTTAAAGAATTTTTAAAAGAAAGATTGATCTTTTAGTTTAAGCGTAATCAATAAAAACCGCATTACATCTTGATCTTATTATAGAGAAATTGATAATGAACTATTGGCAAAGTTGAGTTAGAATTTAAGTTTTCAGCATATGTAAAATTTATCTTCAATAATATTTCCGTCTTTTGCAGTTAAAAAAAGGCTATGAATTGGATTTTTTTAATTATTGCAGGCTTATTTGAAGTCGCTTTTGCTTTCTGTTTGGGGAAAACAAAAGAAGCTACAGGAACAGAAATGTATTTATGGTATGCTGGATTTGTGGTTACCCTTATGATTAGTATGGGGCTTCTAATTAAAGTAACTCAAACAATGCCTATCGGAACCGTTTACGTAGTATGGACGGGAATTGGAGCCATTGGAACTGTTTTAGTAGGAATTCTGGTTTTTAAAGAACCTGCAACTTTTATGAGATTGTTTTTTCTTATTACTTTAATTGGATCTATCATAGGGCTGAAGGCAGTAACACCCTAAGATTTTATAGAATAGTTGAGACAATTTAAAATTTAATTGCAGGGATTCTTAGGGTTAAGTGTCAAAAGAAACCTGTACCTAAAAATGATTAATGCTTGATACTAATTCTATAGAGCTGACCAAAACTTACTGCATTGGGTAATTTTCAACCACAGCATTTTCCCAATTCACTATAAGTTGAATTAACGGTATTAATGTTTTTTCGAAGTAGGGGTTAAAGAATTTCAAATTATTATTGTTGGACTTGACGGATAAAATTCTCTTTTAATCATACTCTCTTCTTTTAAATCTTCTTCAGAAGTATATTCAAACTAAATCTAAAGGAAAGTAATCTTGCAAAAAAAAAACCAGTAATAACTCCTATCTAATTTAGCCCGATTAGCCATAGATTTAAGCGGTTGACAGTTTATTATAGAAAACTTAAAAGGGTTGATGAATTGACAGTGTATCTTTGGAGGAGTTGGAACTTGAATCTCTCTATCTGTTACAGAAGAATATGAAAGGGAATTCGAATATATTTTTTCCAACTCTAAGACTTTGAGATAAAAAATTATTACTTTGAAAAACCAGTAGAAAACTCAGTAAAACAAAATTAATTTATGAAGATATAGTGATATGAGTGGAAGTATTCTTTTCGAGGCCATAGTTTTTCTAGCTGCGGCAATTATTTGTGTCCCTCTTGTTAAAAAGTTAGGCTTGAGTTCGGTGATTGGGTATTTGTTGGCCGGGATTCTAATTGGTCCTTATATATTAGGTTTTATTGGGCATGAAGGAGAAGATATTCTAGAATTCGCAGAATTTGGTGTGGTGATGATGCTTTTTTTAATTGGCCTTGAGATTAAACCAAAGAGCTTTTGGAAAATGAGGAGAATAATTCTTGGTATGGGTATTACCCAGGTTTTTGGGACTATGCTTCTTTCCTATTTAGTTTTCTATGCATTTGGATTAGAATGGCAGGTCTCTTTAACAATAGCTATGGCAATAGCCCTTTCTTCTACTGCAATTACGCTACAAACAAATAAGGAGAAAGGCTTGATGAATACTACTTATGGAACTTCTTCCTTTTCCATCCTTCTTTTTCAAGATATCATTGTAATTGTCATGTTGGGTATCCTTCCGTTGTTGTCTCAGGTTTCCAGCGCAAGCGTCGGCGAAAATGGATTAGAAAAGGGGCATGAAAATCTACTTGATAATTTGCCTTTGGGCCTACAGGCACTGTCAATTATCTTTACAGTTGTTGCTATCATTTTTGCAGGCCGTTATTTAATTGTTCCCATGTTAAGATTAGTTGCCAAAACTGGAGTAAGGGAACTTTTAGTGGCGGCTGCGCTATTAATTGTAATAAGCATTTCTTACCTCATGGGGCTGGTGGGTTTAAGTCCGGCACTTGGTGCTTTCCTTGGGGGAGTTGTCCTAGCTACCAGTGAGTTTAAACATGAACTCGATAGCACCTTAGACCCATTTAAAGGCCTACTGTTAGGACTTTTTTTTATGGCGGTAGGCGCATCTATTAATTTTACCGTGATTAGGGAAAATCCACTAATGATAGCCAGTCTTGTAATTGGTGTTATTATTATAAAAGCACTCATACTTTTTGTTGTAGGATTGATTTTTAAATTAAAATTAGACCAAAGATTGCTATTAACCGTTGGCTTGGCTCAAATTGGGGAGTTTGCTTTTGTTTTGATCTCATTTGCATTTCAACTCAACATCTTTACTCAGGAACAACTTGATATTTTATTGGTTGTAACAGCACTTACTATGACATTAACCCCGATTCTTTGGTTATTAAATGAGAAATTACTCTTACCCCGAATCGGCACTATTGAAGCTGATAAAAGACCTATGGATGCAATTGAAGAAACTCATAAGGTGATCTTGTTAGGCTTTGGACACTTTGGAAGTACCATTGGAAGATTTCTTCGGATACACGGTGTAAAAACTACTGTAATTGAGCAGAATTCGAATCGGGTAGATTTTTTAAGAAAAATGGGATTTGAAGTGTATTATGGGGATGTTTCGAGAATTGATTTACTGGAATCTGCAGGAATTGCTGAAGCTGACTTTTTAATTTCAGCCATAGATAATCCAGACCTTACTCCTAAGCTGATGAAAAAACTGAAGGAAAAATATCCACAGGTGAAATTAATGGTTCGTGCAAAAAATCGCGAGGATGCTTACAAATTACACAATATAGGAATTGAAGATATTTATAGAGAATCTCTTGACACCTCGGTTGAAATGGCCAGTCATCTATTATTCTATATGGGCTTTGATGTAGATGCCACCAAAGAGCAAGCAAAGAAATTCATCAAATTGGATGTAGAAGGTTTAAAGAGATTAGCGGCTGCTCCTAAGAATGAAAAAGAATATATTTTTATGGCAAGAGAAGAAATTGCGCAGCAAGAAAAACTTATGATAGAAGACTTGAAAATTGGAAGTAGTGCACTTAAGAATTATAAGGTCTCTAAGCCTTAACAAACCTCTATTATGTCTTGCTTTTTTTTAGTATCTCATTAGTACATAAAAAGCTATCGAAAAGTCTTTTGTATTGATAACCAATAGTTTAACTTTGTATTATGATAAAAAATTAGAGCAAAAAACAGTTTTTTTTAAACATTTCTATGTTTGGATTGTCATTGACAAAAAGAATTTTTAGTAAAACTCAATTGGAAAATTAAATAGAGAACGTCTTTAAAAACCTCTAACATATTTTTTAACTTAAACTAAACGATTGGTTAGTTTCTAAATTTTACTATTATGAAAAATTTATTCTTAACAATAGCCATAGTATTATATTCTGTATCAATCACTGCTCAGATGAAATTTCGGGCTTATAGCTTGTCTTATAAAAAAGGGATAGAGTCTGTACCCGAAAATAGAATCACCAGTTATTCCACAAAGGTGATTTCTAATGAAAACTTTAAGTATCGTGCTTTTTTGAGAGAATCAAGACAGTCCAATGAAAAGTTCCAAATAGGGCAACAACATATGAGTGAAAAAGAGCTTACTAAACTGTTGAGAAACTGTGCTAGGAAGTCTAATAATCCCGAAGAATTTAAAGAATATCTAATGGATTCAAACCCAGAGTTTTCAAACTATTTTTCTGATAAACAAACACAAGCTCTATATTCAAAATTCAAAAAAGGCACCTTAAAGCAATATGTAACTGATTTAATAAATGATTGGTGAAATTAGGCTTGTAAGTTTTATTATAAACTAGAACAATTGATGTCATAAGCAATTATTAAAAGAAGATTCCTTTAAATTTCTAGTTTTTATAAGGGATGGTAAATCCGAAGCTTCGGAAGGACAGGCTAGGTCTAAAAATTTTATACCGAAAAAAATGCCCTGAACTTTCGTTCAAGGCTTCTTTTGGTCGGGGTGTGCAGAACCTACACCAATTGCCGAAAACCTTATTAATAGTAAGCTGTCAAAATCTTTGTTTCAAAAGGTCACCAATGTGGAATCAGAATAGCAAATAATTAAATTTGAGAAATATCTAAACACCTTCATAGGAAAATAATCCATTTCACAAACGGTACCTAATTTAAAAATTTATCAGGTTTGAAATTAAATAAAATTCTGACTTTAGTAATATCAGGAAAAGCTTTTCTCTTTGTGATAAGCCTTATCAATTCCTCTAAGTTCGGTAACCTCATCTACTCTGGTGCCTCTTGTTAGGAATCCGGTAAATTTATATAGTATAAAAGTACCTGTGAGAGAGAAAGCTATAGTCACTGCAATTACTTTTATTTGAGGAATCATTTGATAGGGATTTCCATAGAATAAACCTGCTTCTCCATTTATGGAAGGATCAGCAAAAAGGCCGGTAGCTAAAGCGCCCCAAATACC
>JAGXIK010000097.1 GCA_024635715.1 Gillisia sp.
AGTAGTTTCTAAGAGTGAGTGATAAGGTATGATTTGGATTGAAGTTATAACTCGCATTAAAAGTTTGTTCGATCTCTTCTCTATCTCGATCTCCGAAAATCACATCCTCACCTACTTGTGTAACAAAACCTCTATCTCCCAGGTAATGATCTCGGGAGAAAAAGTAAGAGATCATAAATTTATCATTGAAACGTATTTGAGGTCCAATTCCAAACCAATAATCAAAATAATCTCTTCCTTCTTCAAGTAAAGATTCAGCCCCAATATTGGCATTTATCGATACTTTTTTATTGTTATTTGAGTTGAACCAGCCATTAAAATTCACCCCATTTTCTCGAATAAAGTAGCTTCCTGCTTTTCTAGGTTCAAAATAATCATATTGCTTTCCGGGAAGCAAATTGATGTTCCCTCCTATCCCATATAATTTTTTTGTAGTTCCGTTAGCACTTAATCCCAATCCAAATCCTGTGAAGGTGTTTGGTTCTGCCAGCATGGTATAATTCACATAAAAATTAGCGAAATAGCGGTTCCAGATACCGGAAGGTTCAAAAGTTCTGTAATTAATATCTATTCCTAGATCATTATAATTGTTCCTAAACTGCAAACCAAGATCATTCGGATCAAATTTGGTATCTGCGTAACTGTGATCTATGCTATATCTTAGATTCCCATGCGCTTTACGTGCAGCTACAAAGGAGCTGAAACCAGTTAGTGTCCCAGTTTCCAGATTGATATTACTCATTTTTATATCTCCACGAATCTGGTAAGTATTTCTCTTATTAGTTATATCTGAAGTGATCGCGGTAACATTTGCATCTCTAAAAGATCCTTCTCGCGTTACATTCGTATTGATGATCCCAATAGAGGAATTCCCATTAAATTGCTGATCTATAACCATAATGTTATAATTGGTAAAAGGCTCTACCACTTCCCTCCTTCTATCTCCGGTTTCTATATTTTCTATGGTTGCTTCTGCTTTTTCTGTAAAGGAATTAAAAAAGCCTAAGCCTAGTCCATTTCCTGTTCTTCCGGAAATCTTAACTGCATTTAGCACTTTAACCGATTCTGGGAAATCTACAACCTGTTCATTTTCAGAAGTCACAGCATCTGTAATAGGTGCACTTCCAACTCTTCTGGAAAAGAACAAATTTCCTTTAGAAAAGAGATCTATTCCTTCAGTAAAAAATTGACGTTGTTCAGAAAAAGTCTGTTCAAAAGGTCCAAGGTTCAGAGTGATGTTGTCAAAACCAGCTTGAGAAAAATCTGGAATAAGAGTAGCATCTAAAGTGAAGTTTTCTGTAATTCCATATTTTACATCTAAACCAGCATTGAAGTTAGATTCATAAACTCCATCAAAATTATTTTGAACAGTGGATACAAATGGATATAAAGAAAGTCTGGTTGGAGGATCCAGATCATTCAATCCATTTAATTCTCCGTGGTATAAGCCAATATTCCCTTTGGAAACATCTATAGGACTCCAGGTATATTGAGACTCATCTCTTCTAAAACGTCTGTGGAATTGTATTCCCCAAGTTTCTATATTGTTATTATCGAATCTAAGACATCGATATGGGATCTTCATCTCCACAACCCAGCCATCCTCCACGATCCCTACAGCACTGCTCCAAACGCTATTCCAACTAAAATCTTCACCTACACTTGGATTTGAAATAGCATCGGCCTGGGTTCCAGAAGCAAAAACAAAGAATTCTGTATCGTTTTGACCGTCATTATTAGGGTTTACCACAAATCCGAAGAAATCTGCGTTTCCAAAATTATCCCGGCTAGAAAGCTGTTTAGATATTTTTGTAGGGTCATCGTATAAATGTGCAGATATATATAAGGCCGTATTATCGTAAGCCATTTTAACCACAGTTCTATTCTGCAGATTTTCTTTTACACCCATATCTGGTCTAAATTGGATAAAATCTTCTGCTTCCTGAGCATTTGACCAGACTGAATCGTCCAATATTCCGTCTACCTTTGGAGCTTCTTCCGCTCTTTCAATTTGAAGTTGTTTTTTAGGTGTTTGTGCGATTGCACTAATACAAATGGAAAGCATGATGATGCTTAGAAAAGGTAATTTCATTTATTGGATGATTGATGTATCTAAAAGACCATCTTTATCCCTAAATGTTACATAATATTTTAAAAAAGTTGATTTTATTTTTAATTCAGTAGAAATAACTCCAAAAATGACAAGAATTTTACGGATTATATATTATCCTAGAATGGTAGTTAACAGCATCAATTTAAATAGAATACCTGATCTTTTAATAAAAATTTCCCGACTCAGAAGATTGAATCTCTTATTAAGAAATAACTCTTACGAGTTATCTTTCTCAACCTCACTTTTTTTCTTATTGGGCATTAATCCAGTAACCTTTTCAGGATTAAACTGAGTTTTCTTGTTCTTTTCATTATTGATCTCATGTTCACGAGATACTGAACTTTTTGTAACCAAAAGGTAAATGACTACAGCGACCACAATTCCAATAACTATGTAAATTAAAAGTTCCATGAGTGTTCTTTTTCAAATGTTTGATTAGCTATTAAAATTAATAGAAAGGAAATCGCCTTCAATATTAAAACAAGCAGCCAATAGCCTACTGAATTACAGTAAAGTATAAAAATAATATTTAACTTCAAAAAAGACTATTGTTTTTGGGTTTTTAAATTTAGTATAGAAATATTCTTTCTAGATCTAGTTTGACAAATTCATGAATACTGTTTACTAGTCACCATACCTAATAGCCTCAGTAAAAAAATCATTTAGAGCCACAATTTTTGGAGCTCTATGCTAGGTAACTTTAAATAAAATACCAATATTAGTAATGGGAGATATTCTAACTTTTACTCAACTTTATAATTCACTATTAGTGTTGCCAATTCTTGTTTTAGCTATTTATTTAGGGATAAAAATATATCTCATATTGAATGAAATTCTTTTGAAGAAAACAATCTTAGGCTTCTTATTTATTTCGGGAATAATTTTAGTTATATAAAGAAATTAAGTTAGGTTTTGTTATTAATTCCTGAAACCTCATAACCTTCCAGAGTATTTATAAGATTCAAGTGATCCTTTAAGCTTAGCACATAATACATCTTCATCATTCCTTTATTTTTTACCTGAATTTTCCCTCGATATTCACAATTAAAATAATCTTTAACCAATTGATAGGTGTTTTCAGAAATATTTATGAATCCAGATTCTGAGTTAGATTCCATTCTAGAGGCAATATTTACAGTATCACCCCAAACATCGTATGCAAATTTCTTTTTCCCCACTACCCCAGCCACTACAGCACCTGTATTTACCCCAATTCGAACTTCAAATGGAATTTTGTATTGGCTATCTTTAAAACTATTCGCTTTAACAAATTCTGCTATTTCTAAAGCTGCCAGGAGAATCTTAAATGCATGATCTTCTAATGGAAAAGGCAATCCTCCTGCACACATATAAGAGTCCCCTATCGTTTTGATTTTTTCCAACTCATATTTTTCTATGATCTCATCAAATTTAGAGAAGTAGAAGTCTACACTTTCTACAATAGCCTCTGGAGTCATATTTTCTGATACTTGTGTGAAGTTTTTGAAATCTGTAAATAATACCGTAACAGACTCAAACCTACGGGATTTAACCTTACCAAAATCTTTTAATTCTTGCGCAGTCTCTTCCGGGAGAATATTCAATAAAAGCTCATCAGACCTGCCCTTCTCTGCTTTAATAATATTACTGGTTCTTTTTATAAATCTATTCCTTCTATAGAGTCCAATGGATAAAAGAATAATGAAAAATAGGGCGATGGAAGTTGCAACAAATATTATTTGTTGAGTTTTCTTTTGTTGTGCTAATAGATCGAGTTCCGTTTGTTTTTGAGAAAGCTCATAATTTGTGCGCAATTCTGCCATTTGCTGAACCGAAGAAATATTTACAACACTATCTCTATATGAGATATGAAGCT
Source organism: Gillisia sp. (assembly GCA_024635715.1). Taxonomy (GTDB): domain Bacteria; phylum Bacteroidota; class Bacteroidia; order Flavobacteriales; family Flavobacteriaceae; genus Gillisia. Next base: position 3,969 of record JAGXIK010000097.1, read on the forward strand.
TAAATTTATCGTATGCTTCTTTAAAATCTCCGGTCATATTACTTAAGGTAGCTAGTTGAAGATAGGCATCACTTATTTGATTTTTTAAATTATAAGCTAAAGCTAATTCTAAACTTCTATTGGCATAAGCAAAAGCAGATTTATAGTCGTTCTGTCTAGAATAGATATCTGACATGTAGGTTAAATATACAGATATGGGATAGTAATCTTTTAATTCTTCAAGAATACTGATTGCAGCATCAATATTTTCTTCAGCTAATTTATCTTTTCTCTGTTCAGCATACACCATACCTACATTTCCAAGATTATATGCCTTTCCTATTGGATAATCTATAGCTTCAAAAATATAGCCCGACTCTTCAAAATAAGCCAAAGCCTTATCATACTTTTTGCTATTAAAAAATTCGTCTCCGGCATTGACTAATGCAGAGGCTAGACTTATAGAATCATTTACGTTTCTAAGTATTTCTATTCCTTGTTGATAATAACGCTCTGCATTATTATGGTTTTCCATTTCCGAATAGGTGTCTGCAACAGATATAATAATAGAACCTTTTCCTTTGTTGTCATTTATTAAATTGGCATATTCGAGACTTTTAAAATAAGCTTTTAGGGCTTGCGTATTATCCCCTTTTTTCTTAAAAGCATGTCCTTTAAGTAAGTAGCCACTAAGCAAAGAATTTACAAGAGAATCTTTTCTGGCATTCTTAATTATTAATTCTGAATAATATAAAATATCATCCGGATCTGTTTGATTTTCAGCTATTTTTTTTAAAAGAGGTAACGGGTCACCATTAAAAGTGCTTCCATTGTAAACACTAACCAGACTATCGGCCAATTTTTGATTCTGACCGAATAGTGGATTAAAGACTATTAGGAATAAGCCTATTAAAAAAAGAAACTTTTTCCTCTCTCCTATTATCATCTTACTAATGTTTTAGATCTAATTTTGGATCGTCGGTATAAGTAGAATCATCACCGTCTATTTTAAAATTGATACTGTATTTTTCACTTTTACAAGTACCTGGATCAGCCTTTACCTGACCAATATACTTATTGCCATTTGGAGTAGGACTGGAAGATAAGAGATCACATTCCCCTGATTTCTTCACTATTTCTATGGAAGAAATCCCACTTGTTTCATCTGGAATCCAAGTAATATTTGCTCCTTTTTTAACTTTGGTGGTAAGTTGGCCATCATTGGAATGATCTCCTTCAGAATCTTTTAGTTTGAGTTTAGGAGGATTACTAGAGGAATCCTTTAGGCTAACTGTAATAGAAACTGCATTACTCATAATATGAAAATTTAATTGGTTAGTATATATTTTCCGATGTGAGATCAACAGATCAAACTCGTTAATTCTCAAAATCTAGGGGGTAAAGTTTATTGGGAAAAGGGAGATAAAAAAACCATGTATCAAGTACAGTCACTTGAAATTCAATATTTTATAAAGCTAATATTTTAATTTTAGAAAAACTATTTATTTTTAAAACCAGTAAATCTCTTTGTGTCGAAATGAATTCCGCAGACATTTTGTAGTTTACCTTAAAGCTAAGTCTGCCCGTCATCTGTTTTTCTCCCAAATGAAGGTTCATTTCATGAAATAACCTACGAGTCGATCGGATTAAAATTCATTAAATGCCATTGGAATCGATTGCTTCCGTTAAAAACTTATTAATAGGTTGCATAGTTTTCCAATAGTTCATTACCAATGTATCTAAATTTTTATTTGTAATTGTTTCTGGTGATAGCGTAGCTCCATAATAAAACTGCTTATTGGCAATAATCGGTTCTATTTTAAATAATTCCTTAAATTCTTTAGGAATACGTTTGTACTTTTCACCTTTAACTTCCCCAAATTGATCTTTAAAATCTTCATTCTCTATCAAGGCTCGAAAGGCTTTTGGATCTTCACTTATAGCGGTTCTAATTTGTTGAAGTTGTAAGGTTGAAGGATTATAACAACCGCCCATAATGGTCACATCTTCCGGGGAAAGTATAATATATAGTCCGGGGATGCTTTTATCTTTTCTGCCTTTTGGCGAAATTACTGCTGAAGAATATAATTTATAAGATGATTTATCTTTAGAGAAGCGTACATCTCTATGCTGCCTGAAAATGCATTCTTTTGGTGTTATTTGATACTCGGGATCCAATTTGCTAATTTCTTCTATGACTTTGCCTATGAAAACTATAAAAGGTTCTTTTACACTTTTTTCATAGCGTTGTTTGTTATCATGAAACCAATCGGTATTATTGTTTCCAGCCAGCTCCATAAAAAACTGCGAAAAATCTTCAGTAAAATAAGTCATAATAAAAATTAAGGTGATTTGTGTAGAAAGCTTAATGGTGAATCGGCAATAAATTGAGTTATCATGAGCTGCAGTTATTACTTTCTTCAATGCTAAAAATAATAAAATTACCGCTGCTTTTAAAAGAATAGGCAATTGATAATTAAGCTAATTAGAACTTACTTTTCAATTATTCCTGATGTTCCTTGGTGTTTTTTCTGCTGAAGAGGATTGAACTTTATTACCTGTATTCAAAGCTAATTTCTATTGCCAACTTAAGTTCCTATTGTGATAATAAAAACTCTAGATGAATTTAAGTTGGTTTTAAGAATTAAAATTGATGTAGGTCAATCGATCAGGTTAAACTAATCCTAATCTGTCACTCTACTGCTTCAATGCCTTTTATAAGCCATAAATTTGCATTAGAATAGAATATTAATCTTAAAATTAATAGAAATGGAAAATAATATAAAAGGAAAAGTTGTTGTAATTACTGGAGCTAGTAGTGGTTTAGGCGAAACAACAGCAAGACATTTAGCTAGCAAAGGAGCCTCTGTAGTTTTAGGAGCTCGTAGAATAGAGAATTTAGAGAAAATCGCAAAAGAAATTCGTGATAACGGTGGAAAGGCTGAAGTTTTGAAGACTGATGTAACGAAGCCTGCAGATGTAAAAGCTTTAGTTGACAAAGCTGTTTCTTCTTTTGGCAAAATTGATGTGTTGATCAATAATGCTGGTTTAATGGCAATAGCACCTCTTTCTGAAACAAAAGTTGAAGAATGGGATAAGATGATTGACATTAATATTAAGGGAGTGCTTTATGGTATCGCAGCTGTATTACCAATTTTCCAAAACCAATCTTCTGGTCATATAATAAACTTATCTTCTGTTGCAGGAATTAAAGTTTTTAGCCCAGGTGGTACTGTTTATAGCGGAACAAAATATGCTGTTAGAGCAATTACTGAAGGATTAAGACATGAAGTTGGTGGTGCAATCAGAACTACTTCTATAGAGCCAGGAGCTATTGATTCTGAGTTGAAGCATGGAAGTTCTCATGAAGAAAGTTCTGCACACGTAAAGGAATTTTACAAACAAGCAATTCCTTCTGATTCTATTGCTCGTGCTATTGCGTATGCAATTGAGCAACCAGATGATGTAGATGTAAATGAGATCGTAATTAGACCTACCGTACAAGAGTTCTAAATTGCATTTATATCGAATAAAAAGAGGGTTTAAGGAACTAAGTTCTTTAAACCCTTTTGCTTTATCTATAAAATAGATTCTTATACTATTTAATTCTTATAATCAGATTTTATATTTTCTGAAAATTGCTCCAACAACACTTTTAGTTTTGGAGCTATAAATGTTTTACAAAATGGTTTTTGAGGATCTTTGAGATAATAATTATGAAGTTCTTCTCTGGAGACTTTAAAAGCTTTGAAGGAAAATACTTTTGTGATAAGCTTGTTTTGGAAATCTTGCTGAAAATTATCAATAATCGTTTCTGCTATTCCTTTCTGAATTTCAGAAAAAGTGTACACAGCAGATCTATATTTTTCCCGCATACTATGCATGGATATACTTCTATGGGTGTAGAGATGAATTTCTATAAGCCGCTTAAGAGGTATAACTTCTGAATTGAAATGTACAATGACAGCTTCAGAAAAACTTGAATTATCACTATTGGACGCCACATAGCCCTGCTCTACTTTTTCAACCCCAATTAGAGATTGAAAAACAGCTTCGGTACACCAATGACATCCCCCACCTAAAGCGATTTTTTCTAAAGAACTTGGCATTTATAGGTAATTATAAGATTTAATTTATGAGGGCAAATGATATAGTAAATGAGCTCATTTTATTCTATCCCCACTTTCCTTGGTCTTAATCGACCTTTAAACCTTGCTAAAAGAATTAATTTCTTTTTGGTATTGATGAAATAGACTCCGGTTAATAGAACAAGAGCAGCAATAGAAGATTGAAGCGTAATTTGTTCATTCAAGAAATACCAGCCCAAACTCATCGCAATAATTGGATTTACATATGTTGAAGTCGCAACTTTCTCTGGAGAGACAACTTTTAATAAATAATTAAAAGATGTGAAGGCTACAATACTTCCAAATAGAATTAAAAGAACCATAGAGATCTGTACTTCTCCACTCCAAGTATTAGGGAGTGACCAGGATTCTCCAAAAGCAAAGCTAGTAAGCATCAGCATAATACCTCCTGAAATCATTTGATACCCAGTATTTACAAAATAATTAGCAGGCAGATCCGCCTTACTCACAAAAATGCTTCCGTAGGCCCAGCTTACTAAACATAAAAAGATCATTCCCATTCCAATTATAGAATCGCCATCACTTATAATTTGATTCTGACTTACCAAAAGATACATTCCAATAATTCCCAATCCAACCCCTATCAAGGACATGGTTTTTATTTTTTGACCTTCCAAAACACGTAATAATACCAGGACTATTAAGGGTTGAGCAGAGATCTCCAATGCAGCAAACCCACTGTCTACAAATCTTAGAGCCCAAACCACGATCCCGTTTCCAAAAGTGAGAAACAGAAATCCTGCAATTATGGTGTTTTTCAACTGTTTTTTAGTCACAGAAAGGCTTATCCCTAAAAACTTACAGAGTACAAATATGAGAATCCCTGCAGTAATAAACCTTATAGCTGCCAGCATAAACGGAGCTAACTCGCTTACAGCAATTTTATTTAAAAGATACGTGGAACCCCAGATAACATAAATTGAAAAAAAAGCCAGTACAATAAGTAATTTGTTTGGAGTTTTTTCCATGAGTTTTTGTGTTTTAAATAAAGTGCAATATTAAGCATAAACTATACTACAGCCTTTAAATTCATTCTAGATTTTAAAGTTTTCATACAGATATTCAAAAGCTCTTTAGATATAAATTTCAATTGTTCTATTACATGCCTCACCCATTATTGAAGTTGTTAAGTCTTAATTAACAATACTTTATATGAACTTTATTAAAATTACAACTCCATCTCTGTAATTTTAATAAACTATTAATCAATTAATACATATTATGGCTGAAATAAAGATCACCAAAAAGACACCAGTATGGCCTTGGATTCTTCTTTTTTTAATAGTTATTGGAGGCTTATTCTTTTTATTCTTCTATGGAGATACAGATGAAGATGAATTTACAGATGATAATGCAACAGAGTTTGAGGAAGTCACTTCTATAAATACTAAACAGAATAGATTGGTTACTTTACTAACTACTGATTATTCGTAGAGTTCTACAGGAAATTCATTGCTAAGTATAGCTTTAAGGTTCCTGAAAATATTTCTTTAGCCTACTCTTATTTCAACAGGTTCCACACCTGTTGAAAATTAAAATTGAATAGAAATTAAGTGAATTCTATATAAAATAGAAAAGATTCTTGGTTCGTTCTTTAGTACCTATAACCTTAAAAATTTTAAAGATCATGAAAGAACAAAAAAAACATTTGTACTATCTCGATGAATTATCAGATTATAAAGTAGACAGTCATTACGCAGATGTACGTGGTTGGCCAGTGAAAGATCATGATAACAGAGTTATTGGAAAAGTTGATAATCTCTTGGTAAACAAAAATTTAATGAAAGTAGTTTATCTGGACGTAGAGGTAGATAAAACCATCATCGATGCGGATTATGATCCCTACAGTAATTCCAAGAATTCAGATGTTCGGGAGTTTGTCAACAAAGAAGGGGAAAATCACGTTATCGTGCCAATAGGAATGGTACATATTCATGAAGACCAAAAATATGTCCATACCGAAAGTATAGATCATCAAACCTTTGCAGAAACGAAAAGATTCAAAACCGGTGATAATGTAGATCGGGATTATGAAGTAGCTGTTATGGATAGTTATAATCGGGATAGAGATAGACATCACAACCAGCAAACTAGCGAGGATTCTCATGCACACAAAGAATCTCCATATCGCTCAGATAGAGATGCTGATCATACTCAACAAGATTTAAACACTGATGCTGAGTGGAGTGAGGAACGCCGCAAGCTAGAATTGGAGCGCCATAAATTAAAAGAAGAGAGATTAAAGCTGGAAGAAGAACGTAAAAAATTAGAAACAGAAAGAAAAAGGAGAGATCTAAATAAGGATAGTGATAAAAGCAATGATGCCGATAGAGAAAATAGATACTCTTCAGATAAGGACTATCCATCTGACGACAGCTTTTATGACCGTGGAGAATTTGATGGAGTGAATTATAGGAACAGTTGAAAAAAAATTTCTGAGATGACTAAATACATAAATCATTTGTAGACTCATGGATTTTATCTCAATTCTACAATATTAAATTTATCTCATAAAATAAAATGCCTGTAAATATCAGTATTTGCAGGCATATTTATTGAACTGAAGCTTAACCTATATTTTAGAAAAAACATATTTCAACTCAGTAGCTATTTGTAAACTTCTTTCTTCATAAACACTTTCCTGCTCCTGTGTTCCGTCTGAAACTTTTGGATCTTCATAGGTAATCGGGATGCGTTTCTCTGCTCCTACTATAACTGGACAGTTCCCATCGGCATGGGAACAGGTCATGATAGCTGCAAATTCTGAACTTGGATTAAAGTTCGAATCATAGGTTTTTGAGAAACCAATAATTGGATGTTGATTATCGGAATATTTTATACTGTAAATAGGATTAGTCCCTTCCGCAATAACCTCTATTTTAAATCCTGATCTTTGCAAGGTTTCAGCAACCATGGGGTAAAGTGCAGTAGCCTCTGTTCCACCCGAATAACAAATCACATTATTAAGTTTAAAATATTCAGCAATTGTCTGCGCCCAAACTTGTGATAGATGACTCCTTCTGGAGTTATGGGTACAAATGAAATTTAATCTTATCTCACTTTTTGTATTTACCTTGGATTGTATATAATTTACTAATTGCTCTAATACTTGTTTGCGTTCTTTAGAAATGGAGCTAACATCTAAAGAATTTATTAAAGCTTCAATTTTTGGAAGTGTCATTTTCTAATTTATATAAGTTGGGTCATACTAAATGATATCTTTTTCACTCCTAGCAACAACCAGATCCAGGGGCACATGAATTCGCTTCTTCTTTTCTAAGAAAAGATAAATTCACCTTTGTTTTTTCTGAAGGAATTCCGCATTTATCTTTGGCAAGACAATCTGTTAATTTGTTGGTCAGAAGAAAATTCTCACCTTTAAAATCCAATCCGTACTTTCCGATTGTTTCGCCTTGGTATTCTACTTCTATCTCCAGATCTTCTAGTTCCAACACTTTTTCTGAAAGCTCTATAATATTTACTAATTTTTCAGGATGAAGTCTATGATCGTAGTCATTTGCCTCCCAAAGCTGAAAATTAGCTACTTCTTCTTTCCTAACTGTTCCGCCACAATCAATAAAGTGTTTAGATACTTTTCCAACTTCTGTCACATGAAAATGACGTGGCACTAGAGTTCCATCAGGAAGTTCAAACGCAATGGTCTCTAAATTTTTGAGTGTTTTTTTTATTTCTGAAAGTTTCATAGCTCTAAATTTTAAAATTGATACTTCATTTGATATTATACTTATCTGTTTATTTGCACTTGTCCTGATTAATAGGTTTTAACTCTAAGAATTCCTTGAATAGTCCTAGTGCTTCATTCCATTTTTCTTTATTAATGCAATAACAAACACTTGTCCCTTCTACATTTCCTTTAATTAAACCTAAGTTTTTAAGCTCTTTTAGATGCTGAGAGATCGTTGGTTGCGCTAAACCAATTTCACTAACAAGATCTCCGCAAATACAAGTTTGCATCTTGAATAAATGTTGTAAAATGGCAACCCTAGCCGGATGTCCAAAAGCCTTTGCAATTAATGCGATCTCGTTTTGCTGCTTTGTAAAGATTTCAGATTTAGTAATTCCCATACTGATTTATTATTATATAGCAATATTACGATTAATATATCTGAATTGATATTAATTTTAAAAAAATGATCTGAAAATAATCCCGATAATTAGTAATCCAGAAAGATGATTCATTGTTACTTAATGTCATCCTGAGCTTGTCGAAGGATCTTCATTGATTATCGGGATACCTCGAAATCTTTAAAAGAATTTTCCTCCCGAACCATCAGAAGGTACATCTTGGGCTTGTCCCAAGGTTCTTGTTTGATAAGGTTCTTCTACTCTTTGTATGCAAAACCTTCTATGCCCTTTCTTAAATGAATGCTAATATTTAGTACTCAAAATTAATGCTGAAAAGAAAACTATTATAAATAAAAAAGCGACCTATAAAGAGTCGCTTTTTATTTATATAAAAATTTGAATTATGCTTTAGGCAACATTACAGTATTTACTACATGTATCACTCCGTTAGACTGATTAACATCTGCAATAGTAACCATAGAAGTTCCACCATTAGCATCTGTAATAACTACATTACTACCTTTCAACATTGCAGTCAACATTCCACCGTTAACGGTAGTAAACATTGCTTTCCCATTTCCTTTTTTAATAACATTTACAATATCCATAGAAGAATATTTTCCAGCTACAACATGGTAAGTAAGCACATTTTGTAATTGCATTTTGTTTTCAGGCTCTAAAAGAGTTGCTACAGTTCCCGCTGGTAATTTATCGAATGCAGCATTTGTCGGTGCAAAAACCGTAAATGGACCATCCCCTTGTAAAGTGCTTACAAGATCTGCAGCTTTAACAGCAGCAACCAAAGTTGTATGATCTTTAGAATTCACAGCATTTTCAATAATGTTTTTTGTTGGATACATTGCTGCACCACCAACCATAACACTCATGTCTTTAGACATATTCATGTCATCTTTCATGGCTTTGTCTTTAGAAGATGAACATGCTCCTAATGAAAGGATTGAAACGAATAAAAATGCTTTAAAAATGTTTTTAGTTTTCATAATTGTTGATTTGTTATTATTATATGTGTCTAGATAAACGCATATAAGATCGGCTCGGTTTTAAATAGAAAGCTATTTAGCCTTTCTTTAACAATTATGAAGATGTGATTTTTTAGAATCACCCTATCTATTAAACGTTTACATGTTTGGATAGGAATTAGCACTTTTCTTTTTTTGCTAGATAAAACATCCTGTTTTTTAGATTCTAAAGGCAGTAAGATTTTGGAATAAACGAAAAACCACCTCAAAATTAATTTTTAAGGTGGTTAGTAATGTTATTAGAGATTAATCGTATCCTTTATTTCTTTTTATTCAACCTTGAAATTAAGTAGCTACTGGTTACTATAAAACTACCTCCTAAAAGAATGTTCCAGGTAATTGCTTCATCGAGTACAAAATACCCCAATAAGATGGCGCTAACCACCTCTAAATACATAAGTGTAGTTGCAGTAGCAGCTGATAATTGTTTGAGTCCGAAAAAGAAGAGTTTGAAAACAACTATTCCTATTAGAAATCCGTAAAAAACACCAATCCCCAGATCTGGTAAAGTAGCTGAAGGGATTGCAGTTAAAAAAGGTATAAAAACAATCGCTCCCACTATATTCTGATAAAAGATCATTTGGTTCTTACTATATCTTGCATTCTCAGCCTTAAATAACACAACTGTTATCGCATATCCAATTGAAGCTCCTACAGCTGCGAGCATTCCAATAAAATCATTGGATTGAAAACTGAATGGTTTACCGATATAGGTGATCACTATTCCAGTAAATGCCAATAATAACAGCATAGTTTGTTTCCGTTCTATTTTTTGTTTGAAAGCAATAGCTTCAATAACAGTAACAAAAATGGGATAGGTATAAAAAAGTACTACGGTATTTCCTATAGAAGTATAAATATAAGCAAGCAAATAGAGATACATTCTCGCAGCATTTATCAAAGAGGCGAGTAACATTTTTTTATTATTTCCCTTAAAATGCAGCTCTCCATCTTTCCATAAAAAAGGAATCAAGATCAAGATAGGTATTCCCGTTCTAAACCAGGCGATAGTTCCTGTACTTAGACTAGTCATAGATTTTATGAGCAAGCCATTGGCACCCGCAAGAATGGCACATATTATAATGGCATAGATCGCCTTTTTATTCATGCGTAATTATTCATTAAAAAGATGATTAATTCCAAGTTTCTACACAATGCATTAGATCCTATTATTAACTTGATATAAAAAGCAAATTCCAAAAACATCAGGTGCTTTTGGAATTTACAATATTGCTTTTTATCAAGAACCTCGGAGATTTAAAACCTCAATGAGGTATTAAACTTATGCTGGTTGTAGCTCTTGATCTTTCTTAGACTTTCTATAAAGAAAGGAATTGAAAATGCTTCTTTTTGCGAACCTTAACTGTCTGTCAGAATTTACAAGCTTTACAAATAAAGCTTTGTTTACTCCAAAGTATTCGTACGTAGTTCCATCTGTAAAAGATATTTCCAATAAATTTCCTTTATGTTGGAAATCGGAAATTCCCGCTTCAGAGGTAGTTTTAGTATATTCTTCAAGATTGGCTGCCTTAGTCTCTGGAGCTATGCTCACTAGAAAATGGTAACCATCAATAATTTGCTTGCTTTTAATTTCAGCTTCTGCGTGCTTTTCATCACTCTCCTGAAATTTGTCTGGATGCCATTCTTTAACCAGATTTCTGTAAGAAGTTTTTAATTGTTTAAGATCG
>JAGXIK010000098.1 GCA_024635715.1 Gillisia sp.
AAATACAAATCCCGCCAACCAGATAATAAAATCCTGGGTAGAAGATTATACAGATACGCTTTATTCATGGGCTTTCTATAAAGTTTCTGATCAACAAACCGCCGAAGACCTTGTTCAGGAAACCTTTATGGCTGCATGTAAGTATTATAAAAATTTTAAAGGAAAAAGCAAACCCAAAACCTGGCTGTTTTCCATTTTGAATAATAAGATCATTGATCATTATCGAAAGAAATCACGCACTCCCATTTTCAACGAATCCCATTTTTACAAAGGAGATGGTTCAATTATTGAAGAAACATTTGATGGTCAGGGCTACTGGAAAGAAGAAAAAAGGCCAGAAAGATGGGATATTAATGAAGAGGAAGCGAATTTATTAGACAATGGAGCGTTTAATGATGTGTTGCAGCATTGCATGGCGAAATTGCCGCATCAATGGGCAATGGCCGTACAATTAAAATACCTGCAGGAAAAAGACGGAAAAAATATTGGTCAGGAACTGGGTATCTCCACGTCCAATTATTGGCAGATCATTCATCGGGCAAAACTTTCTTTACGGGAATGTCTGGAAAAATTATGGTTTCAAAAATAAGCTATGTTTAAAATAATGCGAAGATTGATGATTTCCTGTAAAAAAGCAGGTGTCCTTATTGAAAAAAAATTAGCTCATAAATTAAATACAGTGGAAGGGATGGAGCTTTTCTTTCATACTATTGTATGTAAAGCTTGCAGGAATTATGAAGCACAAAGTGCATTTATTGAGAAAGCCTTAACCCGGGAAAAGAATACTGATAAGCATAAACCCTCATCAGATTTGAAGGAAAAAATTCATAAATCTCTCGAAGAACCTAAATAAGTTCTATCGTTTTTAATTCGAGCGTTAAATATTCATTTTCAGTTAATTATACTGAAATATAAATGAATATTTAACGCTTTTTTCATTCCAGCTAGTTAGCTAACTACAAAAAAATGTTTTTTGGTTGTCAGGATTGAAAAGTTTGTAGTCTCATCTACTGAAATTGGATCAAGAAGATTCAATACAAAACTTTATTCACTAAAAACATTTTATTATGAAAACTAAAAAAAGTCTCTTTTCAAAAATCCTATTCTCAGCCCTTTTTATGGCAGTAATGTTTGGTTTTACGCAATCAGCAAATGCACAGAGCGTGGAACCGGTCACCGTACAGTCCAAAATGGATTTTAACGGAACTGTAGACGCCATTAAAAAAGCGGTATCCGGTGGAGGAATGATGGTTCTTGCCGAACTTAATCAAGGGAAAATTTTATCAATGACAGGTTTGCAGGTAAATGGACATTCTTTTTTTGTAGGTAACCCGAATGTAGGGAAAGAAGCTTTTTCAGCCGATCCTTCTGTAGGGCTTGTTATTCCAGTACGGATCAATGTTTACGAAAAGGACGGAAACACCTACGTAAATTATTTTAAACCCTCCGATCTTTTTGCCTCTTTCAATAATAAAAAGGTGAAAATGATAGGTGAAAAACTTGACGGAAAATTGGGGATGATGATGAAAATGATCTCTAAATAACACCTATCAAAAGGCCGGAATGCTTAAATACCGGCCTTTTATTTCTTCCTTTAAAACCATAAGCCAATGAAAACTGAAAAATTAAAACTGGGAATCGTAGTATTGGTATTGTTTTTAGCTGCCATAGGGCCGAACCTTTTTCCTATTGCCCAGGCTGGAATTGCCAGTTTATCAAAAATGGCGGTAGATTATCTTATCCCTTCCATTGTTTTGATATTGCTGTTATTAATAGTCATTCATCTGCTTAAGTTCTCCCTTCTAAAAAGACAAATACTTACCGGGATTGTTGCAGGTATTATAGGAACTGTTGGCCTGGAGATTTTCAGGATAATAGGTTTCAGGATAGGGTGGATGCCTGGAGACCTGCCAAAATTGATGGGGGTTTTGCTTTTAGATCAATTTGCATTAGGTCCCAATACTACCTCAAATATCGCAGGCTGGGCATACCATTTTTGGAACGGAGCCGCCTTCGGGATTATCTTTAGCCTGTTAATCGGTCGCGGAAAGCTATGGAAAGGTGCGCTTTATGGGTTTCTCATAGGAATAGGATTTATGCTTAGTCCGGTAGTAAAATCATTGGGAGTTGGTGCGTTTGGGTTTCAATTTAAAGATGGATATCAGTTTTTTATTGTGGTAAGCGTGGCGCATATTGCTTTTGGTGTTGTTTTGGGTTGGCTCGTTTATAATATGAACAATGGGGTCCCCAATATTATTACCCGGTTAAAAAATGTATATTGAAGAAAATAATTAATAAATTTTAAAAATTATGAATTCAAAAATTCAACAAGCAATTCTGGGTGGCATCGTTGCTACTATTGTAATGACTTTAGTGATGTTTGTCGCCCCAATGATGGGTATGCCGAAAATGAGCCCGCCAAAACTCTTAGGGGCTATGATGGGTTTCTCTGTAACTGTAGGCTGGATCATGCATTTTATGATAGGGATTATTTTTGCCCTAATATATGCTTATATTTTTCTACCTCTTCTTAAAGGTATTGATAACAATGTGTTACGGGGAGGAGTATTTGGAATAATCGCATTTATTCTGGCTTTGGTAGTAATGATGGTGATGGTTGCCGTTTTAGGTAAAAAACCACCTATGCAGGGCAGTATGGTTATGATTATAATGGGAGCAGTGATAGGGCATATTGTTTTCGGGATTATTGTAGGGCTTTTTGTTAAGCCACAAAAAATAGTCGCTTAAGTAGCCTAATTGGTAAGGCTGATTTCGCAGAATTCTCAGGTGTATTTTGGAATTTGAGGCTAGCTTTTGGCCAACCACTATTCAATTTCAACATTATATATGGATGCTCTAATAAAAAAAGCCTTTTATTTTATGCCGGATATCAGCGGATTTTCCGGCTTTGTGGAAAATACTGCAATAGAGCATAGTATCCATATTGTTTCTGAATTGTTGGAGATCCTCTTGGACAATAATGTGCTGGAATTGAAACTGGCAGAGGTAGAAGGAGATGCGCTGTTTATGTTTACTGAAGATAATTTGGAATTCCTTCAACTGAAAGAACAAATTTCGAAAATGCTGAATGCCTTTAGGAAACATCTGCACAGATACCAACACCAGCGTATTTGCAATTGTGGAGCCTGTTCCACCGCGATAGACCTTAAAATAAAGTTTTTGGTTCATTACGGAAGGCTCGATTTTATAAAGGTGAAGCAAATCAGAAAGCCTTATGGTAAGGATGTAAATCGTATCCATAGGCTTCTCAAAAATGATGTTCCCATAGATGAATATTTTTTGTTATCGAATCCATGTTTGGAGCAATTCAAAATAAACCCTGAAACTTCTGGCTTTCAAAAACTGGAAGGTCAGTACGATATCAAGATTCTGCCCTATTATTACAAAGACCTTGCAACTTATAAAACAGATTTTAAGGAGAAAGCTTCCAAAGAACCCAGAATAGGTGTCGATAAAAAGGCAGAGGTGGTTGTAGAACGGGAAATAGCGGTTCCCATAAATGAAGTTTTTGAACTGGTAAGTAATTTTAAATACAGGCAACAATGGGATAAATCCTTAACCGAAATCCATTATGATGAGACGCAGGTTAACCGTATTGGATCCCATCACACCTGTATTATTGGCAATAAAACAATGAATTTTGAAACTATTGGAGATAATGAATTGGTGGCTGAGCAGGTGTATGCCGAAAATACAGCCAGTTTGCCCTTGACCAATGATTATAAATTTTATATCCTTCTTGACAAAGTGAATGAGACAACTACCAGAATTAAGGTATTGAACTATGTAGAATTAGACTGGTTGGGCCGCTTTTTTAAAAAGAGAGTTTATCAAAAGATCAGCCTTAATTGGAATAAAAAACTTAAAGCATTAGAAATGCTTGCATTAAGAAAATTGAATCCAGAATAAAGTAAGAACAACCATCTGGTAAAAAGAGATTTTACCAGCTATTGTTAATTTAAATCGAAAATTATGAATAATGAATTTACCGACTTAAAAGCCATCTATGTAAACTGTACCTTAAAAAAATCACCTTCTCACAGTCACACCCGTGATTTAATGGCCCTCTCTATCAATATAATGAAGTCTGAAGGGGTGGCCGTAGAGGTTGTCCGTTTTGTCGATTATGATATTCCCGTAGGCGTTCAACCTGATATGACCAAAGAGGGCTATGATAAAGACGATTGGCCTGAACTTTACAAAAAAATAGAAGCTGCTGACATCCTTGTTATTGGCGCACCTATTTGGCTGGGAGCACGTTCTTCTATCGCTTCAAAATTGATTGAACGATTATATGCCATGAGCAGCTATCAAAACGATAAAGGGCAGTATGTATATTACGGAAAAGCCGGGGGTTGTTTAATCACCGGAAATGAAGACGGTGTAAAACACTGTGCCATGGGAATCCTGTATGCACTGCAACATCTGGGATACAGCATACCTCCGCAAGCAGATGCAGGATGGATTGGAGAAGTTGGTCCCGGACCCAGTTATGGTGACACAGAATGGAATGGAGAAAAAAAAGAACCGCCAGTTGGGTATGATTCAGAATTTACCAACAGGAATACGACTTTTATGACTTATAATTTACTGCATCTGGCTAAAATGCTAAAAGACCAGGGTGGCTATCCTGCCTATGGCAATTCAAGAAAAAAATGGGATGATGGCACACGATGGAATTTTGAAAATCCGGAATACCGATAACAGTACATTAATTAAATTTTAGGTTATGATTTTCGAAACCACTCAATTAACCGATTTTGCCCTACTTTTTCTTAGAATAATTATAGCAATTATCTTCTTCTCTAGCGGAAGAAGCCATGCCACGCATCCAAAAGAGCGTGGAGAGAGTTTGGGAATGCCTAAAAGCGTTGCATTCCTGTTAGGAGTTGCTGAAATGATTGCAGCGATTTCCATAGCTACCGGAATCTTCACTCAATTGGGTGCAGGTTTGATTATAGCGACTATGTTGGGAGCAATTTATATGAAACTCTTCGTTTGGAAAACCGGATTTTATGCTAAGGAAGGCTACGGATGGCACTACGACCTTCTGATTTTGCTCGGTGTATTCGTCATTTTTACCACAGCAGGTGGAAATTATGTGATTCTTTAAAACTTAATTTTAAAAAAAACTATATGTCTAAAAATGTATCTGAACAACTACTGGATATTCTCGTAAATGCGGGGGTTACTCATATTTATGGCGTGATGGGCGATGCCTTAAATTTCCTGGTAAAAGCAATCGAGGAGCGTAATGACGTGGACTGGATAGGAAT
>JAGXIK010000099.1 GCA_024635715.1 Gillisia sp.
ACAAAAGCTTTTTCTAGCTTCCATAAGATATGCATAATCGCTTCTTCTTTATTGGTCAATTTCTCCATAGTCTTACTTTTTCAAAATGAGTTAAAAGTCAAAATCAAATATAACGATAAAAATAGTTATAAACCTATTTTTGTAGTTTCAAAAATGAATTGCACTGCACACATAACTTTCTTTATCTTCGCATTAAAATGAAATAGATGAGTATACTTTACATTTTAATTGGATTTGTTTTATTGGTTGTAGGAGGGGAGTTCTTAGTGAGATCTTCAGTGGCTATATCCTTTAAATTCAATATATCTAAAATGATAATTGGGCTTACCGTGGTTTCTTTTGCAACTTCGTTACCAGAACTCTTAGTGAGTTTACAAGCGGCATTAAGTGGCTTTTCAGATATTGCTTTAGGAAATGTTATAGGTTCTAATATTGCTAATATTGGCTTGGTGCTGGGAATTACAGCGATAATATCTCCTTTAGTTATAGACAAGGATTTCTATAAGTTTAATTGGCCAATAATGATGTTTTTCTCATTAGCATTATATTTTTTCCTTTACACAGGAGGGAATATTTCTAGAATAGAAGGAGCTGCATTATTTATCGGGATTATTATTTATGTGCTGTTTTTAATTCAGCGTGCTAGAAAAAACAGAATAATAGTAGAGGGTGTAGATGACTCTTTACAGGTTACCTCTGGGATTAAGATCATAATTTGGTTATTGATTGGTGGAGTTGCACTTTATGCAGGATCGGAATTTTTGGTGGGCGGTGCTGTAGAACTTGCTGAAATGATTGGAGTAAGCGAGCGAGTGATCTCTGTAAGTATTATTGCGGTGGGAACCAGTGTTCCAGAATTAGCTGCTTCAGTAATTGCGGCATTAAAGCAAGAAAAAGCGATCTCTCTTGGAAATTTAATAGGTTCTAATATTTTTAATATCGCTTCAGTTTTAGGAATCACTGCACTTATTCAACCTATTTATATGAAATCTGAAGCTCTACTTACCAATGATATCTTTTGGATGCTAGGTTTTTCATTTGTGTTAATTCCCTTAGCTTTTCTTCCAGAAAAATTAAGGATCTCCAGATATAAAGGAATCATTCTTTTTGTTTCCTATGTTATTTTTATAGGCTTGGCATTTATCAAATAATTTAGGGGTTAATTATTAAAAAAAGTTAAATTTATGTTTTTTGACCCTAAATAATAGGGGGTGTATTCTGAAATAATGTATTTTTGCCGATGTATTTAAAAAAATAACTCAATATGGCGATTTTAAGATTTCAGGCTTTAAAAGAAACTTTAAGCAGAAAACCAGTTCAGATAGACGAGACCGATCGTAGATCTGAACTTTTTGGAAGAAATGTATTTAACGAAACAGTGATGAGACAATTCCTTACTAAGGAAGCTTATCAGAGCGTTAAAGATGCCACACTTAAAGGAACCAAGATTAGTAGAGGTGTTGCCGATCATATTTCTACTGGAATGAAAGAGTGGGCTATCTCTAAAGGAGTTACTCATTATACACACTGGTTTCAACCATTAACAGGAGCTACTGCAGAAAAGCATGATGCCTTTTTTGAAACTATAGGAGATGGTTTAGCAATTGAAAAATTTGGAGGAACACAATTAGTTCAACAGGAACCAGATGCTTCTAGTTTTCCTCACGGGGGAATTAGAAATACCTTTGAAGCTAGAGGTTATACTGCTTGGGATCCAACATCTCCTGCATTTATATATGGAACTACCTTATGTATTCCTACAGTATATGTTTCCTATACAGGGGAAGCATTAGATTATAAAACACCACTTTTAAGAGCCTTACAAGCGGTAGATTCAGCTTCAACAGCTGTTTGTAAATATTTTGATAAGAATGTTACTAAAGTGATTGCTACCCTTGGATGGGAGCAGGAATATTTCTTAATAGATTCAGCTTTATACGCATCCAGACCAGATCTACAACTTTCTGGAAGAACTTTGTTAGGACATTCTCCAGCAAAAGGACAGCAATTGGATGATCATTATTTTGGATCTATTCCTAGCAGAGCCTTGGCTTATATGAGAGATCTGGAAATTGAATGTATGTTATTGGGTATCCCGGTAAAAACAAGACATAATGAAGTTGCTCCAAATCAGTTTGAGCTAGCGCCTATCTTTGAAGAAGCTAACCTTGCTGTAGACCATAATTCATTACTTATGGATGTTATGGATAGAGTTGGAGAAAGACATAATTTTAAAGTGCTTTTCCATGAAAAACCATTCGCAGGGATCAACGGAAGTGGGAAACATAATAACTGGTCTTTAAGCACAGACACTGGAATTAACTTGTTGAGCCCAGGTAGTACTCCTATGAAAAACCTTCAGTTCTTAGCGTTTTTTATTAATACCATTAAAGCGGTTCATGATCATGAAGAGTTATTGAGAGCTACTATTGCAAGTGCATCTAACGATCACAGATTAGGAGCTAACGAAGCACCACCGGCAATTATTTCAGCATTTATTGGAAGTCAGTTAACTGAAGTTTTAAATGAACTGGAGAAAGTTACCGATGGGAAATTGTCTCCACAGGAAAAAACAGACCTTAAATTAAACGTTGTTGGGAAGATCCCGGAGATCTTACTTGATAATACAGACAGAAATAGAACCTCTCCATTTGCCTTTACAGGGAATAAGTTTGAATTTAGAGCAGTAGGTTCTACAGCAAACTGTGCGAATGCTATGACTGTTTTAAACACCATAGTTGCAAAACAACTTAAAGAGTTTAAGAAAAGTGTAGATGCCTTGATTAAAGACAAGGGGATGAAGAAAGATGATGCTATCTTCAATATATTGAGAGACTACATCAAAAAATCTAAGAAAATTAGATTTGAAGGAGATGGGTATGCAGATGCTTGGCAGGTTGAAGCTAAAAAACGTGGATTAAGTAATAATAAAACTACACCACAAGCTTTAAAAGCGAAGGTTTCTAAGCAAACAATAGATTTGTACAAGGAGATGAAAGTGATGAACAAAAGGGAAGTGGAAGCCCGTCACGAAATTGAATTGGAAGATTACTCTATGAGAATTCAAATTGAAGGAAGAATTTTGGGCGATATCGCAAGAAATCATATAATCCCAACTAGTATTCGTTACCAGAATGTTTTAATAGAAAACGTTCGTGGTTTGAAGGAGATCTTCGAGAAAGATTTTAAAAAGCATTCTAAAGAACAAATTGGAATTATAGAAGCAATATCGGGGCATATAGAGCATATAAATGGCGATGTAAGCAAGATGATCGAAGCTCGTAAGGATGCAAATAAGATAGAAGATGCAGAGAAAAGGGCATTTGCATATTGCGATAATGTAAAACCATTTTTCGAAGAGATAAGATATCACTGTGATAAATTAGAGTTATTGGTAGACGATGAGATCTGGCCATTAACAAAATACAGAGAGTTGTTGTTTACCCGATAGGTATAAAACAATCGAAAGTAAAAACCACCTCTTTAAGAATGTAATTAATTCTTAAAGAGGTGGTTTTATGTTTAAAGCAATATTTAAAACATACAATCTTCCTAATAAAAAATGAAAAGAATGTATCTTTGCAATCTCATAAAAAAAGGAGCTTCATGAGTCAGGAAATAAGTAAAAGATACGCCGGGAGAGGTGTTTCTGCAGGAAAAGAAGATGTGCATAATGCTATTAAGAATGTAGATAAGGGATTATTTCCGCAGGCATTCTGTAAGATTGTTCCAGATTATTTAACTGGCGATGAAGATTATTGCCTTATTATGCATGCAGATGGCGCGGGTACAAAGTCTTCTTTGGCTTATATGTATTGGAAGGAAACTGGAGATATTTCCGTTTGGAAAGGTGTCGCTCAAGATGCACTTATCATGAATATAGATGATCTTCTTTGCGTAGGTGCGGTAGATAACATTATGCTTTCTTCTACAATTGGAAGAAATAAGAATCTTATTCCTGGAGAAGTGATTTCAGCTATAATAAATGGAACCGAAGAATTGCTTCAAGATCTCAAAGGTTTTGGAGTAGAAATTCATTCTACAGGCGGAGAAACTGCAGATGTGGGAGATCTTGTTAGAACCATAATTGTAGATTCTACAGTTACGGCAAGAATGAAGAAAAAAGATATAATTAACAATGCGAATATCAAACCTGGAGATGTGATCGTTGGATTGGCTTCTTTTGGGCAGGCTTCTTATGAGAAAGAATATAATGGAGGTATGGGCAGTAATGGCCTAACATCTGCAAGACATGACGTGTTCTCTAAGATTTTAGCTGAAAAATATCCAGAAAGTTTTGATAGCAGTATTCCTGAAGATCTAATTTATTCTGGGACTAAAACTTTAACTGAAGAAGTAGAGGATTCTCCGATAGATGCTGGAAAGCTTGTCCTGTCTCCAACAAGAACCTATGCGCCAATTATTAAAAAGATTCTATCACAATATACAAACTCCGATATTCACGGAATGGTGCATTGTAGTGGTGGGGCACAAACTAAGATCCTTCATTTTATAAAAGATCTACATATTATAAAAGATAATTTATTTGAAGCACCACCCTTATTCAAATTAATCCAGAAGGAAAGCAAGACCGATTGGAAAGAAATGTATCAGGTGTTTAATATGGGACATCGAATGGAGCTTTATGTAAACGAGGAGATTGCAGAAGAGATCATTTCCATTTCAAAATCTTTCAATGTAGATGCAAAAATAATCGGTAGAGTTGAAGCTTCTAATAGTAAATCGCTTACTATAAGAAGTGAGTACGGTGTATTCAACTATTAATATTTAACCTGTTTTGTAACAGGATCACTCAGTTTTTTATTTAAATTGAGTAAAATGAACTTCTTTAAGTGCAGCAACTCTGTTTACTTATATTTTTTCTTAGAAATATGAAACCCTACAAGTATTTTCTACCATTATTCACAATAACATTGATCATTATTAATATTTGGTCAATGATTTATTTAGAGGGTTTCATCTATTATTGGATATTGTTTGGAATAATGACTAGCTTTTTTTTGCTTTTTATATCTCCATGGTATTATAACAAACGCGGTCTCTTTCTCTTTGTTTTGTTGTTTATTTCTGATGCTATATTAATATTTTTTGAGGATCCCATTTTTAATGTTCTAATGTTTCTTGTAAAAACGGCCTCATACCTAGTATTAGTTGGAATTGTTTTAAATAAGTTAAGAAATCTTAGGACAAATTTATTTCAGAAAATAGTTTTTACTATAGCGGTTTTGTTAAATATTTTTCTATTGTATTCTATAGTGGAAATGATGCCAGTGGATGAATATTCATTATTTTTTGATTTTTTATTCTACATCTATGGATTGGCTATAATAATTTGTGTTTCTGCAGCGGTATCATATAGTAATAGATATGCATCCAGACCATCAATTTTCTTTTTAACTGCTGTTCTATGTTTGGTTTTATCAGATCTCAATTACTTTATAGGTTTCATCTTGGATTTTTCTGAATTCTTTTATGCAGATAGGGTGTTTAATATTTTAGGAATTGGAGCCCTTCTTCATTTTCTGCATTTAGAACGACTAGGAAGGGAAGATATTAGAAGCCATCTTGACGAATAACGAGCTTAAGGATCTAGAGGATAACTGAAGTTTTATTTATTTATCCATCATTGTGTTGAACTTTAGCCTATAAAAAAAACTACTTTCATTTTAGATTTATGAATTTTTTAATTAGATAATATTAGTTTTGTTTTAAACTTGCAACTTTTGCATTTCCACTAAATGAAAAACCTCAAAACTGTACTTGTTGTAATTGGAGCCATCCTATTAATTACTAACTTCTATGTAATCCATGAATTTGGATTGTTAGAAAGTAGGTGGCTACGAATACTTGGGACCTCAATTTTATTCTCGATTTTTTTGATTGGAGCTAAACGAAAAGAACCATTTCTTATAATTGGATTTATCCTACTTTTAGTTTCAGACTTTTTATTACTTCAATATGAAATACCTTGGGTTAAAAAGTTAACATTTACCTTAGTCATCTTAGCTTATTTGTCTTTGATGAAACACATTAGACCCTACGTAAGGAGTCTAGAGGCGAATCTATTTCAAAAAGGGTTATTTGTAGGAGTTTTAGGGATAAATATATTTATGCTCTATTTATTAATAGATATGGTTGGATCTAAGTGGGATGATTCATGGCATACATTTTTGTTCTATCTCTATGGAATGTCAATGATCGTAATGGTTGTTCTTGGTTTTTCATACTCAAATAGATATAGCGATAAATCTTCGTTTTATTTTTTATGGGCAGTTTTAGGCTTTGTGATTTCCGATATCTCAAGCTTTATGGCCTATTATTTAAATGTTGAAGAATTTTATTATCCAGACAGAATATTTTATATTATAGGCTTATTGTGTTTGGTCAAATTTTCCCAAATGGTTAAAAATAAGGAAATGATAAAATCCTATGGATTTCTTTAAAGAAGTACAAATCCATTAGAAGACTTACTAAATCACCCCTATATAATTGGTGAAATTAGTGTAAATTTGCATCGAAAAATCATTAGAAAAGTTTATGATTGAGAAGTTGAATATCGTGAAGCAACGCTTTGATGAAGTGAATGATCTTATCATTCAGCCTGATATTATATCAGATCAGAAGCGTTATGTAGAATTAAACAAGGAATACAAGGATTTGAAGGCACTTATGGATGTGCGTGAAACTTATATTGAGTTAACTGAAAACCTGAAGGAATCTGAAGAGATTATTGCTGATGGTAGTGATCCTGAAATGACTGAGATGGCGAAACTCCAAATGGAGGAGGCTAAATCTGAATTACCCAAGCTAGACGAGAAAATAAGAATGATGTTGGTTCCTAAAGATCCGGAAGACGCAAAGAACGTCGTGATGGAAATTAGGGCTGGTGCAGGTGGTGACGAAGCAAGTATTTTTGCGGGAGATCTTTATAAGATGTATAATAAATATGCTGATGCACGTGGCTGGAAATGTAATATCGTAGATTATAATGAAGGTACTAACGGAGGTTTTAAAGAGATGATCTTTGAAATTTCTGGGGAAGATGTATACGGAACTTTGAAATTTGAAGCTGGTGTTCACCGGGTTCAACGTGTTCCTCAAACAGAAACCCAAGGGCGTGTGCATACCTCGGCTGCAACAGTAATGGTTTTGCCAGAAGCAGAGGAATTTGATGTAGAAATAAACCCGAAAGAGGTAAGAGTAGATTTCTTCTGTTCTTCAGGACCAGGAGGACAGTCTGTAAACACTACCTATTCTGCGGTGCGATTAACGCATATTCCAACAGGATTGGTTGCTCAGTGTCAAGATCAGAAATCACAACATAAAAACAAGGAAAAGGCATTTAGAGTGTTGCGATCCAGATTATATGATATGGAGCTAGCCAAGAAATTGGAGGCAGATTCTGCTAAGCGTAATTCAATGGTTTCCAGTGGTGATAGGAGTGCTAAAATTAGAACCTATAATTATTCTCAAGGAAGAGTTACAGATCACAGGATCAATTTAACCTTATATGATCTTTCCAATATTATAAATGGAGATATTCAAAAAATAGTAGATGAACTGCAATTGGTAGAAAACACCGAGAAGCTGAAGGAGAACAGCGATGCATTTTAAATATTGAAATTAAATTTCCCGCTATTCGCGGGATTTTTTATATAGTTATTTTTGCAATTAATATAATACTGAATTTTTATGACCACTCAGGACCTTATAGCTCAAATACATAAAAAGAAATCTTTCCTATGTATAGGATTGGACACCGATCTAGATAAGATCCCAACCTATTTACTTACTGAAGAAGATCCTATTTTTACGTTTAATAAAGCGATTATAGATGCTACTCATAAATTTGCGGTTGCATATAAGCCAAATATGGCATTTTATGAGGCTCATGGTAGAAAGGGATGGAAATCTTTGTATAAGACCATTGAATATATCAACGATAATTATCCTGAAATTTTCACAATAGCCGATGCTAAACGTGGGGATATTGGAAATACTTCCAGGATGTATGCAAAGGCATTTTTTCATGAGATGGCCTTTGATGCAGTTACTGTTGCTCCTTATATGGGAAGAGATTCTGTAGAGCCATTCCTAGAATTCAGGGATAAGCATACTATTCTTCTTGCGCTTACCTCTAACCAAGGAGCTTTCGATTTTCAAACCACTAATTGTGACGGAACAGAATTATATAAGAAAGTATTGGAAACTTCTAAGGACTATGCAAATTCTGAACATTTAATGTATGTAGTTGGGGCTACGAAAGCAGAATTCCTATTAGAGATCAGGAAAATTGTTCCAAATAGTTTTCTTTTAGTTCCAGGTGTTGGAGCCCAAGGAGGCAATTTAGAAGAAGTTTGTAAATATGGAATGAACAAAAATGTAGGTCTATTGGTGAATTCTTCTAGAGCCATTATTTATGCTTCTCAATCATCAAACTTTGCTGAAATTGCTGCAGCAAAAGCCGAGGTGATGCAACGAGAAATGGCAGCTCAAATGGCTGCAATCTTATCTTAAACTCTTAAGTGATGCTTGTTAAAGATCAGCTAGATCGTGACATTGATATTTCTAGGCCAGTTAATAGGATTATTTCTTTGGTCCCAAGTTTAACCGAGTTGGTAGTTTACTTAGGTTTAGAGGAAAAACTTGTAGGGATCACAAAATTTTGTATTCATCCTGAAGGTCTAAAGAAGAAAAAAACAATTGTTGGTGGTACTAAACAGGTTCATTTAGATAAAATCCGTGATTTAAAACCAGACCTTATTCTCTGCAATAAAGAAGAAAACACGCTTGAGATGGTTCAGGATCTGGAGGAAATATGTCAGGTTCATATCTCTAATATTATCACTTTTTCTGATTCCGTAGAGCTTATTGAAAATTACGGTTTATTGTTGGATGAAGAAAAAAAGGCAAACGAACTGGTTTCAGAATTATTAAAAAGACACGAATCCTTTAGAGATAACTTGTCTTCAAAAAAAATAAAAGTAGCTTATTTTATCTGGAGAAAACCCTGGATGGTAGTTGGTGGTGATACATTTATAAATTCTATGTTAGAATTGAATGGCTGGGAGAATATATATAAAGGATCAGAAGGGAGATATCCAGTAATAGATTTAGAATTATTAAAAGATCAGAATCCAGATCTTATCCTTTTATCTTCAGAGCCTTTTCCTTTTCGGCAAAAACACATCGATGAAATTAGAATATTTTCTAGTGCTCGTATAGAAATTGTGAATGGGGAATTTTTTAGTTGGTATGGCTCAAGACAATTACAGGCATTCGACTATTTTAAAGAGTTACAGCATCATCTATCTATTCCCTTATAATTTTTCCTTTTAAGTAACTCCAAAATCTTTTTGGCTCGGGCATTTATTTTATCACTTTTTTCTTTATCAAACAAAGCGGTTTTAAATGCTTTTTCCATTAGCGATTTATACTTTTGGCATAAACGCTCTTCCTCTGTCTTAAATAACATTATATCAATCATCATATAGGGTTCTAATGCAAATGTAAACCCATCAAGTGCTAATATGTATTAAGTTGAGGTTAAAGTAATTATAAAAGTTATAACTAAATGTTATAATTTTTAATCTTGTAGACCGAAGACTTTTCTAAGCAAGTCTGTTGTTCTTGCGGCGAAGTTGGTTCTAATATCTTTTTCCTCAATTGCGATCATTGTGAAAACACCGTTTAAGGCTTCATTTGTCACATAATCTGGCAAATCTGGATTTACTTTACTGGTAAGTGGCAGCGAATTATACTTGTTTATTATATTCGACCATACTTCAGTTGCGCCAACCTTATTAAGAGAATTGGTGATCACAGGGTTAAATTTGGCGTATAATTGAGCTTCTGTTTTTTGGTTTAAATAGGTAGTTGCAGAGGTATTATTTCCTAATAAGATATTTCGAGCATCAGTAAACGTGATCTCTTTTACAGCAGTAACAAAAATTGGAGTGGCCTCTTTAACGGCATCTTCTGCAGCTCTATTCAGTACTTTTAATCCTTCATCGGCTAAAGAACTTAATCCAACATCTCTTAAGGTTTTATCTACTTTTTGAAGTTCTGCTGGTAGTGAAATGCGAACTAATTCATTTTTAAAAAAACCATCCTCTCTTGTGAGCTTAGTAACTTGTTTATCTATTCCAAAATCCAAAGCTTGTCTTAATCCAGCAGCAATTTCAGTATTAGTTAC
>JAGXIK010000100.1 GCA_024635715.1 Gillisia sp.
AAATCTGTAATTATTTTTAGGCAGGTGGGACCACAGTCCATCTGATCGAGCTGGCGATAAACCGGAAAATTATTAGCTCCAAACATATTATATAATTGAAAGTCAGAACACTAAATTAATTTAGAAAAATGATAACTGTAGGCGAACTAACTATCCATTTATAAATGACGGTAAATTCAACTAAAATCTATATACCTATCTATTGGGGAAAATAGATGTTATTATGGGGGAGAAAGGAAATAAACTTAAAGTATGAGCTTGGTAAATAATTTGAAAACTATCAAATTTATGAAAAAAGTGAATACTATATCATAAGTTTAAAAAAGAATAAAAGTATCCTATTAAAAGAATCTATAGCCTGCTAAAAACCATTAATAAAAATGAACTTTTACCCTACAATTAGATCATTAGCATCATCTAATACAGAATTATCAAAACTTTTTAGGTAGATTTCAGTAGTCTTCAAGGAATGGTGGCCTAAGCCCTCACTGATTATTTCAGTCGAAACACCCATGTTCTTAGCAATTGTAGCCCATGAATGCCGGATGTAATATGAAGTGATTTTTTCTTCAATTCCTGCATCTTCAGCAATTTTTTTAAGCAATTTGTTCACCAATCTTCTATCAGATTTGTATTTTGTGAAATTGTTTACTGAACCATCATAACCTATGGGGAAAATAAAATCGTCTTTATCTTTGCCTTTAATATAATAACTGAGTATTTCAGCAAATTCGGTAGTTATCTTAACCGATAATGGATCGCCTGTTTTACTACGACCGTAAAATATCCTCTTATTAGTAATATTTTTCACTCTCAGTTTTGCCAGATCTATAAGATTCATCCCCCTACCGTTAAACATACTCAGAAGATAGTTTTTTGTATGCCAAAGATTAGAATTTTCTTCATATCGCAAATTTCTTATAGCAATAATCTTTTCTTTTGATAAAGCTTTCTTTTTAGTCCTACCAGTAGTTGGAATTTTATAATTAAAAAATGGGCTTTTTATTGGTATAAACCTATCTTCCTTGATGGCACTATTATAAATTGCACGAGCAGCTCGAATGTAGGAACTTATTCCATTGTTGGAGTTTCCTCTTGAAACATGTTCCATTTCAAATTCTTTAAGAAAGGAAACCGTAATCTGATAAAGCTTTACCGGCTTACCATTGTTGAATTGTGTGAAAGCATTAATGGAATCTTGATACCATTTCGCTGTAGCCGGCTTATTGGCTTTCAATTTTCGATTTATCAGAATTTGTCCCCATTCATCCAATCTAATTTCATTAGATAAATCTTTTTTGATTTTAGAATCCAGTTGCTCATCCCAGGACATTTTAATATTTTCTACCAATGTATCAACGGAAATAATATTTATAGTCTCTCCAAGTTTGTAAATAGTAGATTTTGCTACATGCAATTTGTTATAAATTAAGGTGTTGATTACATCACAATCCAAATCTTTATTTGCAGCAACCGATTTTTTAAGTGCCATACTTTTGTCATCCCATCCTGCTCTCGAAGTACTATAAGAAAGACGAATCATCCTAGGTTTCTTGTGAAAAATTCTAATTACAATTGGGAATAGGCCTTCATTCGTACTTTTGGACTTAGATCGGGTGTCGAGAATCAGTCTTGCTTTTGCCATTTCAAACTCTTTTAATAATATAAATTTAGCTAAAATTACGCACAGTTTACGCACACTTATTCCTGAACACAAATGTGATTAAATAAGTACAAAATTTACTAAAATATTGATAATCAATATTTTATATTATATATTTTATTTAAGTGTTTGAAAATTCACCGCCTTCTAAGCAGGCGGTCCCAGGTTCGAATCCTGGCGCGATCACTTTGTAATTAAAAGCCCTTGTTCTTACAAGGGCTTTTTTAGTTTTAAATTTGTCTTCTGTTCAATATCAAAATGTTTATTCATTATTGAACTCTATTTTCAATTCCCCCACAATTTCTGAGATTGATCCCTAACTATTCTGTTATTTCAGACCAAACCTTCTACTCCATTTGGACCAATAACTTAGTGTCAATCTTTGATTTTCAATCCCTTTAAAATTTTGAAATCTCTTAAATAAATGTCAAAGTGGTTCTATTTAAGTAATAAGCTTCAATTAATTTCTAAATTTAAGAATATGATTTTTATCAAATTTGTTTCAAACCTTATCAACAAAAGGACTTTGAGTTTTTAAACAATTAAATTATTCTAATTTATGATCTCAGACTTAACCGACATATCAGAATTATCAGAAAAATCGATTAAGCTAATATTAACAATAGTTGAAAATGAAATTGAAATTAATGCTTCTCTTCCCGGAGGAGGGATTTTGCATATAGAGAAAGAACTTCCTTATTTAATTAT
Organism: Gillisia sp.; assembly: GCA_024635715.1. Taxonomy (GTDB): domain Bacteria; phylum Bacteroidota; class Bacteroidia; order Flavobacteriales; family Flavobacteriaceae; genus Gillisia. Next base: position 2,372 of record JAGXIK010000100.1, read on the forward strand.
TTACCGGCAAATACCCAATGACCCAGAAACTCATAGAATGGTAATTAGTGAAGCCTCATACTTAATAATTGGCACGTCAGATTTTACTGGGTATCAAAAATTGTTATTTGAGCTATCTAATTTATTATCGACCAAATTCAAATCTTACTTATTGCTAGAGCTCTATTCTGGAGAACAAACTAGTACAAATTTTATTCTAAAAGGTCCAGAAAAGAAATTACCCACAACTCTTAAAGTACTTAAAGAAGAATTAGACTCTATAAATTCAACTTTTTCTGGGCTATACTTAAAAACTGAAATCAAAGACACCACTCATAGACAAGCGAAGGGAGAAAAAGATCTTTTAAGTATAAACGAAGCCAAACAATGTGGAGCACTAGTACTGGGTCTCGAAATCCCTCCTATTTACCGGGATGAAACTTTTAAAACCTATCCTGTTTTCTTCAGAAATTTCAGAGATTTTATAAATAGAGCGGTACACATTGCAATTTTTGATTATATAAGAGTTCAAACTTCATGTGGGGTAGCCAGTTTTAATGCCCTTGGAAGAAAATATTTAAAAGAGAAAGTTTTCGAGATCGATAAAAAACTCGCAGACATTGAAAATTCATATCAGTTTTTGTGGCTGGTCTCTCCAGTAAATATTCATAAAATCAAGGAGACTTTTCTTGAAAGTAAGTACAAGAAGTTATTAGACTATCATTACAGATTACTCCCAATAGATCCGGATGTCCTTAAGCGTAAATTGTATAATCTCAGGTTCGAAGATATAGACGATCCTGCAATGTCTTATCTCTTCAGAGAAAAAAGAGAGGAGCTAGATCAGCAAATTACAATGTTAAGCGAGCGGGGCACCAAGAATTTTCTATATGACAGTGTGAGACTATACCAAGGAATTGATCCTCATTTATTTAGCGAGGCAAAACAAATTCTAGAAAAAATACCCGAAGTAGATTTTACTGAAAACGATCAAACCTTGGATAGCAAAGCTTTTAGTAGTCTCGCCAGAAAAGAATTTGATTTTTTTAGAAATCAAGATGAAAATTTTAAATGCAAAGTACATATACGTAAAGATGTAAACATCATGATGGTCTCACAAGGGGAACTTTATATTCCAGAAGATTATAAATTAAGTGAAATTGATGCAAAAGGGCTTATCCAGCATGAAGTAGGAACCCATGTGCTTACATATCATAATGGTTTACAACAACCTTTGAAACAATTAAGTATAGGACTTGCAGATTATGACCCGCTACAAGAAGGATTGGCTGTAATGTCAGAATATCTTGTGAATGCACTTACTCCAAATAGGCTGAGAACACTTGCGGGAAGAGTGATAGCTGGAGAGGCAGTTAAACAAGGTGGCGATTTTCAAGAGATCTTTAGGCTACTCACTCTTACTTATGATTTTTCTACGGAAAGAGCTTTTAATATCACTTCCAGAATTATGCAAGGAGGTGGTTTTTTAAAAGATATTATTTACTTAAAAGGATTGGTAGACCTAAGAAAATACCTTCAGAAAGGTGGTGATTATGAATCTTTACTTACTGGAAAATTTGCATTAAAGCACACCAAGATCATAGAAGAACTAACTGATAGAAAAGTACTTAAAACCGGTGCATTACGACCAAGTTATCTTCTAAATGAAGAATCAGCTAAAAGAATTAAATTAATCAGAGATGGGCTACCTATCTCGCAAATGATAACCACATGAAAATATGTTTTGTAGTAAATGGTATTGATACAGAAACCTGTGGTACCACAGTATATATTATGTTTGAAGCTTTAAAAAGAAAACATGAAGTACATATGATGGGAGTTGGGGATTTCAACTTTAAACATGACCAGTCAATAAGTATTAATAGTATATCTATATCCAAAAATGAAGATCCAAAATCTCCTGAAGAATATTTGGAGCTATTGCAAAGTGATAAGGCTAAAAAGAAGACAATTGTTGCAAAAGATCTAGATGTATTATTTATAAGAAACAATCCTACTGAAGAAGGTAGTTCCAGACAATGGGCAGAACAAGCTGGAGTTGCTTTTGGAAGAATGATACAACAAGAAGGAGTGCTGGTTTTAAACGATGCCTATGCCCTATCTAACGCTTTTATAGACAAGCTTTATTTTGAAGAGCTTCCAAGCATTATTAAGCCCGCCTCCTTGATCACTAGAAAAAAAGAAGATATTTTAGATTTCTTCGAGAAGCATAAAAAGAAAATGGTTCTAAAACCACTGGAAGGTTCCGGCGGAAGAGATGTGTATTTGATAGATAAGAATGAAAAAAACCTAAATCAGATTATAGAAAATATAACACAACAGGGCTATGTGATTGCTCAGGAATTTCTTCCTGCAGCTAAAGATGGAGATGTTCGTGTTTTACTTATGAATGGTCAGGTAATGGAAAAAGATGGGACTTACGGTATAATTCGTCGAGTTGCAGGAGATGGTGAGTTCCGTAGTAATTTTGCACAAGGAGCTTCTGCAGATAGCAGTCCACTTACAGACGCCATGAAAAAAATCGTAGAGATTACCGCTCCTAAATTAATTAGGGATGGATTATTTTTTGTTGGTTTAGACATAGTGAAAGATAAATTGATTGAGATCAATGTTCTAAGTCCTGGTGGCCTGGATCATTTTAAAGATATTGGTTTACCAGATTTTAGTGATGTTATCGTGAAATCTATCGAGAAAAAAGTGGAGTATAAAAGCTTATATGGAAATAAAATTTCCAATAGAGAATTAGCTACCATGGCCTAATTAAATCATTCAACTATGGAAAAAAACTCCAGAATAATAGGAAAATATTCTAGTGGCAATAAAGGGCCATTATTATTTATAACTGCGGCGGTTCATGGTAATGAGCCTTCTGGAGTAGAAGCACTAAAGCGAGTATTTACAGCATTAGAGAACACTAAACCAAAAATAAATGGATGTATCGTTGGGGTTTTAGGAAATAAATTAGCGCTAGAGAAAAATGTGCGTTATATAGACGAAGATTTAAATAGAACTTGGACAGAAGACAATATAAGCCAACATAAAAAAGAGACAAGTGAGCAGCGGGAAACGCTAGAAATTATTGAGGTTTTAGAGCAATTCCCAGAAGCTAAATTTTCCAAACGCTATTTTATGGATTGCCATACGACCTCTTCTGACAGTTTGCCGTATGTTTCGGTTCAATTAGTAAACGACAATAATAAATGGGCGCAAAATTTCCCTACTTATATTGTTCAAGGATTTAGTGACATTGTATATGGGGCGATCGATCACTATTTAAGCAGAATCGGTTTAACAGGCTTTACTTTTGAAGCAGGCCAGCATACTAATAAAAATTCTACCGAAAATCATGAAGGTATGATGTGGCTCGCACTAAAAGAAGCTTGTGATTTAGACCTTACCCAAATCCCCCAATATCCCTTATGTGTCGAAAAGTTTTCAGTGAAAAATGCACCAGATCAAAAAACCTTTAGAATAATATATAGACATGGACTTGAAGTAAATGATACCTTCAAAATGAAATCTGGATTTAAAAATTTTCAAAAAATATATAAGGGAGATCTAATAGCTTTACAAAATGGCAAGAAAATAAAAAGTCAATGGGATGCACGAATATTTATGCCACTTTACCAATCTCAAGGGAATGATGGCTTTTTTGTTATTGAGGAAGTAAAGTGAAAATAGTTTCCTGTTAAAAGGAAATATCTATAGGGGGTCAGGATTATTAATTTAAAAACTCAATACAGACAGGGGTCTTAATTGCCAGTGTTTTTCCTGTTTCGGTTAATTTACCACTTTCTAAATCAATTTTGAAACTTACCAGGTCGTTGGAATCCTGATTAGCTACATAAAGAAAAGTTCCCTCGGGAGAAATGGCGAAATTTCTTGGAGTAGCCCCCCGGGTATCTGTAAATCCAATGTTCTTTAAACTTCCTGTATTTTGGTTTATACTAAAAGCTGCTATACTATTATGACCACGATTAGAAACATATAGAAAATCACCTGAGGGATGTATATGTATATCTGCTGCAGAATTTTCTCCCTTAAAGTCCTCAGGTAAGGAAGAAATATCCTTTAGGTGTGTAAGATTCCCGTTTTGCTCTATTTTAAACGCACTTATGCTTCCATTGAGCTCATTGATAGTATAGGCGTGCTCATTAGTTTTGGAAAAGGCGAAGTGTCTTGGTCCAGATCCTTCAGCAAGTTGAATGTAAGGAGTTTCATTTGGCTTTAAAGATTTTGTGTCCAAATCCAAATTAAAAATCCAAATACGATCATTACCAAGGTCTGTGATATAAGCAAATTTATTATTTGATGATATATTCACCGAATGTGGATTGGATTTTTCAGGATTTTCTAGACTGATCTTTTGCAACTTTTTTAAACTTCCATCAGCCGTTTTTTCATAGATCATCACCACTCCCCCAACATAATTAGCAACAAAAATAAACTGGCCAGATTGATCTTCAGCAATATAACAAGGCGCAAAACTTTCTGTAGAAATACTTCCTGTTTGCTCCAGACTGTGATCTTCATTAATTTTATAGGAATAGATTAATCCCGCCGGCCCATCTTTAGGGCCAAGTTCACTTACCGCATAAAGATATTTGTTATCACCAGAGGTTTTTACAAAAGAAGGATTAACCACACTGGCAACGGTTTTATCCATCTCTAGAGCTCCGGTCTCAGGGAATTGATAAACCAAATAAATCCCCTCTGCCTGTCCATTTACATGGCCCTCTTTTTTAGTATATGTGCCTATATAAATTGGTCTCATTGTGGAGTCTGGAGAATCAGCAACTTCAACTTTTTGTTTATCTTTTGTTTCATTCTTACAGGAAGATAGAAAAAGTAGCAGGCATAAACTGCCTAAGAAAATTCTTTTCATTTTAATGGGTCTTTTATAATTAAGTTGAAGCTAATAAAAAGCTTATAACCATTTCTTACGTTTAAAATAAATGATCATACCTAGGAAGACCAAGATCATTAGTCCCCAAAGTACAAAATAGCTATATTTCCATTGTAATTCTGGCATATACTCGAAATTCATTCCGTAGATACCCGCCATAAAGGTTAAAGGAATAAAGATGGACGCCATAATGGTTAACACCTTCATTACTTCGTTCATTTTATTGCTAATGGTGGTCATATACATATCCATCAATCCCCAAGTCATTTCTCTATAGATCTCTATATTCTCTGAAACTTGGATAATATGATCATATAAATCCCTAATATAATTGAGTGTTTTTTCCTGAATAAGCGTACTATCTATTTTTTCTAACCTACCTATAACTTCTCTTAAAGGAAATACAGCTCTTCTAATTCGAAGTACCGTTCTTTTTAATTCCTGGATCTCAAAAGTAATATCATCGTTAGGTTGAGCAGTAAATAATTGCTCCTCTAAAGTTTCTATTTTGTCACTTATCTCTTCAATAACCACAAAATAATTATCTATAATCGAGTCTAAAATTGCGAATACCAGATAATCTGGCCCATTGTTTCTTAAACGCCCTTTATCGTTAGTTAGTCGTTCTCTAACTGCATCAAAAACATCGCCATCTGCTTCTTGGAATGTTAGTACGTAATCCTTGCCTATAACAATACTAATATGCTCATGTTCTAAAATGCCATTTTCCTTATGGTATAGCATTTTGGCAACAATAAATAAATAGTCCTGATACTCATCAATTTTTGGGCGCTGATTAGTATTTACTATGTCTTCAATGATAAGGGGATGAAGTTTGTAATATTTCCCTAGCTTTTCAATTTCAGCAGTATTACTTAAACCATCTACATTTATCCAAGTAATATTTTCCTCATTTTGAAATTTAAACGTGGCTTCCACATTATCAAAAATAAACCGCTCGTAGTTTACTTTATTGTAGTCTATAACCTCCACTTTAATTTCTGCGGATTCCTTTCTACCCACATAAGCAACGGTTCCTGGAGCTTTATTAAGTGCATTGGTAGATTTAGGTCTTCGCTGTAGGTGCCTATGTCGTTTTGCCATAAATTGAAAGTTTGCATAAAAATAACAAAGTTTTTCGTTTAAAGGGGTTCTATAACTTTTTAGGCTAAGTTTTGCGATTCTACTTCGGAATACTTAAACCTATCTCCTATTTTTGCCACATGGAAGAAAAGCAACTTTTTGGTGCATTAAAGGAATATTTTGGGTTCGATAGCTTTCGTCCTCTTCAGAAGAAAATTATAGATGCAGTTTTTAAAGGGAAAGATAATGTAGTGATCATGCCAACTGGTGGTGGAAAATCTATTTGTTATCAGTTGCCGGGAATCCTTTTGCCAAATATCACTCTTGTGATCTCTCCTTTGATCGCTCTCATGAAAGATCAAGTAGATGGTCTAAAAGTTAATGGGATCGCTGCAGCATATTTAAATAGCAGTCAGTCTGAAAGCGAACAGCAGGAAATTATTGCTAGTGTTGAAAAAAACGAACTAAAATTACTTTACGTTGCTCCAGAAAGTTTACAGTTTGTAGACAGGTTTCTTACAGATGGAAAAGTGAGTTTAATTGCCATAGATGAAGCTCATTGTATCTCTAGCTGGGGGCACGATTTTAGACCTGCCTATACCCAATTAGGTTATTTAAAAAAGCGCTTCCCCTCTACTCCTGTTATTGCCTTAACCGCCACTGCAGATAAGGCAACGAGAAAAGACATTTGCCAGCAGTTAAATATTCCCAATGCAAAAATACATGTAGCCTCTTTTGATAGAAAGAATCTTTCGTTGGAAGTTCGCCCTGGAACAAAAAGATTGGAACAAATTCTTCAGTTTACTGAAGGTCGAAAAAATGAAAGTGGAATAATATATTGCTTAAGCCGAAAAAATACTGAAGACGTTGCAGCGAAGTTAAAAGCGAATGGTATAAAAGCCGAAGCATATCATGCAGGCTTAAGCCATTTAGAGCGAAGTAGAATTCAGGAGGATTTTATAAATGACAAACAACAGGTTATTTGCGCAACTATAGCCTTCGGGATGGGGATAGACAAATCCAATATTCGCTGGGTGATCCATTATAATATGCCAAAAAATCTGGAAGGCTATTATCAGGAGATCGGTCGTGCAGGGCGAGATGGATTGCCTTCAGAAACCATGCTTTTTCATAGTTATGCTGATGTGATCCAGCTTCAAAAATTTGCAGCAAATGCCAAAAATGAAGCTGTCCAAATGGCCAAACTGGACCGAATGAAACAATATTCTGAAGCACTTACCTGTAGAAGAAAGATTTTATTGAGCTATTTTGGCGAGTTAAAAAAGGAGGATTGCGGCAATTGTGATATCTGTAGGAACCCACCGCAGTTTATGGATGGGACCTTAATCGCTCAAAAGGCGCTCTCGTGTATTTATCGTCTAAAAGGAAAAGAACCTATAACTGTATTGATAGATGTGCTTAGAGGTGCGCAGAATGAGGGAGTATTAGGAAAAGGCTATCAAGAATTAACAACTTATGGAATTGGAAAAGATATTTCCTGGAAAGATTGGCAACTATATATAATTCAGCTTATCAATCTTGGGTATGTAGAGATCGCTTTTCATCTTCATAACCATCTTCAGCTAACCCCAATGGCCAAGGATATCTTATTCAACGGAGGGAAATTAGAGTTGGCAAAAAATCTAGATCAGAAAGAAATTCAGGCAGAACAGTCTAAAGCAACTAAAACTAAAGACAATAGTCTTTTCGAAAAACTTCGCCAACTGAGATTAGGTCTCGCTCAAGAAGAAGGAATTCCAGCTTATTTAATTTTTAATGATGCTACTTTAAAGGAAATGGAAAAAGAACGCCCCATGACCGATGAAGATTTTATCCAAATAAATGGAGTTGGGAGAAAGAAAATGGAGGATTACGGATATCAATTCATTAAAGAGATCATAGCTTTCAATAAAGAGAAGCGGTTTAAGAAGAAACCTAAAAAATCTGGCAATTCGCATAAAGAAACACTACAACTTTACACTGATGGACTTAGTGTAGAAGAGATCTCTGTGTCCAGAAAATTGGCGCCTTCTACCATTTATTCTCATCTTGTAAAACTTTATGAGGAAGGTGAAAAAATAGATCTATTGCAATTGATCTCTAAAGCAGATGTAGATGCAGTAAGAAAAGCTAAAGCTGAAATTGAAGATCCCAAAGGCTTGAAAACCTACTACGAATACTTTGATGAGGCCTTAGATTACTGGACCATTAAATTTGCATTAACGATCCTAGACAAAGAAGATAACTAAGAAATTATATAAATTCTATTTTATGAAGAATTAATCCAGAAGCAGGTGCGATGTAGGTCATTTGATTGGCTACACCTGCTTTTAAACTTCTCTCAATGTCCTCCAAGCTCAATTCCCCTTTTCCAAGTTGAATGAGCGTTCCCATCATTAACCTTATCTGGTATCTTAAAAAACCACTTCCTTTAACTACAAGGACATAACTTTTTTCTGGAAAGAAATTGGCCGTGTAAATGGTGTTTTCTTGAATTTCAGAAAACACTACATCCCTTTCATATATACTATTCCCAGAGGAGCGAACGCAGAAATTTTGAAAGTGATGCAAGCCTTCAAAAAGCTTCGCACCTTCCTTCATTAATTCTATGTCTAAGATCTCTTGTAAATTGGTCATGAGTGGGGCACAAAAGGGATGGTTCTTTTCTCCAAAGGAAAATAGATAATGATATTCCTTCTGTTTTGAATCTTGAATAATATTGAATTTCCCATCTACTTCCTGAATATCCAAAGCTTTAATATCTGGAGGTAAGTTCTTATTCAATAATTTTAGAAATTCCAAAAAATCTTCTAGAGGCTCCTCTTCTAAAAATAATTCGAAGGCAGACTCATTTGCTGAGACCATTGCATCTGTTCGGCTAGAACCAAGAACCTTAAGCCTACGATCTGGAAGTATATATTTAAATGTTTTCTTAATAAGACCTTCAACGGTTTTAAAACCCGGCTGGCTTTGCCATCCGTGTAAACGATATCCTAAATATTGAACTTTAATAAGGTAATAAAAGCGTTTTGGCTGCAAAGGGATTATTTTGTTGCGAAGATAGAGAAATATAGAT
>JAGXIK010000101.1 GCA_024635715.1 Gillisia sp.
AAATGGTATCAAATGAATACAAGAAAAAAGAAAAACCCTATAAACAGTGAAGTTTATAGGGTTTTGGTGTTATTTGATATGTTAAAAGTACTCGAGGCGGGACTTGAACCCGCACATCCGAAAATACTGGATTTTGAATCCAGCGCGTCTACCAATTCCGCCACTCGAGCAAGTGGACGGCAAAATTATAAAAAAATTATCATTCGCAACATAAAATCAAACATTTTAATCTTAAAAATCTGGAGGTTCTAACTAGATGTCAAAAATGGGGGATTTCCCCCATATCTTAATTAAATATTTCGATTCAACTTTAATACTATTAATACTGTTCTACCTCACATAAATTTTCTACCCACCCTATTTACTAAATTTCAAACTATGAGAGATAATAGTTTAATCCGTATTGCAGAATTTTTGTTTTTAATTAGCAGCATAGCTTTAGTAGTATTTATAATGCTAAAGATTACTGCTTAAAAATATAAAATGCTTAGGGCCTTATAATTTCAAGTTGTGGAACTTTAAATTATGCATTCACCCTTACCAAGAAATATTCTTTTAGAAAGATTGACTATTTATTAAATAGCAATACTAATTCACCCTCCAGAAAAAGGCATAGATATCACACCTCAAATTCAACAACAAAAGGAGATTATCTTTTTTGTTCAATGAGACCATAAAATTGGAATTAAAAATAGCGCCATTCCTTTAGGAACTTACACTTCCCTACAAGTATAATTTCTTTCAGGTCTGGCGCTTAATTACTACTTTCACATCTAAAGCTTTACAAATTTAAAATGTTTCTGGTTTTTAAATTACGGCTTCCCGTAAATTCAAAAAATTCATAGATCATTGAGCTCTGTTGCATGAGCAGCTTAATAATTGATATGGCTGCAAGTATAAAATAAATTTGATCTATGATATTAACTCATACTATCTCACTGGATCCTAAAGAAAAACAGACCGTTTTTAAACTCTGGAATCTAGAATCTCCAAAAAGTTTGAACTACGTTAAAATGGAAGGTAGATGAGAAGCTATAAATTTTATTTTTTTCGCACTGATTGGTGATTAGATTAATCAGCTTCACATCGAAAACCACTAGTTTAAATGTTCATTGTAATTTAACTATCCAAAAATCAACTTTTTAAAAAATGCCTAAAGGAAGCTTAGAATCTTTTAGCGATGGAGTGCTTGCAATTGTAATTACTATTATGGTTTAGCAATAGCCACTACCTATATGAGTGAATGGATTGTTGCCGGAATCTATGTGTAGGTGGCACTTATGTGTTTAATCCCAGAGAAGCGTTTTGAAAATGCACTTATTGAAGCAGCAAGAAACGAATCAGAAAATAATTTAGGTTTTAGGTTTTAAACGAAAACATAATTGAAACCTAACTGATTTAGGGTTAATTTGTAGATCCGATTGAATATCTAACATTACACCCTTAACATCAAAATCCGACCTATTGAAATCATTCTTCGTCATGGCTTTTCAAAATAGAGTACTTTCAGAAAAACTTTCAAAACTATGCAAGCACTATTAATGACATTAGCATTATTTCTCTGCACATTATTCGGTCAAGCTCAAACTAAATGCAATTGTTGCACAGTCAATCATCAGCAATTTGATTTTTGGGTGGGAGATTGGGACGTCTTTGATACATCTGGCAAAAAAGTAGGAGAGAATAAAATAGAGAAACTAGAAAATGAATGTATTGTGAGTGAAAACTGGAAGGGTGTCACCGGTGGTAGTGGAAGAAGCTATAATTATTACAATGCAGCAGATTCTACTTGGAACCAAGTTTGGATATCCAATTCTGGCAACAATCTGATTTTAAGAGGAAAAGCAGCAACAAATAAGATGATCTTAAAAAGCGAGCTTATTAAAAACGTAAAAGGCAATTATTACAACCAGATCACATGGACAAAAAACGAAGATGATAGTGTCACCCAGCTTTGGGAAACTTTAAACGAAAAGGGAGAATCCCTTTCAGTAGCTTTTGAAGGCATTTATAAATCAAAAAATTAATATGCTATATAAATCACTTTCATTAACCTGCTGTCTTTTAATAACGCTCAATTTTTCTGCACAATCAACAAAACAAGTAGAGCCTGCATTTTCAAAATTATTTTCTGAATATCAAAACATTCGGGATTTTAGTATGACCTCAGATCAGACAGAAGTTTATTTTACCGTCCAAAGTCTTTTAGAAGAAGTTTCAATCATTGTTCAGGCAACTAAAAATGGGGATTCCTGGGTCACTCAGCAATTAATAACACCTTCCGGGAAACATAAAGACCTGGAACCCTTCTTATCCCCAGATGGATTAAGATTATACTTTGCTTCAAATCGACCCCTAATAGATTCTTCAGAAGTTAAAAAAGACTTTGATATCTGGTATCTGGAACGAAAAAATATGGATGATAAATGGTCAGTCCCTACAAATATTGGCGCTCCTATAAATTCTGAATTCAATGAGTTTTACCCTTCTGTTTCAGAAAATAAGAATTTATATTTTACTAGTGATAAACCGGGAGGTAAAGGCAAAGATGATATTTATAAAAGTGAATGGAATTCGAATTCTTATCAAACTCCGGTTTCTTTAAACGATTCCATAAATACCGATGGGTATGAATTCAATGCTTTTATCTCTCCAAAGGAAGATTTCTTGATTTTCAGTGGATATAATCGTGAAGATGGCATTGGAAGCGGAGACCTATATATGAGCACCAAGTTAAAAAATGGAGACTGGGGATATGCCAAAAATTTGGGAGAGAGTATCAATTCAGATAAAATGGATTACTGTCCATTTATAGATTTTAAAACGAATACGCTTTATTTTACAAGTAAAAGAAGTGAGATAGAGCCGAAGGAATATAGCTCCTTAGAAGAATATAAAACAGCATTGAATAAATTCGAAAATGGGCAGAGTAAAATTTATAAAGCCGGATTTGATCTAAACCAATTCTTGCAATAGTGATAGAATTTCCTTCAAAAAGTATTTTTTTTGGAGGGATTAATTGATCTCTAAAATCAATGAAATCATATTTTTGCCAACTCTATAATAAATTGTAATTTCGGGTCTTATCACCCCCACAATATGTCTGAATTTTGGTTATATTTTAGATTAGGTCTAGAACATGTTTTAGATTGGTTGGCCTACGATCATATTTTATTCATTGTCGTTTTGGTAGCAGCCTACTCATTTAGCAGCTGGAAGCGAGTTTTATGGCTTGTAAGCATTTTTACTCTTGGACACACCCTCTCTCTGTTTTTAGCAGTGTTCGATGTTGTAAGAGTAACTGCCACTTGGGTAGAACTATTAATAGCATTAACAATCCTCTTTACAGCCTTTTATAATATACTTACTGCCAAGAAAAGAGAGCATCAAAGAAATGTTAGTGTTCTATATTTTAGCACCGCTTTTTTCGGAATAATACACGGATTAGGCTTTTCGAGATATTTCAAAATGATCTTCCCAGATTCTTCTAGTAAGTTTTTACCACTTATAGAATTCGCTCTAGGAATTGAAGCCGCGCAAATTATCGTGGTGCTTTCTGTCTTAATAGCATCTTTTATACTTCAAAATTTGTTTCGTGTTACCAGAAGAGATTGGATTTTAGTAATTTCAGCAATTGTAATTGGTGTCTTATTACCTATTTTAAAAGAAACTATTCTAGCCGTTTGGTAAAAATTTAACGCCTATAAATTGTTTTAACCCTTGTCTTACAATATTTTAGTGAGCTTTTTGTTTTAATGCTGAACTATAATATTGAGACGGAATTTATTTAAAAAAATGCAGAAAGAGAAGCAGTTAAAATTTGATAAAGCTTATTTGAGAATAGCAAATGAATGGGGTAAACTTTCGCATTGTAAACGTAAACAAGTTGGTGCGCTTATTGTGAAAGATAGAATGATTATTTCCGACGGATATAACGGCACCCCTACAGGTTTTGAAAATTACTGTGAAGATGACCAAGGTTATACAAAGTGGTATGTGCTACATGCGGAAGCTAATGCGATTTTAAAGGTTGCCTCCTCTACACAATCATGTCAAGGAGCAACACTTTATATAACCATGTCTCCTTGTAAAGAATGTAGTAAATTAATTCACCAAGCGGGTATAACCAGAATTGTGTACGAAGTTGGATATAAAGATAATAGCGGTTTAGATTTTTTAGAAAAAGCCGGGATAGAATTAAATCAAGTAACAGAATTAGACCATTGAAGAAAAAACATAAAATATATCTCCCTTTATTACTAGGGCTAGCTTGTGCCGTAGGAGTTCTACTTGGTTCAAAGTTAGATTTTACCCCAGACCAAAAAGGGCTCTTTTCTTCTAATGCCAAGAAAGAAAAACTCAATAGGCTTATAGATTATATAGACTACGAATATGTAGATGATGTAAATACAGATAGTATTGTAGATGTCACTGTAAATAGGATTTTGGAAAATCTAGATCCGCATTCTGTATATATCCCTAAAAATGAATATGCCGGAGTAACCGAAAACATGCAAGGGGATTTTGTTGGAATTGGTGTTAGTTTTTACAATGTACAAGACACCATCGTTGTAATCCAAGCAATGACGGGTGGACCAAGTGAGAAGTTAGGAATTAAAGGGGGAGATAGGATTCTATACGCAAATGATAAACAGCTTTTTAGTAAGCAAATAAGCAATGATTCTATTATTGCCCAATTAAAAGGGGCGGAAGATTCCAGAGTTATACTTACCGTTTTTCGCAAAGGCTTAAAAGACCTCTTAAAATTTAATATAACCAGATCCAGAGTTCCATTAAAAAGCGTGGACGCTGCTTATATGCTGAATGCTGATTTGGGATATATAAAAGTAAATCGGTTCTCTGAAACTACTTACCTAGAATTTAAAGCAGGACTTAATAAATTAAAAAAACAGGGGGCTACTCAAATTGCTATTGATCTTAGGGATAATCCAGGAGGATACCTTTCAGAAGCTATTAATATTGTTGATGAGTTTTTAGAAGACGGTCAGTTAATTTTATTCACCAAGAATAAGAAAGGTGATATCGAAGAAACTTTTTCTAATAAAAAAGGAGCTTTTGAGAAGAATAAACTCTTCGTTCTCATGAACGAAAACTCAGCCTCTGCAAGTGAAATTGTTGCGGGTGCTTTTCAAGATAACGACCGCGGGACTATTATTGGAAGGCGCTCTTATGGAAAAGGCCTTGTACAAAGAGAGATGGAATTAGGCGATGGAAGCGCAGTGAGATTAACAATTGCAAGATACTACACCCCAACAGGTAGGTCGATTCAGAAATCGTATGAAATGGGAAATGAAGCCTATTTTAACGACTACATCCTAAGATATAAAAACGGGGAAATGGCAACTGCAGATAGTATACATGTAACCGATTCCCTACGTTACGTAACACCTGGTGGCAAAATTGTGTATGGTGGAGGAGGAATAATTCCAGACATCTTCGTAGCCAAAGACACCAACATGGAGCGAGAAAATATTACCTATGCTCTAAGAATGGGACTTTTTAGTCGATTTGTTTTTGAAGAATTAGAGAAAAACCGAGCTTTTTACAATGCACTTTCCTGGAATGAGTTTTACACGGGCGAAATAGTTACAGATAAGACTGCCGAGAACTTTTTAGCCTACATGAAAAGTCAGAATGTACCAATGAAGATCAATGATTATCAACCACTTCTAAAGAAATATATAAAAGCAGTTATGGCAGAACAACTTTTTGGAACGGATGAATTTCAACGGATTATTAATGAAAATGACCGAATTATTGATAAAGTAATGGAATTATCATTAACAAACTAGTATATTCGTAGATACTGTGGATGCTTACAACGACTATACGGCTATTTTCCTTTTACTCTCTCCTTTGTTCTTTTACATTGTAGCAGTGAGCTTCCGCCTATTGGATAACAGTGCGCTATTATTCTTACAAAAAGAGATCTTGGTAGATTCCTCAAATGTTTCCTTAGGGGCAATTAAAAGCCAAATAGATTCTTCGGCAGATTTTGAATTCAAATCTAAACTTAAAAGAGCCTTAATATACAGAAAGCTTCATAGGGTATTTATTATCTTAATGATCGCTTCTATTCCTGTTACAGTGGTTACTTATTTCACCTTATTTTACACCTAATAAATTTTTAAAGAACATTTCATTTCAGGTAATAATCTCTTAAAAACATTTCCTGGGGTTCTTTATAGTTATTTGAAAATCATTGATTTAAGGATGTTTTGAACATACTTTTTCTATATTCTGCTATTATATAAAATAGCAATTTCAGGGGATAAATGGAATAGTTCTCGGACCTTTTTATATTTAAAAAACCTAGCGTTAAAAGGAATAAATTATGCTGCGCAATTAAAAATAACAGTTGTAAGATAATTCTTTCGTGACTAATTTAGAGCGTAGGTTTTGTCTTACGCTCAAAATGACCTCTTTCAGAAAAAAGCAATAATCAATAATAATGCTAATTCTTGTCCTTAACTTTATTTTCTATTGCTTTAGATGTCAACAAAATTGAAAGCAGAACGATCACACAAGCTGCACATATGACTCCAATAAGTGCAATGGCACTATCTTCACTTAGCAAATCATCAAAATTTAAAATTGTTACATTATAAGCAATCACAGCAACAGATAGTGCTATTAATATGTAGATGAATATTTTCATTTGAATAGATTCTGAATGTTAGCGGCAAATAATTTTACTGCTATAGCTAATAAAATTACACCAAATATTTTTCGGATTACATTGATTCCTTGTTTTCCTAAAAAATGCTCGATCTTACCAGAA